>DATCTQ010000067.1:0-11927 GCA_036567865.1 Candidatus Tyrphobacter sp. | reverse complement strand
GCAGCGACCGCATTGCGGAGCGGCCGCCCGCGTGCCAGTTCGCACGCCAGCGCCATCGCGAGCGTGCAGCCCGTACCCGGCATTGCCGCGCCGATCCGCGGCGCGTCGAAGGCTTCGACACCGTCGCTGCTTGCGAGGGCGTCGATCGGATCGCCGGCGAGGTGACCGCCTTTGAGCAAGATCGCGTGCGCGCCGCGCCCATACAGCGCACTCGCCGCCTCCTCCAACTCGCCGCGCTCGATCCGCTCGCGCCCGAGCAGCATGGCCGCCTCGCAGAGATTCGGTGTGAGCACCACGTTTACGAGCGTTGCCAGATGATCGCGCAGCGCGACGATCGCCGCTTCGTCCGCCAGTGCACCGCCCGCGCTCGCGGCAAACACGGGATCGACCACGGCGGGAACCGGCGCAATCGAGTGCAGGAACGCGGCGACGAGATCGACGTTCTCCGCCGAGCCCAGCGCTCCGATACGGGCCGCGGCGATTTGCGCCCCCGCGAGTGCGTCGAGCTGCGCGCGCAACGCGGCGGCGGGCAACACGTACAACGCCCGTACCCCATGCTCGTCTTGCGCACTTACCGCGGCAACCGCGGTAAGGACGCGTACCCCGAGCTCCGCGCCGACGACGGCATCGCGCCCGATACCGGCTACGTTCCACGGGTGCGACGTCCCGATCGAAAGAACGCAGGAAGTCACGTTGGGGAACCGTCGTTCCACAGCGCGACGAGCCGCCGCGCCGCGTCGCCGGGGTTCGGGTCTCGCGCAATGGCGGAAATCGTCGCCGCCATCGCCACGCCGCTCTCCCGTATCTCGCGCAGGTTCTCGAGCGAGATGCCGCCGATCGCCGCCACGGGCAGCCGGGTGGACGAAGCGATGCGTCGCAGACCATCGATCCCGATCGGCGCGCCGGCGTCCCGTTTCGAGTTCGTCGCATAGACGGCGCCGATGCCGAGATAGTCCGCACCCGGCTCCGCCGCGCGCGCTTCCTCCTCGCTCCCGCAGGAGAGCCCGATCACCAACTCCGGGAGACCCGCGCGCACGGACGCCGGGTCGGCGAATCCTTCGTCTCCGGGACCAAGGTGCACGCCGTCGCACTCGTACGCAATGGCCGCCCGCCAATCGTCGTCGAGTATCAGCAGCGCGTGGTAGGCTCGCGTCAACTCGCGCAGCGCGCGCAGGCGTGCGTCGACGACACCGTCTTTCGCGCGGTACTGCACGATTCGCACGCCCGCGGCGAGCGCGGCTCGCGCAATTTCGAGCGCGCGTGGCTCTTCGTCGACGATAGCGTAGATGCCGTGAAGGAGCGAAGCACGCAGCGCGCGCGTCACGGCTCCCGGCCGAGAAGCCGATCGCCCAGCGCCATCAGCTCGAGGTCGTCGACAAAACGAAACTCGACGCGGCCGCCTCTCCCGGTCCGCACGAGCGTGACGCGCACGCCGAAGCGCTCGCGAAGACGCGATTCGAAATCATCGTCGTTCGGCGAGCGGTCGTGCGCCGGCCTCGGCGCAGCCGACATCGACGGCGGTGCGGATGCTTCCGATGCCAGCCGCTCGAGCGCGCGCACCGAGAGCTCCTGCGCGACGGCGCGAGCCGCGAGCGTCATACGCTCTGCCTCCGGTGCGGCCAGCAGCGCGCGGGCGTGACCGGCCGAGAGGCGGCGATCGACGATCATCGCCTTGATGGAATCGGGAAGCGCGAGCAGTCGCAAAGCGTTGGCCACCGCCGGACGGCTCCGGCCGACGCGCCGAGCGACTTCCTCCTGCGTCAGAGCGTAATCTTCGATCAACTGCGCGAATCCCGCCGCCTCTTCGAGCGCGTTGAGATCCTCGCGTTGTAAGTTCTCGACGATCGCGACCTCGAGCGATTCCCGATCGTCGTTATCGCGAACGATCGCCGGAATCGTGGCGCGCTCGAGCATCGCGCACGCGCGCCAGCGGCGTTCGCCGGCGACGATCTGGAAGCGGTCGCCGCGCGCGCGCACGATGATCGGGACGAGGACGCCGTACGCCTCGATCGAGCGCTTCAGCTCGTCGAGCGTTGGCGGGTCGAAGGAACGGCGCGGCTGAAACGGGTTCGGCGTGACGCGGTCGACCGGGATCTCGCGAAGCCCGCCCGCCGCCGATGCGACCGGCAGCGGTGCGTCGCCGAGCAGCGCGTCGAGGCCGCGCCCGAGTCCGCGCGCCGGCCTTCCGCTCATGCGTGCACTTCGACCGGTTCGAGGATCTCGCGTGCGAGCGCCATGTACGCCTGCGCGCCGCGACTCTTGGGATCGAAGAGCATCACCGGTTTTCCGTAGGAGGGCGCCTCCGAGAGGCGCACGTTGCGCGGGATTTGCGTCTTGAACATCTGTTGCGGGAAAAAGCGGGCGAGTTCGTCGAGCACCTCGACCGCAAGGCGCGTGCGGCCGTCGTACATCGTTACGAGCACGCCGCTGACGTGCAAAGCCGGGTTGAGCGCTTCGCGAACGCGATTGACGACCCGCGTGAGCTGCGAGAGACCCTCGAGCGCGTAGAACTCTGCCTGCACGGGAATGACGGCTTCGGTTGCGGCAACGAGCGCATTGATCGTCAGCAACCCGAGGGAAGGCGGCGAATCGATGAGCACGTATTCGTAGCGCTCGGCGATCGGATTGAGGGCTTCACGCAGCCGTGTTTCCCGCGACAACTCGGAGACCAGCTCGATTTCCGCGCCGGCCAGGTTGATCGTCGCGGGAACGAGGTGCAGTCCCTCGATCTCGGTCTTGCGCAACGCATCGCCGATCGATGCCTGCCGCATGAGGACGTCGTAGACGCTCGCACCAATCGATGATTTTTCGATGCCGAACCCCGTGGTCGTGTTGCCCTGCGGATCGTCGTCGATGACGAGCACCTTCCTACCGAGCATTGCGATCGCCGCGCCAAGATTGACGGCAGTGGTGGACTTGCCCACGCCGCCCTTCTGGTTCACCAGCGCGATAATGCGCGCGCTCATTCGTCCACGTTTACGTGGCGACTACGCGGTGGGCCCCCTAAAATACTCATCCAACAGTTTTGATAACCTCTGGCGCTCGTTACGCTCGGGCTGCTCGGTGACCTGCTCGAAGAGCCATCGCAAGATTTCGCCGACGCGGGGATCGCCCCGAAATCCGGGCTCCGCCGCACCGTGACGAATCATCGCACCGACGACGTCCTCGCCGCCGATCGCGAGGTCGGCGACGCAGAACGCGGGTTTGCGCGCCACCTCCTCGCGCACGCGCGCTTCGAAACGCTCGTTCGCGTCGTCGCGCTTCGGTAGGCCGGAGCCGGCGATATCGGCGTGCCTCAATGCGAACTGTCGCTCGAGATACTCGACGCCGATGCGGCGAATCGAGCGTCGCAACGCCGGATCCGAGAGTTCCGGATCCGCCGCGTACATGTGCGATCGCACGAGGTGCGTCGTGGCCTCCACGACCTCGTTCGAGAAGCGCAGGCGCCGCAGCAGCTCGCGCGTCATCTCGGCACCGACCTGCTCGTGCCGGTAGAAGTGCGTCCCTTCCTTCGTGCGCGGCTTTCCGACGTCGTGCAGCAGAGCGGCGAGCCGAAGAACGAGATCGTGGCGCGGCGCCGCATCCACCGTCGCGAGCGCATGATTCCACACGTCGTAGGCGTGCCACTGGTTTTGCGCGACGCCGACGCCTTCGACGAGTTCCGGAGCCAGCACCGCGAGCACGCCGGTTTCCCGCAACAATTCGAGACCGATCGACGGCCGTACGGCCCGCGTGAGCAGCTTCGTGAACTCCTCGGCGATGCGCTCGCCCGAAAGCGTCCCCGCCAGCGGCGCTGCCTCGCGCATGGCTTCGAGCGTCCGCGGCGTCAGCGTGTATTCGAAGCGAGCTGCAAACTGCGCAGCCCGCACCATTCGCAACGGATCCTCTTCGAAAGCGCGGTCGACGAGGATGTCGATGCGGCGGGCGCGGATATCGGCTTCGCCGCCGTACGGATCCACCAGGTCGCCGCCGGGCAGCGCGCGCGCCATCGCGTTCATCCGAAAATCGCGTCGCGCGAGATCGTCGGCCAACGGGATCTCCGGGTTCCCTTCGACCTCGAAGGCGCGGTGCGCGCTTCCGGTCGAGCGCTCGCGACGCGGCAACGCGACGTCGACCGTCGTACCGTCGAGCGTCAGCTTGAACACGGAGAACGACGCGCCGACCAAGTCGACGCGACCGAGCTTTTCCAAGCGCGCGCGCAGTTCGTCGAACGGCACGCCGGTAACGATGTAATCGAGGTCTTTGGTCGCCGTCTCGATCCTCTCGACATCGCTGCGCACCTCGTCCCGGACGCGGCCGCCGACCGCGTAGAGCGTTCCCGGCGGAAGCGCTTGCGCCAGCCGGGCATCGAGAGCATTGAGCAACCTATTCGGCCATCGGCATTGCTCCGCCGCGTAGGGCGTGCGGCGGTCGCATGAAGAATACGAGCGGAAGCGTCGCGATGAAGACGATCGCGGTCAATCGGAACAGATAATTAAAGCCTATCACCGATGAGGCTTGCGCGACGAGCCCGGTGAGCGCTTGGATGGAATACCCGTGCGTCGACGTGACGCCGCCGGCGAGCGTCGACCATGCAACGGCGGTTTGGCGCGCGAGCATCGTGTACAGGATCGCGATGCCGAGGCTCCCGCCGATCTGCCGGATGAGGTTCGAAACGCCGCTCGCACCTGCGAGTTCCCCGCGCGGTACCGGCGCCAGCATCACGGTAGAAAGCGGAACGAAGAGAAAGCCGAGCGCAAACCCTTGCAGCACGCGCGGATAGAAGACGTCCCAGTAGCCGGTGTTCTGGTTGAGCTCGCCGAGCATCCACGTCGACACTGCGAAGAGCAAGGTGCCGATGGCGATGAGAATGCGCCCGTCCACGCGCCCGAGCAGACGCCCCGCGATGACCATCGACACCGCGGTCGCGAGCGCTCCGGGCAGGAGCACGACGCCGGTCTCGAACGCCGTCATGCCCGCGATGCTTTGGAAGAAGAGCGGCATGACCAGCGCCGTACCGAAGAGACCGAAGCCCAAAATCGCAAGAAGCACGTTGCCGATCGTGAACTCTCGGTAACGGAAGACGCGCAGATCGACCAGCGGATTCTTGTCGCGCAGCGATCGCACGACGAACGTGACGAGGGAGACGGCCGAAACGATCGCGAGCGTCGTGATCGTCGGAGAACTCCACCAGTCATCGTGTTGCCCACGCTCGAGCACGTACTGGAGCGCGCCGAGTCCCGCGACGAGCAGACCGAGTCCGATGAAGTCGAGGCCCGTCTTCGGCTTGTTGAGATAGTGCGGATTCGGGATGAAGGCGAGCGTCATCACAAACGCAGCGATGCCGATCGGAATGTTGATAAAGAAAATCAACGGCCAGGTCGCGTTGTCGACGAGATAACCGCCGAGCAGCGGACCGACGGCCGGTCCCACCATCGCGCCGAGACCGAAAAGCGCCATCGCACCACCGCGTTCTTTGGGTGGAAAGATCTCGAAGAGCAACGCTTGCGCCGTCGGCTGCAGCGCACCGCCGCCGATGCCTTGAATGACGCGATAGAACGTCAGTTGCCAGATGCTCGTCGCCGTTCCGCACAAGAACGACGCGATGGTGAAGATGGCAATGCACGCGGCGTAAAAGTTCCGGCGCCCGAAGTAGGCGGTCAACCATCCATTGAGCGGCATGATGATGACGGCGGAAAGCAGATACCCCGTCGCAACCCACGCCGCGTCGTCGGTCGAGGCCCCGAGATTCCCGGCGATCGTCGGCAGCGCGACGTTCACGATCGTCGCGTCGATGATCGCCATGATCATCCCGAGCATCACGGTCCCCGCGACCAGCCATCGACGTGCGCCGGCAGCCTCCCCGGGGCTAGCGGCTGCTACGGCAGCCATAGTTCCAATCTATCGCGATATATCAACTTCTATCGTTCCCCGTGAAACGCCCTCATCTTCTGCTCTCGCGCATGACCGTAGCCCGTCAAAATCGGTTTCAGCCGTTGGAGTCTCTTTTCGGGCTCTTTTCCGGCTCGGCGCGCGAAGGACGCGATGGGTCATCGGCGAAGCGGCGGCCCAAGAGGAGGACACATGTTTAGAATTCTCACGTTGCTCGCATTTGCCGCCTGCTTCGCCGCGGCCGCGCCCCTGGCCGCAGCGCCAAGCGGCCCAGGATTGCCACCCCAGCCCCGAGTCCACCCCGCAGGGATCCCTCACGACGCCGTCATGGTCTCGCCGTGCGTAAGCACGATGGGCGAGCATTGGGCCCGCCTGCGGGATCTTCCGACCGGCCCCATCTACGGGACGTGGCAAGGGAAACCGGTCTTTACGGAGATCATGGTCTCCGTCGCTCAGCTCGCGAAAGGCTTCAGCTGGGCGAATATTCGCCCGCTGCCCGGCTACCGGATCGACCACGTCGACTTCGAGTTCGAGCCGCATGGCCACGAAGGCTTCCCGGTGCCGCACTATGACCTCCACATGTACTACATCTCGGCTGCGGCGCAGGCGAGGATCTGCCCGAACGGCCTCCCCGACCCTGCCATGAAACCGACAAACCGCTAGGCTGTTTTACCACTAGGAGCAGAGGGGGCGCTTCGCGGGGATGCCGGTCCGACGTGGGAAGCGTTTGGGCGTCGGACCAGTCTTCCGCAGCATGACGATGCAGCGATCGCCGTCGACCGAAAGGACGTGCTCCAACTCAGCGGCCAGGACGAGTGCGGTATCCGCTAGGGCATCTCGCTGCACGTCGGTGATCTTGGCGCGCTGCAGCAGCGCGAGGCCGCCGGGCGCGATGAACGGCAGGAGCAGCTCCGCGCTCGCGTTGCCGCCCGCCACCGCCCGCACTGTTCCGGAGGCGAAGCGATCGCGGAGTCGCCCCTCGCGAGCGGCGACCTCGGCGCGGGCCGGAATCACCTCGCCCCGCAAGCCGAAACGCTGCAGAGCCTCCCCGAGGAACCGCGCCTTCTTAAGCGTCGCCTCCACGAGCGTGATTTCGAGGCCCGTAGCGAGGGCAAGCGGAATCGCCGGCAACCCGGCACCCGAGCCCACGTCGATCAGGCGGTCGCGGACGAACGGCGCGAGCGTGAGACTGTCGAGCAGATGCGGGAGCAGCGCCTGGGCGTTCTTGGCCCCGGTGAGGTTTGTATGCCGGTTGGCTTCCAGCACCGCCGCTCCGTAGTCGGCCAGGCGTTGCGCGAGCGCCGTCGCGATGCCGGCCTCTCGAAGCCCGGTGGCGAGGTCGATCACGAAGCGCGCGCGGCCGCGCGTTTTGCCCGATCGAGGAAGACGCTCAGAATGGCGACGTCCGATGGGGTGACCCCGGGGATCCGGGCTGCGGAGCCAAGCGTCCGGGGCTGCTGAGCCGTCAGCTTCTCGCGGCCCTCGCGCGATAGCGCCATAATAGTGGCATAGTCAAAAGTCGCCGGAATTTCCTCGCCATCGAGACGCGCGTTTCGCTGGATCGCCAGCTCCTCGCGCGCGGCGTATCCGGCGAGCTTCACTTCGATCGCAACGCGCGCGCCGATCTCGGGATCGAGCGGCGGGTCGAAGCGGTCCGCGATCTCCGAGAAGCCCGTCTCCGGGCGGCGCAGCGCTTGCGCGAGGCCCGTTGCGTTCGCGCGCGCCATCGCGCGCTCGAGCTCCTCGCGCCGCCGGACGAACGCCTCCCAGAACGCATCGTCGATCGCGCCCATTTCGCGCGCGAGCGGCGTGAGCCGCAGATCCGCATTGTCGTGGCGTAGCAACAAGCGATGCTCGGCACGCGACGTGAGCATCCGATACGGTTCCTCTACGCCCTTGGTCACCAAATCATCGATCATCACGCCGATGTACCCGCGGCTGCGCTCGATGCGCAACGCCGCGCGTCCCTGCGCGGCACGCGCGGCATTGATTCCGGCAAAGAGCCCTTGTGCAGCCGCCTCTTCGTATCCCGACGTGCCGTTCAGTTGCCCGCAATGATAGAGGCCGGGAACGCGGCGTGTCTCGAGCGTGTCGCGCAACTCGATCGGCGGCACCATGTCGTACTCCACGGCGTATCCCGCGCGCAGCATTTCGCAGTCTTCCAGCCCAGGCAGCGTGCGCAGCATCGCCAACTGTATTTCGGCAGGCAACGACGTCGAGAAGCCGCCCACGTACAGCGTCGGTTCCTCCCAGCCTTCGGGTTCGATGAAGATCTGGTGCGCCGGATTGTGCGCGAACTTCACGACCTTGTCTTCGATCGAAGGGCAGTAGCGCGGGCCGATGCCGCGGATGAGATCGAGACCATAGAGCGGCGAGCGATGCAAGTTCTCGCGCACGAGTCGATGCGTGCGTTCGTCGGTTTGCGTGATGTAGCATGGGAGCTGCGGACCGGCGAAGCGCGCCGGGCTGCGGTGCGAAAAACGCAGCGGGATCGGGCTCGGGGGCTGAATCTGCATCGCAGCGGTATCAACGGAGTCGCGCGCGACCCGCGGCGGCGTTCCGGTTTTCAACCGCTGCGTCGGAAAACCGAGGCGGCGCAACGACGCGGCCAGACCGATTGCGGGTGCTTCGCCGAAGCGCCCTTCCGCTGCTACGACGTCGCCGCGAAACGTCTTGCCGCCCAAGAACGTGCCGGTCGCGAGGACGACGCGCCTTCCGTGGTGGGCGCTCCCGTCGACGCATCGCACGCCGTACACGCCGTCGGCATCGACCAGCAGATCCTCGACCAAGCCCACGGCGATCTCCAGGTCCGGCTGGGATCGTAGCCACGCGATCGCCGCGCGACCGTATGACGGCTTGTCCATCAGCGCGCGCAGCGCGCGCACCGCCGGCCCCTTGCTTTCGTTGAGAAATCGCGCGTGCATGCTGCATGCGTCGGCAAGCACGCCCATCGCACCACCGAGCGCGTCGATCTCGCGCACGATCTGTCCCTTCGCGCTTCCGCCGATCGACGGATTGCAAGGCAGCGTGCAGATCTTCTCGGGATCGCCGGTAACCAGCGTAACCGGCACCCCCAAGCGCGCGGCCGCGAGCGCGGCTTCGACGCCGGCGTGCCCCCCGCCGACGACGATGACGCCGCCGTCAGGCGGCGAGGCCACGCACCCGCAGCGAAAACGCGATCATGAGCATCCCGAAGAGGATCGCGTAGAATCCGATGAGCCAAGCAATCGCGAGCCAGCCGACCATCGGGAAGATCACCATCAACGCGCCGAACAGGATCGACGCGATGCCGCTGACGAGCAGCATAACTTCATTTGCGATCGTCGCGCGCACGCGAATCGCCGCGACGATCTCCAAGATTCCCGTAGCGACTGCCCACGAGGCAATGAGGAGATACAGCGCAAACGCGGTCATTCCGGGCCGATAGAACGTGACGGCCCCGATCCCCAGGCCGACGATGCCTTCGAGCACGAAAGGCCACCAGCGCTCGTGCGCCTTTGCCGCGAGCAGGGCCGAGACGATCGCAAACAGGCCGTCGACGGCCGCATAAGCACCGAAGAGCACGACCAGCACGATGACGGCGGCAGCCGGAAAGAACAGAACGAGCACCCCGAAGACGACGCCGAGGACGCCGCGGATCGCGAGCGCCCACCAGTTGCGTTTGAGAACCTCGATCATCATGATGAGCCTCCTTTCCGCTCATTTTCCAATGCAGAAGCGAGCAAAGATCCGATCGAGCAGTTCTTCGGCGGCGACCTCACCGGTTACATGCCCCAGGACGGCGACCGCTCGCTGCAACTCCCCGGCGATGAGATCTGACGGCTCCCCCGCCTCGAGCGTCGTACGCGCGGAGACGAGCGCATCGAGCGCTTCGCTGACGGCGTCGAACTCGACGATGGAAGCCAGGTGCGGACGCTCGAGATCGATGCTTTCGCCGTGCCATCCGAGTCGCGCGATCGCCGCTCGTAACGCGGCGAGGCTCTCGGCGTCGTAGACGCTGCCGCAAAGCGGCTCCTGCGCTCGCAGCTCTCGCGCGCCGGTATCGCCGAGATCGGCTTTGTTGCAGAACAGAATGCGCTCGCGACCGGCCAAAAGATCGAGCAGCTCGCGCCCGGCGGCGTCGATCGGCGCAGAGCCGTCGATCACGACCAGGACGATTCGGGCCTGATCGATCGCACGCATCGTGCGCGCGATCCCTGCGGATTCGAGGCGATCCGCATGCGTGCGAATGCCGGCCGTGTCGATCAGGCGTACGGGCACGCCCTCGACGGCAATCGACTCCTCGATCGTGTCGCGCGTCGTTCCCGGAAGCTCGGAGACCAACGCGCGCTCCTCCCCGAGCAGCGCGTTGAGCAGTGAGGACTTCCCGGCGTTGGGCGGACCGACGATGGCGACGCTGGTACCCTCGCGCACGAGACGCCCGATCTCCCCGCCTCTTTGCAGTTCGCGCAGGTTCCGTTCGAGATCGCTCAGCCGCGCGACGAGCCGCCCACGCTCCGGCTCGGGGACCTCGTCGGGAAAGTCGATCGCCGCAGCGAGTTCCTCCAGGATGCTCAGCAACGCCTCGCGCAGCCGTTGGACTTCGGCGGCGAGGCCGCCGGTGAGGTTCGCGAGCGCCGCTCGCGCCGCGGCGCGCGTTTCGGCGGCGATCAAATCGGCGACGGCCGCCGCAGCGTTCAGGTCCATCTTGCCGTTGAGAAAGGCGCGGCGTGTGAACTCGCCCGGCGCAGCGAGGCGCGCGCCGCAAGCCAACAGCGCACGCAGAACGTCGCGCGCGACGACGGGGCTCCCGTGGACGTGGAGTTCCAACACGTCCTCTCCGGTGTAACTGTGCGGAGCGGGTGCGAAGATCGCCACGCCGCGATCGAGCGGCGCACCCACGTCGTCGAGAATTTCTGCGGTCATCGCAACGTGCGGCCGTAGCGGCGATTGCGTTCGCACGATGCGCGCGGCGATCTTCGGCACGCCGGGACCGCTCGCGCGGACGATCGCAATCGCGCCGCGCCCCGGAGGCGTCGCGATCGCGGCGATCGTCAAGCCACGCTCGTCCAGCGCGCGCGCGCAACGGCGTCGAGCAACTCCTGCGGGCGGTCGGTGCCGAGGAGCACCACGCGGTGCGCTCCCCGCAGCCGCACCGCGTTGAGACCGCGCAGATTCCAAAGCCAGCCGCGGCTCGTCAGGTGGATGCCCCAGCCTTCCAAGATGGAGGTGCGCGTCGCGGTCGCGTCGAGGAGCTGATCGAGTTTGAAGCGGCCGCGCGGGAAACCGACGCCGAACCACCAGACGATCTCACGATCGTTCACGATGATCGTCATCGACGAAAACGTCAGCGCGAGGAAGAGGACGAGGAGCGTGCCGGCGACCGCAATGCGAAAGAGGATTGCCCCCAGTTGATCGTTCGAGACCGCACTCCACAGCGCGATGCCCCAGAGCAAGGCGACGATCGCGACGCCGAGGCCGGCGCCCCACGGCGTGCTTTGCCGGTACCGGTAGATCGTACGAGCGCCTCGAGATCCCATGCCTAGGCCACTCTAGACGGGATGGACGACGACGCGGCGCTCCGGCTCCTCTCCTTCGGATTCCGTTCTCACCAGCTCGCTGTTCGCGAGCGCCAGATGCACGATCTTACGCTCCGAGGGCAGCATCGGCTCGAGCGCCTGCGGTTGCTTCTCGCGTATGCAGCGCTCGAGCGTCGCGAGCGCCAAGCTCTTGAGTTGATCTGCGCGGTGCGCGCGATATCCCTCCGCGTCGATCGTATAGTAGCGCCGGTTGCTCCGCACCCCCGCGTTCATGATGTTGTTGAAGACGTGATTGAGCGCCTCGAGCGTATTTCCGTGCCGCCCGATCAGCGCTGCGAGATCGGGGCCTGTGACTTCGAAATACTCTCCCTCCTCGCGTGCGATGAACTCGATTTCGACGGGCGTGACGCCCATGCGTTCCAGGATCTCGCGCAGCAGATCGCGCGCTGCCTGCGCTTCCTTGGGAACTTCTCCCGTCCCGGCTGGGCGCTGCGCCGGGCGCCCGCGACGTCTCGCGGGCGGCCGCCCACCGCGGCC
>DATCTQ010000066.1:0-17990 GCA_036567865.1 Candidatus Tyrphobacter sp. | reverse complement strand
GCGCTGGTATCCGCTCCCCGTCCACGCGCCCGAGGTGCGGCATCACCCACAGCAACCGCATCCCAGCAACGGCTACGTCTTCTTTCTCGACGGCGGCAAACGTGCCGCGCTCGTCGACCCGGCGGGAACGCCGGCAAATCTCCTGCGCATCCTGCGCGACGGCGCCTATCACTTGCAATACATCCTGATCACGCACAAGCATGCCGACCACTGCGATGCGACGGCCGACGTTGCCGCCGCCTTCCCGCAGGCGCGGATCGTCATGCACGCACTCGACGCGCACGCCATCGGCACGCTCGCGAAGAACGCGCTGCTCGTACGCGACGGCGAGGAGTTGCCGTTCGGCGACGAGGCCCGCGTCCGCATGCTGCACACGCCGGGCCATACCGACGGCTCCTCTTCCTACCTCCTTCGATCCACGGTGTTTACCGGCGACACGCTTTTCGCCGGCAGCATCGGCGGCGCGTACGGCGACGCCTCCACCTACGATGACATTCTCAACTCCGTGCGTTCGAAGCTCTTCACGCTGCCGCAGGAAACCGTCGTGATGCCCGGCCACGGACCGCCGACGACGATCGGCCAGGAGCGCGCTCACAACCCGTTCTTCCCCGGATAGCCATCAGGGCGAGGTTAGCCGCCGAGCGGCCGGGAAGCTTGCGCCGATGAGATATCTCGCAACGCTGAGTTTCGTTCTCGCCTCGCTTTCGGGCGTCGCATCGGCACAAACCGCTGTTTCACCCGCGGTTCTGCTCGCGCACGGCGCAACCTACGACGCAAAGCGTGTCACGGTCGCCGGAACCGTGGCAAAGGTCGTCCACAAGACCTCGTCCCGCGGCAATGCGTACACGACCTTCGATCTGTGCGCCGGATCGCAATGCATTCGCGTTTTCGAGTTCGGTACGCCCTCGATCAGCGCCGGTTCGACGCTGACCGTCACCGGCACGTTCGCAGTCGAAAAGCACGTCGGCTCGGTGGTCTATCGCAACGAGTTGGACGTAGAGAGCGGAAACTAGTCGGCTAGCGCCCGGGTCGTCACGATCCGAGCCACGTCCCCGTGGTGGTACGTGTCGAGACTGACGCTCCTCGGCCGGGTGGCGCAGTCGATCGCCCGCGCGCAGCCGCCGCAAAAGCCTACGTCCGGAGTTTGACGCCGAGCGCCGTCATGCGGAGGGCGATCGCGACACAGACCACGCAGAGCAGGGCGATCGCACCGATGGAGTAGACCGGCTCCAGATAACTCTGCCCCGTGTAGCTTCGCCGAAAGGCGTCGATCGTGTAGAAAATCGGGTTGACGAGTTCCAGCGTTCGCAGCGACGGCGGAAGCATCGTCGCCGATGTAAAGACGCCTCCAACGAAGGTGAGCGGCATGATGACGAACGTCGTGAGCACGGCGAGGTGGTCGAATTTCTCAGCCAACAATCCAAAGATCAGGCCGAGCGCCGAGAACAGCACGCTGACCAACACGAGCACGCCGCCGTAGATGGTCCAGTTCTGCGGTAGCGCGTGCACGAGAAGCACGCCGAGCAACGTAATGAGCCCGGCGATGAGCAGCGAGCGCGCGAGACTCCCCAGAATGAATCCGAAAACGATCTCCGTGGCCGACATCGGCGCGATCAGCAGCTCTTGAATGTGGTTCATGAAGCGCCCCTGGAAGACCGAACTGGAGCATTCGCCGTACGAGGAGTCGATGGCGTTCAGCATGATCAAGCCCGGGATGAGGAACTGGGCATAGGTAACGCCCTGGACGTGTGGGATGCGGCTGCCGATCGCCATACCGAAAACGAAAACATAGAGCAGCGTCGTGATGATCGGGGGCCAGATCACCTGATTGATGATCTTGAGGCTACGAATCACCTCCCGCTTCACGAGCGTCCAGAGCCCGACGCTGTTGAATCTCATCGTCCGCGCGTGAGTTCCAGAAAGACGTCTTGGAGGCGCTCGGCATTGCCGATCAACGCCTGCGTGGCCTGCTCCGCAACGATGCGCCCCGTACGGATAATGGCGATCCTGCGGCAGAGTTGCTCCGCCTCTTCCAGGTAATGCGTCGTGAGAAAGATCGTCAAGCCGTCCTCGTTCAGCTCGCGCAGGAGATCCCACAACTCGAGTCGCTGCTCCACATCGACCCCCGCGGTGGGTTCGTCGAGAATGAGCAGGCGCGGCTCGTGAATCATCGCTCTGGCAAGCGTCAGCCGACGCTTCATGCCACCCGAGAGCTTCGTGTATTCGACCCGAGCCTTCGACGTCAAATCGAAGCGCTCGAGCAAGTCGTCCGCACGCGCCGCAACCGCGGGTCCTCTCAAGCCGTAGTAGCCCGCCTGAAAGATCAGCACGTCGCGAATCGAGAGATAGCGGTCGAAGTTGAACTCCTGCGGCGCCAGACCGATGAGGCGCCGCGCTTGCCGCCAATCGCGCTCGGTGTCGTAGCCGAAGACGGCGATCGATCCGCTCGTCTTGCGCGCGAGTCCGACGATCGCGTTGATGGTCGTCGTCTTCCCGGCGCCGTTGCGCCCGAGAAATCCGAAGAACTCGCCGGATTCGACACGCAGCGAAATATCGTCGACGGCCGTGAAGTCGCCGTATCGCTTCGTAAGGTGTTCTATCTGAATAGCGGGTGCGCCGGCAATGCGCGCCGCCATTTTATCCGGGGCCCACGCCATTCTAGGGAATGTGACCCTTGAGCCGCTTGTAGCGATGACGGCGAAGCGTCGCGATCAGCTCTGCGCTCTCCGGAATGCCGCAGTCCGCAAGCTGCGTCGCGACCTTCTTCACGTCGAACGCCACGCGGCGGTGTTTGACTTCCCAGCCTCCGTCGCGCTCGGTAAAGAGCGCGTACGAGGCACGCGGATCGCCGTCCTTCGGAAGGCCGATCGATGCCACGTCGACCAGCATCCGGCCGCGCCATTGGCGCACGTACGGCAGGTGCAGGTGACCGAACGCGATCGAGCGCGCGCGCTCGTCGCCGATCAGGCGCTCTAACGTCGCATCGTCGGCATCGGGCCAGAGATGCTCTTCGTCGTTGGTCGGGTTTGCATGGACGACGAGCAACTCGTTCTGCTCGTCGCCGATACGCAGAGCGAAGGGAAGTTCTCGCATCCATGCGAGCCATTTCTCGCCGAGCTGCTTCCTCGTCCAGGCGAGTTGCGCGGCTTCCGCCGCCGCGAACTGCTCTTCTCCGATGCCCGCGAGATAGCGCTCGGTGTTCCCGCGCACGCACTGTGCGCCGACTTCCTCCAAGCGCTGCAGCACCTTCTTCGGTCGCGGCCCGTCCAAGCAGAGATCTCCGGCGGCGACGATGGAATCCGAACCACCCTGCGCGACGAGGTCCGCGAGACATGCATCGAGTGCGACGAGATTGCCGTGGATGTCGGAGAAGATCGCAACGCGCTGCACCATCGCGGAGGCTCAGTCGCGCCGAAGCGGAAGTACGAGCATCGACGGAACGATTCCGATCTTCTCGAACTCGTAGAGATCGATGCCTTCGACCGTAATCCCCGCGCGGCGCATCCGTTGCGAGGCCGTGCGAAACCGAGTGTCCGCAATCACATGGCTCTCGCCGATGCAGAGCACGCCGGCGCCGAACTCTTCGCCGCGTTCGAGCGCGATCGTGCGAAAGCCCTTGAAGGGAGTAACGTCGACCTTCTCCGGTGCGAGAACGAGCACGTTCGAGCCGACGACGCTTACGACGCTGCGCAGCGCCGGGACGTCGGAATCCAGCGCGACTTCGACGACGTGGTAGCCGTGCGCTCGCGCAACCTCGGAGAAGCCGGCGCGCCCGATCGCGTTCCCGCGTTTTCCGACGCCCACGAATGCGGTCGTCCCGGCGAGCAGCACGTCGCTACCGTCGAGCATACCCGGCGCGGCGATGCGCCCTGCGAGCGGAGCGTCGATCTTGGCGAACTCGGCGGCCATGCGCTCCACCTCGACGCGACGCGACATCGAGGACGGACGCATGAGAACGGCACCGCTCTCAAAAACGACCGCCGTCTCCGCCGCCGCCGAGCCGTAGGGATCGTCGCCGTAGGATTCGATCGCGCTCACGTCGACGCCGAAGTAGCGCAACGTCCGCACGAGGACGTCATGTTGCTCGGCCGCTCGCGCGTAGATTGCGCCGGGCTCCCCGGGGAGCGGCACCGCGCGTTCGATGCGCGGCGAAGGGCGCACCACGACGGCAGAACGCATCGCTCCCGCCGGCGTCCCGATCAGACGGGGGCCGAAATCAACTGCGGTTGGGGTCACGCCGTCGGAGGTTCGCACTTCCGAGGGGCCGGGCCTATGGGATCGCTTGGAACGGCGCCGCATCCGGCGTCGGCGTGAAGCAGGCACCCAAGTCCGTCGCCAGCAGATCGCTCACGGCGAGCGGTGGTAAACCGAGAATTTCCTCTTCGGTCTTCACGACGCTCGCGATCGAGAGATGTTCCGAGTCGATAAAACCGCGCCGTGTGTAGGGCGAGACCACGATCGCATAGATACGTGAGCCCTCGACGTGATCGCGTCGCGTGTGGAAGGCCTCGGGCACGATGAAGAGCACGGTCGAAGCCCATTGCGGGGAATGCGTCACCGCGTCGACGACGCGGCCCATCGCGCGATCCGCGTCCGCCTCTCGCCCCGGTGCTGTCGGCATCCAGACGTAGGTGAAATCGGGCACGCGATCGGCCTGCGATAGTGCGCCGAAATCGCGAACGAATTCAGCGGCACGCGCATCGTCGGTCGAGCGTGTATTCCATGCCGGGTAGGCGAGGTCGACGTTGCCGCCGAGCGCCGCAAGCGCGGGAACGTCGAGCGTATAGCTTCCGTCACGGTAGCCCGAAACTTGCAGCAGCGCGCCGTAGTCGCGAAAAGTCAGATTCGCGCGCGCAAGCGCGTTAAAGAGATATCCTGCCCGCGGATACGCCTCGGGGTCCTCGCCGTAGCCGTTGAGAGGTGAGGTCGCATCACCGAGCGGCTCGTCGCGCACGACGGGCAAACTCGGCGCGCCCGCTGTAGCAAATTGCAGGGCGGCGGCGGGAGCGCCGGGGGCGTAGAGATTGTCGGCGAGCGCAAAATCGCGCGCCAGCGCATGCAAGTTCGGCGTCACGCTTTGCGGATAGAGCGTAAATGAAGGCGCGCCGTTACCGTGCCGTCGCCCGGACTCCTCGACGAGATCCCCGAGCATCGCATCGTAAGAGTCCACGCCGACCGAAAGGTAGATCACGTGCCGGATCGCGTTGCTGCGCCGCAGCGAGCGCAGCGGCGGCACGAGAGGATCGTTCTTCGCGTACGCCGCGGTGCGATTATAGCGTAGCGCGGAGAGCGTTGCCGGTCCGAGCGGCAAGTGGGAGAGATCGATGCGTTGGAGCATGCCCCATCCGTCGACGCCCTCGGCGTCGGTGACATAGAGGAAGCGCCCGTCGTGAGAAAGCGCGAGCGCCGACGGATACCAGCCGGTGGGAACCAAACCGAGGCGATGCAGCTTTGCCGGGTCGCGCGCGTCGAGTACCGCGACGGCATTGAGCCCCCCGAGCGCAACGTACAAGCGCGACCCGTCGGCGGCGAGTGCCTCCGCGCCCGGCTCGGTTCCATACGGCGCGTTTGGAAACAGGCGTAGATCGAGCCCATCCGCGACACGCGGCGTACCGCGCAACGAGATCACGGCGACGCGATCGACGTTCGAGAGCGCCGCGTACGCATAGCTGCCGTCGGCGCGTACGACGAGGCCGGCTGGGATGATGCCGCCGACGTTCACGCTTCCGTCGGGAATGGGATCCATCCGGAGAAACGAGACCGCGTTGGCGTCGGGGTTGATGTCTCCCGACGCATCGAGTGGAACGATCGCAAGCGAGGAGGCCCGCAGCGGGTCCACGTCCGGCAGCGCGAAATGCGGTGCTCGCAGCGGCGACGAGAGCACGCGATACGATGCCAGGCCGGCATTGGTTACGAAGAGGTGCCCGGCGGCGACCGCCAGCCCGAAGGGCGACAGCCCGACCGGCGTTCCATGCAGCGCGGAGCGAGATGCGACGTCGATCGCCGTGACGATCTCCCCGAGGCTCTCGACGACGTACGCCACGCGTCCATCCGGCGATACGACGATCGATGCGGGCAAGGCGCGGCGGTCCTCTGCATAACCCGGAGCAGCTGCAAGAGGAAGCGCGATCGTGCGGGGCTCGGGAATCAGCTTCCCGTCGTAATCGAGATCGAAAACCCGAACGAGATCGTGAGCGCCGTCGGAGGCGAGCACGAGCGTCTGCGACGGGTTGCGCGGATCCGCGAGCACGGCGACGCCCGCGTAGAACGCCGCGCTCCGATCGTGATAGGTGTCGGTGATGCGCATGTGCTGCGTGTCGACGACGGCAAGGGAGTACCCGGCGACGACGGCGGGAGCGGAGGGCGGAGGCTCCAGGTCCGTGCGCGCGTCGTCGTTGCTGACGACGGCGAACCGTCCGTCCGGCGAGAGTGCCACGCCCTGCGGATTCGTACCGACGAAGATGGTTTGCCCGACCGGCGCCGCGGTGCGTCCGTCCGGCAAGACGGCGGCCGTCGGCCGCTGGGGCGACGAACCCGCCGTGCGGCTTCCCGACGGCGCGCCGTAGACGGTGAGCGGAACGTGCCGCGGCACGGCGCCGAAGAAAACGGCGGCAGAAGCCGCCGCTGCGAGCAATCGGAGCTTCATGCTATTTCTTGTCGAGACGGTATCCTATGCCGCGCACGCTCGACAGGTCGAGCGGTGCCTCGACCTCGGCAATCTTCTTGCGGAGGGAGGCGACGTGTACGTCGACGACCCGCGTCGGCACGCCGGACGTGTCGTTCCAAACGTGCTCGAGGATCTGGGCTCGCGTCAGCAACCGCCCCTCCGCCTCGGCCAGAAACCAGAGCAAACGAAACTCGAGCGCCGTCAGCGTCGTTGTACGCCCGTTCTTGTCGAGCGTATGAAAGTCTCGATTGAGCCTCGTGTCGCCGAGAACGAGCGTCGAGTCTCCCTCCCGCTCGTTGCGCATCCGGTCGCGGCGCCGAAGAAACGACGCGACGCGCGCAACCAGTTCGTTGCCGGAGAACGGCTTCGTGATGTAATCGTCGGCGCCGAGCCCGAGCCCGAGCAGCACGTCCTGTTCGCGCGAGTGGCCGCTCACCATCAAGATGAATGCACTGTTCGAGTTCGAGAGCGAGGTGCAGACGTCGAGTCCGGAGATATCCGGTAGCCCCACGTCGAGAATCACGACCTCCGGGCGGAACGATTCAGCCTGCTCTAGCCCCTCCGCGCCGGTTGCGGCGCGGCGGACGTCGTATCCCGACCGCTCGAGCACAACCTGCTCGAGCCGGGCGACGTCGTCGTCGTCCTCGATGACGAGAATCCGCGTTGCAGCCATCCGATCATCTACTTTAAACGTGATGCGCCAAGTCCTCCCCGTCCAACCTCACCGCCGTCGTGCGGCGAGCGACGCCTTCTTCGATCGCCATGCTTGCGACCGCCTTGGCGACCGCATCGACGACGCGGTGGTCGAAGACGCTGGGAACGATGTACTCCGCGTTGCGTTCGTCCTCGCCGACGATCGATGCAATGGCGGAGGCCGCAGCGAGCTTCATGCGCTCCGTGATGCACCGGGCCCGCACGTCGAGCGCGCCGCGAAAGATGCCCGGAAAGGAGAGCAGATTGTTCACCTGGTTTGGAAAATCCGATCGGCCCGTTGCGACCACCGCGGCGACGGGGGCCGCAACGTCCGGCATGATCTCCGGGGTCGGATTGGCCATGGCGAACACGATCGGATCGCGGGCCATGGTCATGATGTGCGCGGGCTGCAATATCCCCGGCGCCGAAACGCCGATGAACACGTCCGTGCCGCGCAGGACGTCGCCGAGCGCGCCTCGCCGATTTTCGCGGTTCGTATGATCCGCGAGCCACCGCCAATGCGGATCTTCGTAGCGCTCTTCCCGGTTCAGCGCTCCATGACGATCGACGGGAATCACGTCGCGTACGCCGGCGCCCAGCAGCATCTTGATCGTCGCCGTCCCGGCGGCGCCGCTGCCGGCGACGACCACCTGCATGTCGGCAAGGCGCTTGTCCACGACCTTCGCCGCATTGATGAGTGCCGCCAGGATGACGACCGCCGTTCCATGCTGATCGTCGTGCATGACCGGAATGTCCAAGCGCTCCAGGAGCTTCTCCTCGATCTCGAAGCAGCGCGGCGCCGAGATGTCCTCCAGGTTGATCCCGCCGAAAACCGGCGCGATGCGCTCGACGGTTTCGACGATCTCGTCGACGTCCGTCGTGTCGAGACAGATTGGGAACGCGTCGATACCGGCGAACTGCTTGAAGAGGATTGCCTTCCCTTCCATGACCGGCAGCGCACCGAGCGGACCGATGTCGCCCAGCCCGAGCACCGCGGTACCGTCGGTCACGACCGCGACGGTATTGCGCTTGATCGAGAGTTGGAAGGCCTTCGATGGATCTGCGGCAATGGCCATCGAAACACGCGCGACGCCCGGCGTATACACCGTCGAGAGATCTTGGCGAGTCTTCACCGGGAACTTCGGCTCGATGCTGACCTTCCCGCCTAGGTGCGCGAGGAACGTCGAGTCTGAGACGCTGATCACGCGAGCGTCCGCAATATCCTCCACCGCTCGCCGCACTTCAGTGGCGATGAGGTCGGAGTTCACGTTGATCGTCACGTCGCGCACCACGCGGCTTTTCGTAACGGCGTGCATGTCGACCGCCGCGATGACGCCGCCGGCATCGCCGATGACGGTGGCAAGCGTACCGAACGCCCCCGGGGTGTTCGGCATCTCGATGCGCATGATGAGGGTGAAACTTATCGCTCCTTGGGCCACAAACCTGATCTCAACGAAGCGCAAAACGCCCCTAGGGCGAACCGCTCTTTAGGCAAAGCTCCACCCACGTTCTCGGAGGAAAGCCAGAGGGTCGATCGCACGAGTGGCCACGATGCCACGATCGCATGAAAGCCTGATTTCCCTGTCTCGCGTAACTATTGGCAGTGCCCGAAGGCCGCCGACGGCGAGCACGAACAAATCCACGTCGGACAGTCCGGACGGTAGCGCCCCGCCCGGAACAGCCTCCCTAGCGAGCCTCGCATACTCTGTCTGCACCTCGACCTCCGTCTCGTCGTACGCGTGAGGCGTGCAAATCGTGATGATGCGGTCGCGCCAAGCAGGGAGAGGGTCGATGTCCCTGAGTTCGCGTAAGACAGCCGCGATTGTTACAGCCCGCGCGATCCCCAGTTCCTCGTTTAGCTTCAGCCAAACGCACGGAAACACGTCGTCGGGATAGAATCTTTCTCCTGCATCGATGAGCGCGTTTGCGTCGAAGAGATATGTAACGGTGTCTTTACGCATAGGCTTCAGCGTACTTCTCGCGTATGCTCTCGATATTAGCATGGCTCGGCCGAACACCGAGCAGCGTTGCAGCCTTCGAAATGGAGAGAATGTCGCGATCAAGAGCTCTTAAAACGGAATCGGTAAATGTAGGACCCAAGCGCCTCACTTGCGTCGCGTGCGGATGAGGCCCGCCGTCGCTGCCTCTCCTCCTCGCGACCTGCTGCAACCAATATTCTCTGTAGTCCGACAAGAGACGGCGCAACAGGTCCTGGGATATTTCCTTAGCCTGCCAAAGCCGGACGGCGGCTGCCGAGTGGCTAACGATGAACTCTCTTGCGATAGCTTCGACCTTCCGGGCAGCGCTCCGCGCACGGACCGAAGCGAGCAGCTCCGAAAGGAGCATAGAGGGTACGAGAGCTCGGCCGGCGATCTCGTCGCATAGCCTCTCAATTTGCTCGTTGCGCCATGAGGCGGGATCGCAAAAACCGCTCTGCCTGAGAAGCAAATGAGCTAACTCGTGCGTCAGTGTGAAACGCCGAGCGTTAGGCGTGTCCTGTGAGCTAAGGACCACGACCGGGAGCTGCAGGGACCACAATGCGCATCCCCTGAACCGAGCCTCGCTCGATTCGAAAACGAGGACACGATGCTCCCGTTCGACGACTTCTTTCGTATGGCTCAGCCCGCGAGCGCTTCCTGAGTGCCTGGCCTCGATTCTCAGCTCACTGGCCCAGCGCGCTGCGCATACCAAGGGCTCAAGCGTGGAGACTATCGCGAGCGCACTATCCGTCTCCGCAGCGGGTAGCGGCGGCCTCGAAATGTGCAGCTCAGTCATGATGCGTAGAGCAGCGTCGCGCTTTGTACGAATTTCTCTGAGCGTCCTAATGACCGCGAAATCGCGAATCGGAGCAGCCTCCTCGTCGGCGCGAGATCGAAAATCTCGCGGCAATGATTCCTCTGCCGGCGGCTCGGACACGTAAAATGTGCGCATCGGCAATCGTACATAGTGAGCAAAACGCTCTGCTTGGCGAAACGTTAGCTTTTCGCGGCCCGCCTCCACGGCCGACCACTTCTCCGGGCGCGAAACGTGCGAAGCGGCCGCGGCGGCTTCCACAGACAGATAACTAGACTCCCTTGCCCACCGTAAAATTGCGGCGTTAATCATGGCAGGATTTCGCTTCCGCTCAGTTGGCACTATGACACCTTCGTCAAGGATGCTTGGCCTCCGCTAGTTCTACCTCTACGAAGTCGCGTGTCGCTGTCCTGATGAGAGGGAAACACGTCAATGCTAAATTAACCACTAAAACTCCGATATCCGGTCTACTGCGTGGACCATCGCTCCATCGGGATTCCCCGTGGAGCCGTCGATCACGAATGCGAAGGCGACGGTTCCATGGCGGCGCGATACGACATATCCCGCGAGCGCCGCGACGCCGGTCAGATGGCCGGTCTTTGCGCGCACGCGCCCGAGCGCCGAACTGAAATCGTATCCCTTGAGCGTCCCGCTTCGCCCACCTTGCGGAAGCAGATCGTAGAAACCGCGCTCCTCCTGCAGCCCGAGCGCACGAGCCAGCAGGCTCGCCATCGTCAGCGCGCAGAGGCGATTCGCCGAGGCGAGTCCGCTGCCGTCTACGAGATGCATTCCCGGCGCTGGGATGCCGCGGCGGCGCAGATCCAATGCCTCGACGGAGAGACCGTGCGCGTCGTCGCCGGCGTTCTCCTCGAGCAAACCCAGCGTGCGCATCAGCTGTTCGGCATAGTGATTGTCGGAAAAGTAGAGCATGTGACGCAGCAACTCGCGCAGCGACGCAGAACGATGCTCCCAGAGAACGGTGGCCTGCTGCGGAACGACACCGATACCCGGCCCGCTCGCGACCTGAATGCTGCGCTCGCGCAGAATCTGCGTCAGCACGACGCCTGCGTAGTGCGCGATGTCGTGAACCGGCACCCATTCCCTGTCGAGGGCTCCGGCCGGAATCCACCCGGTGAGGCCGAAGCGATTCGGCGTATCGAGCGCCGCAACGATAACGCTCGGGGTTTGCGCCGCACCCACCGTGGTGATACCGTCCTCGGCGTGAAGCTCGGTGCTCCATGGGTTCATCCGAACCGATGCCGCTGCTCCCGGCGTCGTGCCCTGCACGTCGAATTCCACGGTATCTTCGTCGAGTGAGATCGCGCTCGTCGGCGCCTGGTAATCCTCATCGGCATCGTCGGGATTCCAGTACGGGTTGATCTCCGGGCCCCGGAAGGCCGAGGCATCCACGAGCACGCCGCCCGCAATGCGATGCACGCCCTCGCGCTCCAGTGCTTCGGTCGCAGCCGCCAGATCGGTGCTGCGCAATGAGGGGTCTCCGGAACCCTGGAGCCAGAGGTCGCCGCCCAGCGTTCCGCTGGTGTCCGGCGGGTGTATCGCGATCAGACGCGTGTCGTAGCGAAATCTCGCGCCGAGCAGATCGAGCGCGCTGAAAGCGACGACCAGTTTTTCCACCGATGCGGGCACGACGCCGGTGCGCGCGTTCGCGTCGAAGAGCACGCGGCCGTCCGGGGCAACCACGCAGAGCGACCAGTGCCGCGCGCCGGCTAGAGCCGGCGCGAACGCCGACGTCAGCGCGGAGCGCAGCCGGGCGATTTGCTCGCGCGTCCAGGGCTGCGGCCGCGGCGTGGGCGACGGGGCCGGCGACGTGACGGCGAGCGGCGCAGACGCGTGGGGAGGACGAGTGCGCTGCAACACGACGATCGACGCTGCCGCTAGCAGCGCGACCGCACAGGCCGCCCAGAGCGCGCCGCGCCCGCGCTTACCGCGGCGAGATCGCCTCGAACGACTCCCGAAGTCTCTGTTGCTGTTCACGAAGTTCGTCGAGATCGCAGCGCAGTGACGTGACGGCGGCAGGCACACCCCGCCCTTCTCTGATTCGTATCGCTGCTTCGGCCGCACGCCGGCGGGCTCGACCGTCGATCGCGCTGCGAGTTAATCGGTCGAGCGCCGGAAGGAGGCGTGCGTCCTCGGTGACCGCCCCTGCATCGATCGCAGCGATCGCAACGAGCAGCATCTGATCGTCGAGCAGGCGCTCCAACGCGTCGACCAATCGCGCGCGCTCGCCCTCGATCAGCTCGCAGGCGCGCGCCATCGATCTCGCTGCCGCGCAGCGCAATCCTTCGTCGCGCGAGGGCGAGGCCGCGCCGATGATCGCGCGCACCGCTCGCGGATCGGCCAACTCCGCCAGACCGCGCACGGCGCCCGCTTCGACGACTCCATTCCACGTCGAGCGTTCGAGCACGGCGGTCAGCACGCCGATGGCGCGGGCGTCGCGCGTCTTGCCAAGCGACATGCAGGCTGCAGCGCGAACGAAATACGACGGATCGCCTTCGATGCGCGCGAGCAGCGCATCTGCGGTCTGCGCATCGCGAAACGATCCGAGCGCTGCCGCGGTTGCACGCCGAACTTTTGGATGCTCGTGCCCGAGCGCGTTCAGGAGCATGTCGCGCGCCCACGGCGCGCGGGTCGCACCAAGGGCGGTAGCCGCCGCCTCGAGCACGCCCCAGAAACGTTCGTGCGAAAATGCGTGGGCCAGTGTCTTTTGCGCGTGACGCGACCCGTCCCGCACCAACTCGCGTGCCGCTCGAACGCGCGCGATCGCGTCGGGGTCGGCGCGCAGCGCGGCGGCGGCAAGTTCGCTCCCGAGGCGATACGTCACGCTGCCCACGACGAACGCGCCCGGGTCGATGCGCACGAGCTTCGGCTCCTGCTCCAACGCGACCGCGACGGTCTCGTGTGCGCGCTCTACGTGAACGCGAACCCGCCGCTCGCCCGGCAACTCGCCGCGCCGGTTCGAAGCCGGCGCTTCGTCCAAGGCCGGCACGAAGCCGACGTCGAGATCGAAGAGCGCCGCCGGATGCTCCGCGTCGACGCTCTGCTTCTGGTCGATGGTGAGCGTCGCAACGCGCCGCTTCGCATCCCACGCGAAGCGATACTCCAGTTCAGGATAACCCGGTCCGAAAATCCAGCGATCGAAAAACCCACGAAGGTTGCGCCCCGTCGCCTCTTCGATCGCGCGAATGAGATCGATGGTTTCCACGTTACGTTGGGCATTCTGCGAGACGTACCGCGCGATCGAGCGAAAGAACCGCGCGTCGCCCAGTTCCCCGCGCAGCATGTGCAACACCGCCGCACCCTTTTCGTAGAGGTGGCGATCGAACAACTCGATCGGGTCGCGGTAGCGGTTATAGACGATCGGCCGCCGATAGCGCCGCCGGTCCTCGTCGAGATAGCGCTCGAGGCCCGTGAACACATCGTAGAGATACTCGTCGTATCCCAAGTCTTCTTCGCGCCAGAGGCACTCGAAATAGGTCGCAAACCCTTCGTTCAGCCACGCCTGCGACCAATCGCGACAGGTCAACAAGTCGCCGAACCACTGGTGTGCCAGTTCGTGCGCAACCAGAGGATCGCTCGAAAAGTCCAAGTGCGCCGTCTCGTCGTGAAGGGTTCGGTCGGTTTGCGTCGTCGCCGACGTGTTCTCCATTCCGCCAAAGATGAAGTCGCTGACGGCAATCTGCGAATAACGCGCGTACGGATACGGAGTTCCTATGCGTCGTTCGAAGAAGTCGATCATGCGTGGCGTGTTGCCGAAAGCTCGCATACCGTCGGCTTCGCGCCCGGGTAGCACGTATGCGAACACCGGAACGTTGTGCGCTCCCGCGTTGCCTTGCGCAATCTCGACGAACGGTCCAACCACGAGCGTAACGAGATACGTGCTGTGCGGAACGTCCTGCCGATAACGAAAAATGGTGTGCTCGCCGTCGTCGCGGCGCTCGACCAGCGCACCGTTCGAAAGCGCGAACTCGCCTTTGCGCACGACGACGGTCGTCGAGGTCGTCTGCTTTTCGTGAGGATAGTCGAAGCATGGGAACCAGTAACGGGCGTTCTCGTCCTGGCACTGCGTCCACAGGTGCGGCACCCGCGGCGCTTCCGCGGTGGAGTGTACGAAGAACAGTCCGTGGCGCGGATGTTCGACACGGTATTTCACCGAGAACGACGTCTGCTCGCCCGCACGCAGCGGCGGGTCGAACGTAATCTCGAGGTGGCCGTCGCGATGCGTCCACGCCTGTGGGCGATCGTCTCGTTCGACCGCGTGAACGTCGAGATCGACGGCATCGAGGCTGAGCCGCACGACGTCTTCGTCGATCGCGCGCACCGTCGTGGTGCACCGACCGTCCAGCAACGCCTCGTCGAGATTCGGGATCAGGTGGAGGTCGATGTGCTCGACGTCAACGGGCTTGTCCGGGCCGTACTGAGGGCTCGCGCCCGGCAGAGCAAAGGCGCGCCGATCGTCGATGGTCATGGAGAGGAGGCGTGTTTTTCGTCCGCCTCCCACAACCCTCCGGTGACGCCGATCACCGCTCCCGTGACGAAGTCGCGCTCGGGCGCGACGAGGAAGCGCACCACGTCCGCGACGTCCTCGAAAGAGCCCGGGCGACCCCGCGGATTAGCGGCGGTTCGCGAGCGCGCATCCTCGCGCGTCAGGGTTTTATCGCGGATGTCGCCGGGTTCGATGACGTTGACCGTGACGCCGTTGCGCGCTTCCTCGATCGCGAGCGTACGAGCGAAGGCGGTGACCGCGCTTTTTGCCGCGCCGTAGAGCGCCAGGCCGGGCGTCGGCCGCGTCTCGTTCGAGCCGTTCGCCCCAAAGAAGATCAGCCGTCCGAAACCGGCCTCACGCATGGAGGGCAGCACGGCGCGCGCTACGAGGACGGCGCTTTCGAAATTCCCAGCGAGCATCTCGCGGCATTCTTGCTGCGTCAAGCGCGCGAAGCGTTTCACGACGATCGGCCCGACGGCGTGGACGAGCGTGTCGAACGGGCCGGCCTCTACCAGAATCGCCGCCAGCGCGTCGACGATGCTCTGCTCGGCGGCACAGAAGTCCACCCGGTGCGCGCTTCCCGTCGCTCCCGCAGCGCGAATCGCCGAGAGCGTTGCATCTGGCGGCGCGGCGCGGAACGTGATCGCGACGTGGGCGAAACCGTCGCGCGCAAGGGCCGGGGCAGTCCCGGCCGCGAGGCCGGAGGCCGCGCCGGTCACCAACGCTCTGCGCGGACGCATGGGTCGGTGTTCCCGGCCCATGCGTCCGAACCCCTTACATCGACGTGACGGTGAAGCTCCACCCGTCGGAGATCGGCATTCCGTTTTGCGTTTCGCCGAAGACGCGCACGGTGTGCGTGCCCGCGTGTAGCGGATAGGCCGGCGTAAACTCAAAGCCCATCATCGTGACCTTTGCGATATCCGTCACGTTGCGACCGTCCAACATAATGCGCATCGTGTATGGCTGCACGGGCAAGCGGAAAGACGCATTGATCAGCGGATACGGACGCGACGTCAATCCCCACGGATACGGGCGGTGCAGCAACTGGTGCCCCGCATCCGCCCAAATAGGACCGGGGTGAGGCTGCGACGTTCCCGGGCGATATGGCGGCGCCGGACCACCGGTGTATCCGCCGTTGTTGTAGCCGGGAGCGCCCATCCCGTTGGTGCGAATGTAGACCGTCGTATTCGCCTCGCTCCATGCGACGTTTGCGCCGAGCGCTTGAGCGACGAAGCGCAGCGGCACCATCGTGCGCTGGCCGCCGGTGACGAACGGCGGGGCGTCGAGTTGTGCCGGCTGTCCGTCTATCGTCGCGCTTGCGGAGCCGATTTGGAGCGAGATCGTACGCGGACCGCGCGTTGCGTTGATCGTCCCGTTATCGTAGACGACCGTCGCGCCGAGCCGTTCGAATATGGCGCGCATCGGCACGAAGACGCGGCCGCCTTGATCGATCGGCGGCTGGTCGGGGAACCCCATGGGAGATCCGTCGATCAGAACGGTGATGTTCTGCTGGGCACTCGTCGTGCTCTGGGTCAGGATCGCGGCAGCCGCGAACACCAGCGCCGCCGCGATTGCAGTGATTCTCTTCATCGGCGCCATTGTTCCCCGACGGTCGAGAGGCGAACCACACGGCGGTCCCTCGCTCGCTTACGGAGTCGGCGTCGGCGTCACATGCGGATGGAACGTGCGAAACGGCGGCCGCGGCGTGTAGATGCGTAGCGGCGTCGGCGTCGGATACGGATGCAGCGTAAAGAACGGTGGCCTCGGCGTGAACGGCGGATGCGGGCGGAACGTCGGACGCGGCGTCGGCGTCGGATACGGATGCAGCGTAAAGAACGGCGGCCTCGGCGTGAACGGCGGATGCGGACGGAACGTCGGACGCGACGTCGGCGTCGCGTAGCCGCCCGGCCGGCGGCCGTGACCGCTATAGCCTCCCGGTCCGGGGCCACCGGGAGCATAGCCGCCTGGAGGATACCAGACCCCTCCCGGACCTTGGTACCAACCGCGAGGCAGCCGCCCGTGAGGCCGCCACCAGCCTTGGGGCGGCGGCCAGGTTTGCGGATATGGCGGCTGCCAGCCCGTAGGCGGCGGGGCAACCGCGGTGGTCAGCCCGATGTAGACCGTTTGCTGCTCTTGGCTCCAATCGACGCTCGCACCGAGCGACTCCGAGATGAAGCGCAGCGGTACCAGCGTGCGCCGCCCGATGATGAAAGGCGCGACGTCGAGCTGCACGGCGTACCCGTTGACGTACCCCACGTTCGATCCCACATGCAGCACGACCGCGATGTCGCCACGATCGGCCTCGATCGTGCCGCCCGAATAATCTACGACGGCGCCGAGGCGTTCGAAGACGCCTCGAAGCGGTACGAAGACGCGATCCGCCTGCTCGATGGGCGGCTGGTCGAAAGCGACCTGTTCGCCGTTCACGACGACCGCGATCTCTTGCGCTCTAGCCGGAGAAAGCATGCCGGCGGCAAGGCCGAGGGTAAGGGCGAGCCCGCAGGCGCGCGAAATCCGAGATCTGCTCATGTCCGCTCCGTTTGCGATGTGCCTTGGTTCCCTACACAGCAACGAAGCGGAAGCCCTGCCGGTTCCGCAGGATCCCAGTCAGGTCGCGGTTCCGACCGGTGCGAGAGCCGGCCCCGCTCCCGCCAACTCTTGGCGCACCGCTTGCCGATTCTTCACGCGCTCCACGAAGCCGATCCACGTATGGTAGATCATCGGCACCAAGAAGAGCGTGAGGATCAGCGACGAGATCAGTCCCCCGATGATGACCGTGCCCATCGATTGACGCCATTCAGCGCCTTCGGCAAAGCCGAGGGAGAGCGGCAGCATGCCGAAGACCATCGCGAAAGTCGTCATCAAGATCGGCCGGAAACGCGTCGAGGCCGCCTGCACCACGGCGCCGGCCACGTGCATTCCGCGTTTCACCAGCGTGTTCGAATAGTCGACGAGTAGGATCCCGTTTTTCGAAACGAGCCCCAGCAGCATGATCGTCCCGATGCTGGAGAGCAGGTTCAGAGACTGCGTGCCATTCGGATTGAGAATGTGCATGATCGTGAGGCCGAGGAAGGCTCCGATGATCGCCATCGGAACCGAGAACATCACGATGAGCGGCTCCAGCATCGAGCCGTACAGGATGACCATCAGCATGTAGACGAGCAAGAACGACATCATGATCGAGATGAGCATAGCGACGGCCGTCTCGATCATATACTGCGTGTCGCCCTGCGCCTCGAGGTGCACGCCCGCGGGTAGGAACCCAGGTTGATTCAACTTCGCCTGCAGCGGCTGCGTGACCGCGCCCAGCGAGTACCCGGGCAACAAGGCGCC
>DATCTQ010000065.1:0-22285 GCA_036567865.1 Candidatus Tyrphobacter sp. | reverse complement strand
TTCTGGAGCGCGTTCGTGCGGTCCGGCTAGGGCGCTCGTGCGACCGGCCGCGCCGTGACCACCGCAAACGGGGATCCGTTGACGTCGCGAATCGTGACCAGTCGCGCGAAACCAGGGCGCCTGACAGCGTGATTCGCATCGATGACGAGCAAAGTTCCCGGAAGAAAGCATGCCGGGTCCGTGATGTCGTCGATTTTTTGAAGTGGTAGATCGGCGATGTAGTACCGCACGTAGGTGTCGGTGGCGTACCACGCAGGCAGCACCGAGAAGCAGACACGAGCGTAGCCCTCGCGGCGATCGCGAATGAAGGCAAACATGGCACGCGTCCCCGAGTCCCACGCATTCGGGTAGACGTGTACGTATTTCGTAAAATAGTCTACGGAAAAGAGCAGAACCGACGCCGCGAGGTTTGCCGCGAGCAGCGCGCTCACGACGACCACGCCGATTTTCCTCATCTTCGCAGAGCCCAGCGTTCTTACCAGATCGAGCAAGGCTGCAAAGCCGATCGCGGCGAGAAGGCAGAATATGGGCGCGCCGGCGAGCGTTCGCGGAGCATTCGGCCCCGCTTCTCTGGTTAACGCGCTTCCGAGGGGATAGGCGAGCAGCCATATCCATACCCACGCGAGCGCCCATCTTGTGCGAATGTATGCGCCTGCCGACGCGAGCCCAACGGCGGCAAGAGGAATCACCCACCAGAAGAACGCGCCGAATCCGACGAGGTAACGCCACGTCAGCCCGGGCTGCGGCTCGCCGGTCGTGACCAGATACGACCAGTGGAACTGCGCGATATAGTGGGTCGCGAAGGTCTGCGCGGCAGCCGCGAACCCCGTGTTGAAGGTCGAGAGCCGTTGGGGGCGCTGGTCGATCGACCACATCCAGAGCGCGGGCGCCGAGACGAGCCCCCAAACCGCGATCGCACCGAGCACCTCTCCCACGGCCACCCGAGAGCGCAGACGCGGCACGTTCAGCGCGACGATCGCGCCGCCCAGCACGACCGCGTACGCCCACCCTGCCATGTACGTATACGACGTCAATCCGAGCAGCAGAGCCGCGAGCGCAAGCCCCTTGAAGTCGACGCGAGCGCGCGCATCGGCCCCGACCGAGTCGAAGGCGCGCAGCAACACGTACACCCCGCCGAGGAGGAAGGGCAACTCGGAGGCGGGCTCCCAGCCGACGCGTGAGAAGTGAACGAAGATCGGTTGCGTCGCTTCCAGCAGCGCGGTCATCAGCGCGATATCGCGTCGCCTCGTCAACGCGAAGGCAATCGCGTACATGAGGCCGATCGCCGCCAAGCCGAATAGCACCGCGGGGAATCGAAGGGCGAACGGATTCTTCCCGAAGATGAGGCTCGATGCATATTCACAGAGCCCGTAGATCGGAGGATGCCGCGTGAATTCGGAATAGAGAAACGGCAGCCGCGTCCCATCGATGTCGTGACCGGTGGTCACGAGGCTTTGTACGGAGTTATACGGATCCAGCTCGTCGGCGATGAGCTCCGAGGGAACCCCGCCGATATCGTAGAGGCGCAGTGCGGCGCCGAGGAGCATCACGAAGACGAAGGCGTACGCATGGGGATTCCAGCGAATGCGGGGTGTCAATGCCGGTCGTCGGGGGCCGCGATCGCATCGTACGCGGCGCGTAAGCCGGCGGCAGATCGCACGGGTGGGCCGCACGTGCGCAGCGCGCAGAGATAGGCGGCGGGCGCCGGGTGCGCCGGAAGGTCGAGCGTACTCGACTCCGCCGGTGCGAGCGTTCGCACATTGACGAACGGCGACGGCAGTCGCCGTGCGGCTTCTCGAAACTCATCGCCTTGCTCGGGCGTACCGACGAAGCGCACGCAGATCTCGGGCGAGAGATAGCGGCGTACGGCTCGCGCGTAGGACGCGGCGAAAGCGCCGGCATTCGTAAACGTTGGCGCGTACAGGAGCAGCGTGCGCTCAGCCGTTGCCCGATATGACGCTCGCGCACTCAGGGATGCAAGTCGAAGATAGGACTCGGCCACGATCGCGTTGTCGACGATCGGTCGGTCCTGGACCTCGAGCCGCCCGAGCGTCTCCTCGATGCCGGCATGATCGTGGAAGCCGCCGTCGGAGGCGCCAAACAGCAGTTCGAGCGGATCGACCAGCGCGAGCGCGCGCTCCAAGAAGCGCCCTTCACCCGTGATCTCATGCGCGTCGAGCAGGGCGCGCAGATACGCAGCCTGGTCGCCGAGCAGACCGCGAACGCTTGGCGCGGCACCCGGGCGCGCAACGTGGTAAAGCAAACCGTCGGAATCGCGCAGACGCTCGTGCAGCGCGTCGAGCGTCGCGGCACCGAACGTCACCATCGTGCCGTCGTCGAGCGCTGCACCCGCCAGGCAGAGCGCGCCCGCCAACGCCGCATTGCGATCGGCGTAGACGGTGCGATCGACGTATGGTACGCGGCGTGCGTGGCGCTCCTCCAGCGCAAGGGCGTAGTAGTCTTCGTCGGCGTCTTGGCTGCCGGCGAAGAAGCCGCTCGCCGGATCGCGCAGCACGCCGGTGACGTAGCCGAGCGTGGATCGTAGCGTCGCATGCAGTTCGTGCGTGCGAGAACGATCGAGCACGAGCGCCAGCACGCGAATCAGCCCGGCGTGCTCCTCGGCCATCTTTTCGAAATGCGGCACGGACCAGTCGCGCGTGGTCGAATAGCGAAAGAACCCGCCTTCGACGTGGTCGTACATGCCGCCGCCGGCCATCGCGACCAGCGTGCGCAGCGCCATATTGCGCAACTGCTCGTCGCCCGTCGCCTGCGATTCGACGATGAGAAACTCGAGCAGTTCGGGCTGCGGAAACTTCGGCGCGTCCCCAAACCCGGCGTACTCCTCGTCGAACGACGCGGCGACGGCATCGGCAATCCGGCGTACGCCTTCGGCGCGCAACTCTTCGCGAACGCCTGGATCGGCACGCGTGCGCGACGTGCGCAACGTCTCGGCGTGCTCGGCGATCTCGTTCGCGTTCTCCGCGTACCAGTTCGCGATCTCGTCGAGAGCGCGCTCCATCTGCGACGGCGGCAGGTACGTCGCTCCCGTCAGCGCGGTGCCGTCGGGGGCGAGAAACGCCGTCGTCGGCCAGCCACCCATGTTGTAGCGCGCATTGACGTCCGGGCGCTCGTCGTTATCGACGCGAATCGGAACGAAGCGTTCGGCAATCTTCGCGATGACGGCCGGATCGGAGTAGGTCGTCTCATCCATGACGTGACACCAATGGCACCACACCGCGGAGATCGAGAGCAGGATCGGCCTGCGCTCCCGTTGCGCGCGCGCAAATGCCTGGCTACCCCACGGCGACCACGGAATCTCGTGAGCACGATTGGCGCGCGGGGAGAAGCGGAAGTCGGACATTATGTCAATCTTCGCTGCGGCGCAAGTTTGCACTTGCACCTCTGCGGGAAGAGAGCGCTCCTCGGGGGAAGGACGGGCGTTCGATAGGAGGTCTGCTACGTCGTGGCACCGCGTAAGAAGGCGGCGGGGAAACCGCGCAGTTCCGGATCGCTCGAAGCGTACCGTGCGAAACGCGACTTCGGCAAGACCCCGGAGCCGGCCGGAAAGCACGCACGCGCTTCGAAGCGCTTCCGCTACGTGGTGCAGATGCACCACGCATCGCGGCTGCACTGGGACTTTCGTCTCGAAGCCGGCGGAACGCTCGCTTCGTGGGCGGTGCCGAAGGGGCCGACGCTCGTTCCAGGGGAGCGACGCTTGGCGATGCACGTCGAGGACCATCCACTCTCCTATCGCGATTTCGAGGGCACGATTCCGAAAGGGCAGTACGGTGCCGGCAGTGTGATCGTTTGGGACGAGGGCACGTACGAGCTCGCAGAAGGAACGAATCCGTCGCGCGAGATCGAGGCGGGCAAGATCAAGTTCGTGATGCACGGGGAGAAACTCGAGGGGCTCTTCACGCTCGTGCGCATCAAGCCGCGCGAGGGCGAAAGCGGCGAACCGTGGCTGCTCTTCAAGGATCGCGACGAGTATGCGAAGCCTTCGTGGGATCCCGCGCGCCACGCGCGCTCGGTCAAGAGCGGGAAGACGCTCGCCGAGGTCGGACGCGATCCGAAGTCCCGTACGTGGCAATCGCGTGCGAAGGACCGGCACGCTGCGGCGCCGCAGGCGGCGGTGAAGCGCGATCGCATTCCCAGCCCAAAATCGGTCATGCTCGCGACGCTCGTCGCGAAACCCTTCGACGACGACGACTGGCTTTTCGAGATCAAGTGGGACGGCTATCGCGCGATCTGCACGGTCGATGCGGATGGAAAGCTCTCGCTCAGGTCGCGCAACGCGCTCGATCTGCTCGCGCGATTCCCGCAAATGGCCTCACTTGCGGAGGCGTTCTCCTCGATTCCGATCGTGGTGGACGGGGAGATCTGTAGCCTCGATTCGCGGGGCCGCTCCAGTTTCCAGGCCCTCCAGGAGGCAGCGAAGACGCGCGCGCCGTTGGTGTATGTGGCATTCGACCTGCTCTATGCGGACGGGCGCGATCTGCGCGACCGGCCCCTCGAGGAGCGCAAGTCGATTTTGCAATCGCTCGTTCGCGATACGGATTTGGTGCTGTATTCGAAACACATCGTGGGAAAGGGTATTGCGTTCTTCGAGCAGGTCCGCAAGCGCGGGCTGGAAGGGATGCTCGCGAAGCGACGGAATTCGACCTATCAAGAGCGGCGTAGCCGCGATTGGCTGAAGATCAAAGCGCATCTCGAGCAGGAGTTCGCGGTCGGCGGCTGGACCGATCCCGCGGGCTCGCGCACGAACTTCGGCTCCCTGCTGTTGGGCGTCTACGAGGGCAAGACGTTGCATTACTCCGGCAACGTGGGCACCGGATTCTCCGAAAGCGCGTTGCGAGAGCTGTATGCGGCGCTGAGGAAGATCCCGCGTAAGACGTCGCCCTTTGCCGAGGGTGACGTGCTGCGCGGCGCGCACTACGTCGAGCCGAAGCTGGTCGCGCAAGTACGCTTTGCGGAATGGACGCGCGACGGGCTCGTGCGCCAAGCGGCGTTTCTCGGTTTGCGCACCGACAAAAGCGCGAAGGACGTCGTGCGCGAGCGTCCCGCGTGAGCTCGTAGCGCATGGCATCCCAACGGGTCGACGTGCGCATCGGCAATCGCACCCTCTCGCTATCGAACCTCGATAAGGTGCTGTGGCCGCGCGACGGCTACACGAAGCGTGATCTCATCGCGTACTACGAAGGCGTCTCCGCGACGATGATACCGTACCTCGAGAATCGTCCGCTGACGCTCGAGCGCTTTCCGAACGGCATCGACGCGAGCTCCTTTTTCGAAAAGAACGTGCCCAAAGGCATGCCGGAGTGGGTGCATCGCGTGACGCTGGCGAGTCCCGGGGGAACGCGCTCGAAGATTACCTACGTCCTCTGTAACGACGCGCCGAGCCTCATCTATCTCGCGAATCTCGCGGCGATCGTCCTGCACGTCTGGACCTCGCGCGTCGGCTCGATCGCGCAGCCGGATTTCGTGCTCTTCGATCTCGATCCCGGCGAGCATTGCACGCTGAAGACGCTCGCGACCGTGACGCTTGCGATACGCGATGCGCTCGCGAGCGTCGGGCTTTCGCCGCTCGTGAAAACCAGCGGCGGCTTGGGACTGCACGTCGTGGTGCCGCTGGCCGGCGGCCATTCCTACGAGCAGGCGAAGATCTTCGCGGAGATCGTCGCGCGCCACGTCGCTGCGCAGTGCGGCGGGCTCGTGACGCTGGAGCGCATGATCGCGAAGCGGCGCCCGGCCGCCGTCTACATCGACTACGTGCAAGTGGGTCACGGCAAAACGCTGGTCGCGCCCTTCTCGGTTCGCGCCCGCGACGCAGCCCCGGTCTCCTGGCCGCTCGACTGGAGCGAGGTCGAGGCATTCAAACGTTCGCGCACGCCGGTTCCGGCCGACGCCTTTGCGAAGTACACGATCCGCACGGTCCCCAAGGCGCTCCATCAGCAGGGAGATCGCTGGAGCGGGCGTAGCTGGAAGCGGGCAAAGCTCGAAACGACCATTGGGCGAGCCCGCAAACTCTGGAGGTAATATGCCGCGCGCGATCTGGTCCGGTTCGATTTCCTTCGGCTTGGTGACGATCCCCGTCAAACTCACGGGTGCGGTGCGCAGCCACGAGCTGGCGTTCCACATGCTGCACGCCAAGGATGAGGGGCGCATTCAATACGAGCGCACCTGCAGCATCGACGGCAAGAAAGTCCCATGGGACGAGATCGTCAAGGGCTACGAGTACGAGAAGGGCGAGCACGTCGTACTCACCGATGCAGACTTCGAGCGCATCGATCCGAAGGTGACGCATACGATCGACATCTTGGAGTTCATCGAGCTGGACAAGATCGATTCGATGTTCTTCGATCAGCCATACTATCTCGAGCCTACGAAGACCGGACGCCACGCGTACGCGCTGCTGCGCGAGACACTGGAGCAATCGGGTAGGGTCGCGATCGCGCGCGTCGTGATTCGAACCAAGGAGTATATGGCGGCGCTGAAGCCGTCGAGAGACGCGCTCGTCCTCGATCTCATGCGCTGGGCGAACGAGATCGTCGACCCGTCATCGCTCGATCTTCCCGGCGACGAGAAGATGCCGCCCGCCGAACTAAAGATGGCAAAGATGCTCGTCGATTCGATGAGCGTCGAAGAGTTCGAACCGGAGAAGTTCCCGAATCGCTACCGCGAAGAGATGCTCGCGCTCATCGAAGCGCGCGTTTCCGGCAAGGAACTGCCCAAGCTCAAGAAGGTTGCGCCCTCACGCGGCAAGGTCGTGAACCTCATGGACGTGCTCGAACGCAGTCTCAAAGAAAGCAAACGCGAGGGCGGGGAGAAGAGCCGGCACAAACGTGGAGCGGCCTAGGCTCCTAGTCATTCCGGCCGCGGCGTATCCTGCGGCGGCGAATCGGCTCGCAGCGCGTCGATGAACGAACGATCCTCGGGCATCCGCAGCATTCTGCGCGGATAGGTGCCCGCCGCGTGACGCAGCTTGTAGCGCGTTGCGAGCATCGCGAGAAACTCGAAGTTCTCCCATATCCGCGGACCGGCTCCGATCTGACGCTGATACGCAATTACGGGAGCTAAGACCGCCCAGTTTCGCCGAACCACGTTTCCCCAAATGTCGCACGTGACGTTGCCGTCGATGATGCGATGCTTCACGAACGCACCCAGGCTCTCAAATAGGTTCGCGACCGTGTGGATCGCCCGATATTCGTTGTCGGCCTGCGAACGCGGCTCGCTAATCTTGCGCCGTTCGTTCGGATCCTCAAGCCGCTTTGGCAGTTCGTGAATCACGAAGCGCTGCGCTTCTCGAAACTCTTGCGATTCAAGTCGTTCGCGGCACTCCAATAGCGCGGCGATCTGATTTCCGCCGCGCATATGGCGAAGCTGCAGCAACGCGGCAACTGCCGAGGCGCCGATGACGACGAAGGTCGCCAGCGATGCGACGGCACTAACCCACTGCGCGGACATCACGTCGAACGGGGATTCGACGTTACGGCGTCGAGCGCATCCTTGCCGTGCGATACGTCGCGACAGCGCCCATGACCAGCGCCGTCAATGCAAAGACCGAGGACTCGACTCCCGCGAAGGCCGGCCCCGCGGCCCCGAGCAGGCCGGTGGAGATGGGCGGTGCGACGATGCCGGAGAGCGAGTCGAGCGAGGAGCCGACACTGAGCACCGTACCCTGCTCGCGATCGTGTACGGCGTTGCTGATCTGTGCGGTGATGCCGTTCTGCGCGAGTGCGGAACCGAACGAAAAGAGGATCAGCACGCCTGCCAGGACCCCGATGTTGTGCACGAATGGCAGGAGAAGAAACGATGCCGCGAGCGTCGCGAGGCCGAGATTCGACATGCGACGGTCGCCCGTTCGTTTCGAGACGCCGCCGACGGCGACCGTGTTCATGATGACGCTAGCGGCTGCGAAGATCGCAAAGAAGAAATCGGTTCGAGCGAGCGTGAAGTCGAGCTGGCGCTGCAAGTAGAGCGCGAATACCGCATACCAACCGTAGAGCCCGAGCGAGAGCGCGAGCTTCTGCCCCAAGATGAATGCCAAGCCCGGCCTGCGGAACCCCTCGAGCACGTCACGAATCCCGACGTGCTCGCGATCCTCGTGACGCCGCGACTCCGGCACGAATGCGAGCGTGAGGGCGAGCGTCAAGAGCTGCAAGGCGGCCGCCGTAAGGAACGGCGCCTTGAACCCATATCGCAAGAAGAGCACGCCGCCGATCACCGGTCCGAAGATCATGCCCGCACCGAACGTCGCGCCGATGAGCGCGAAGGCACGCGACCGTTCTTTCGGCGGAACGAGGTCGGCGACGTAGGCCTGCGTGATGCCGATATTCCCACCCGAGACGCCCTCGACGATCCGCGCGACGAAAACCCATGCAATCGTCGGCGAAAATGCGAGCATCGTCCAGCCGATCGTCGAGCCGATCTGGCTCGTGACCAGCACGACCTTGCGCCCGATTCGATCGGAGACGTTTCCCCACAGCGGTGCCGAGATCAGCTGGCAGAGTGAAAATGTCGCAAAGAGAACGCCGACGACAATCGGCTTCGCACCGAAATGCGTCACGAAATACGGCAGCATCGGAATCAGCATGCTGAAACCGATGATGTCGACGAACGTGATACCGAGGATCGGTATCAGCCGCCGAACCCAAGCCACTAGTTCGGCGATTCGACGAGGCGAACGGGGACGCTCAGACGTTGACCCTTGCGGAGCACGTCGAGGCGATAGGTTCGGCCGAGTTCGATCGAAGTGAGTTCCTTGTGCAGCTCGTCGACACCGAACAGCCGCGTCTTGTCGATCGCGACGATGACGTCACCCTCCGCGAGTTTCGCCGAGTCGGCCGGGCTACGCGGTTCGACGGAGACGACGAGCACGCCGCGCCCATCGCTCATGCGAAAGCGTTTCATCGCCGCGGGCGAGAGCGCGACGTCGGCACCGGCGATGCCGAGGTACCCGCGCTTCACGCGTCCATCGCGAATCAGCAGCCCGGCGACGAACTTCGCGGTGTTGATCGCGATGGCGAAGCAGAGTCCCTGTCCCGGCAGAATCGCGGTGTTCACGCCGATGACGTCGCCGTAGGCGGTGACGAGCGGGCCGCCGGAGTTGCCGGGGTTGAGCGCGGCATCGGTTTGGATGATGTTGTCGATCAATCGCCCCGACTGCGAGCGCAGCGAGCGCCCAAGCGCGCTGACGACGCCGGCGGTAACGCTCGTGGCGAGACCGTATGGGTTTCCGACGGCGACGACGAGTTGACCGGGGCGCAGCATGCTCGAGTCGCCGAGCGCGGCGGGTGAGAGATCGCGGCCGTCGATGCGCAGAACGGCGAGATCGGTGTGCGGATCGTCGCCGACGCGCTCCGCGGCCAACTGGCGCCCGTCGAGCAGCGCAACCTCGATGCGGTCGGCACCGTTGACGACGTGGCTGTTCGTGAGCACGAAGCCGTCGTGCGTGAAGATGAAACCGCTGCCGTTACCGACGCGATGGCCGGCGCCGATCTCGATCGCGACGACCGCCGGGCTGACGCGTTCGGCGGCGGTGGTGACGGCGCGCGAATAGGGATCCAGCTCGCGGGAGAACGCGGTCCGCGAGGTGGGGAGGGTCACGCCTTTCGTGCTTCGGAGCATGCGTGGACTCCAGAAACGCAACGCCATCGCCGGGGTTTCACGGCGCACCGCCGGTACGCCCTGCCACGTGCCGTGCAGGGCCGATTCCGAACTGCGCGAACTGCCGAGTTCCCGCGCCCAGATGGCGGAATTGGTAGACGCGCTGGTTTCAGGTATCAGTGGTGGCAACACCGTGGGGGTTCGAGTCCCTTTCTGGGCAAGACAGCGAGACAGCGAGACAGCGAGCCAGCGAGCCAGCGAGACAGCGAGACAGCGAGACAGCGACCGCACTGAAAACCCGTCGGGCGCGGTGCCGAGCGAGAGCTCGGATACCTTATTGATCGAATTCGCATTCACGCTGGCACTAAGACGCGAAGTGCTCCGTGACGCAATGTAAAAATCGCGGGCGTTTGCGTTACGATGTCGCCGTCAGCTCCGACGCGTTGCACCGCAGCCGTCCGAATCGCGACGCAGTCCGCAGCGAACGTTTCGATTCGGCGTGACGTGGCCATCCTGCGGAGTGCAACGCTGCAGAGAATTGGAAGAAGCGCCCATCGAGTGTGCGCTAGACAGAGGGTGACGTGGAGCGTGGCGTCCGCCAAGCCGGAGTAGCGAATTGGGAAACCACCTTCGTATTTGCCGTTACCCACGAGCGCGGCAATGATTCGCCGCCGTTCGACTCGGCCATCGGCTTCGATTTCTGCCTCGAATGGCTTGACATTGTGCCAAAGCATGGGAACGAGGGAGACGGTCGCAAGAACACCGAGGCGTCGCTTTAGGTCGGGCGTAAGGTGCCGCGCCGCCTCTGCAGGAAATCCGAGCGTCGCATTGTTGAGAAAGGATTGACCGTTGACCTCGGCAATATCGACCCGACGTTCGACCAATCCCGAAGCGCATGCAGGCAGTCGTCCTCGCACTCGATGCCGAGCGAGCGCGTGAAGTCGTTGGCGGTCCCGAGCGGCCAAATAGCCACCGGCAAATTCGCTTTGAGGATCGCCGGTAACGCGGCCCGCATCGATCCGTCGCCCCCGCCGATCACGATCGCATCGTGATCCGGCGCGAGCCGTAGGACCGTTGCATCCAACTGTTCCGGGCTCTCGATGCGTTCGAACGTAACCGCGAAACCCGCCTGCTGTAGTTTTGCCTCGAAGGCCTCACCGTCGCCCGCGCCTTCTCCGCCCCGAGCGCGCGCGTTTACGAAAACGAGCAGGCGTCGCGCACCGTTCACCAAGGCACCTATCTACCTCCTCTCATAGGGTTCTGCTCTGGCAGCACAACGACATTTCCCACCTTCGAACGGCTTAGCAGCGCCGTCGCACAGTTCGACGCGCTGGAGCGGCTCTTCTGTGCACCCGATCGCAGATGACACGTCCAGGGATACGTTCATTGGCGCCGCGCGAGCATTTCCGGAGATAAGGCGCTTGGTTGCGCTTCTCTTGCTCGGGGGTAAACTTCCGAATGGAGGACGTGATGTCACGGAAAGGAATGAGCCGAACATAGCGTGGTTGCAAACATAAATTCGGGAGGTGATCCTGGTGGCAAATCTGCTCTGGACGATCGTCGGCGTGCTTTTCGTGTTGTGGCTCGTCGGCTTCTTGCTGCACTTTGGAGGCGGCCTGATTCACCTGCTCTTGGTGGTGGCGCTGGTCATCCTCGTCATTAACCTGTTGACCGGTCGAGGGGCGCGCATCTGACCTTGGGCCGCCCCTCGCGGCTCATACGCTTCTTCCGAGTACTCGGCCCCGGTCTCATCACCGGGGCCGCTGATGACGACCCGTCCGGGATCTCCACGTATTCGGTGGCCGGAGCTTCAACCGGCTACTCGCTCCTGTGGCTCACGCTGATCTCGACGCCGATGATGGCTGTCGTGCAGGGCATGTGCGCGCGCATCGCCCTCGTGACGGGCGAGGGCCTCGCCGCGGCGATGCGCAAGCGCCTCGTCCCGCCGGTAGCCTACTCGCTGGCGACGCTCGTGATCATCGCAAATACGTTCAACGTCGGGGCAGATATCGGGGGAATGTCCGCGGCGGCTCATCTCGTCATTCCGTTGCCGCCGGATGCGTGGACACTACTCTTCGGCGTCGGACTCATCACGGCACAAGTGTGGCTTTCATACGGCGTCCTCGCGCGCATATTCGAATGGCTGACGCTGTCGCTCTTCGCGTACGTGATCACCGCCTTCGTCGTGCATGCTCCATGGTCGCGCGTGCTCGCGCATTTGGTTGCGCCGCACATGCGCTTGGACTCCAGCGTTCTCGCGACGATGGTTGGCGTGCTTGGGACAACGATCACGCCGTACCTGTTCTTCTGGCAAGCCTCCCTCATGGTCGAGGAGGAGAAGAACGAAGGGAAGACCACGATCGCCGCTCGACGAGGAACCAATGCGCAGGCGATCCGCGACTGTCATACGGACATCAACGCGGGGATGATCTTCTCGAATGTCGTTGCATTCTTCATCATCGTGACGACCGCAACGACGCTCGGTGCCCACGGCATACACAACATTCAGACCGCGGAGCAGGCGGCGCGAGCGCTCCAGCCGCTCGCGGGGCGGTTCGCCGCGATGCTCTTCACCTTGGGCATGGTCGGGACCGGAATCTTGGCCGTGCCCGTCCTGGCCGGTTCCTCAGCGTACGTTGCGGCCGAAACTTTTAAGTTCCGCCAAGGTTTGAACGAGCCACTCGCGCGGGCCCGTCAGTTCTACGCCGTGATTGCGGGTGGAATCATCATCGGAATCTTCATCGACTTGTTGCGGATCAATGCGATCAGCGCGCTCTTCTGGTCGGCGGTCCTCAACGGCATCGCAGCAGTGCCGCTCATCGCCGTAATCGTCTGGCTCGCATCAGACCGGAGAATGGGCGAGTGGCGCAGTTCGACGCTCGCGATCGCATGGGGCTGGGCGACAGTTGTGCTCATGGGGGGAGCTGCCGTCGGAATGTTCTATTTCATGGCAAAGGGCTCCTAACGAGGCGGATAAACCTGGATGCACGGCTAAGTCAATTCTATCCACGCGCTTCTAGTTGCGGCTGCGGTCCGCAGCGGCCCGCGTGCGCATGTCGATGTTGCGGCCCCGGAGCGACATCACGCCACTCGACGCCGGCTACAAGGGGCTAACGTTCTACGATTCGACCTCATCGTGTGAATGAAGCCACCCAGACGTTTCAGCGTACTGTTATGGCAAACCTCAAGACGACATTGCTATTCTGGCTGCGCGCATAACGTAGAAACGATGAAGCAACCATCGCATCGTCGCACAGTGCTGCTACCAGTCTGCTAAAGCCGCGCACCGCGGGAGCGGTTAACCGCTCCGCGGATCTCTCGCACGATGCCCAGGATCGCGGCCAGCGTCGCGCCGACGCCAACGAGCGTTTCATCGGGGATCGCGGCAATGCGCATCAACGTCCTACGCGTCCAGAAGCGAGACGGTGCCGCCGCTTGGCCCGTCTCGCGTCCCGCAAGTCTTCCGAGCGTACCTCGTGCGGCCGACTACGTACTGCTATGCGACATCTTGACCAATGGCAGTGGCAGGCGTGCTTCGCACGCTTTCCAATCGAGATTGGCGAAGAATGCTTCGATGTACTTGTCCTTGTCGGCAGGCTTGTAGTCCTTGATGAACGCATGCTCCCAAACATCGAGAACCACGATCGGGACGGAACCTGCGATATGGCCGTTTTCGTGATCGTTGATCCAGTGATTGGTGATTTCCAAAGTCGTCGTATCGTAATAAGCGATCGCCCAGCCCACGCCGCGCATGCCGGCGACAGCCAAGAAATCGTTTTTCCACTCGTCGAAACCGCCGTACGCTTCGCCCAGGGCTTTGCTCAACCTGCCCGAACCGACGGGTTCGGAACGTTTGGTCATGTTGTCGAAGTACAACTCGTGCAGGCGCATGCCGTTGTACTCGAAACCGAGACCGCGCACCAGATCGGCATAGGTCGGGTCGGTGCCCGTGGCCTTGCCACGTTCCCGGATCTCAGCCAGACGCTCGTTCAGAAGATTCGTGTTCTTGACGTAGCCTTCGTATAGACCGAAGTGCATCTCGAGTGTGGCATCCGAAATGCCGTGCAGCCCTGCGAGATCCCATTTCTTCGGCAGGAAGACTTTTGGTGCAGAATAAACTTTCATGGTCTTTCTTCCCCGCTTTCATGGCGAGCTAAGCGCCCGGGCAAGCGCAGCGCGTGCTCGACGACGCACCGGTTGCCGAGCGCGAGCGGATCGGCAACAGCAACGCTGAGGTGCAGATCCCGCGCGGATATTGGATGGTGAGCTGGTTCAAGGAGCAGTTCGGCCTGCCCGAGACGATCCTCGACCGTCTCGTCGACACTACTCCTGTGGGCTCGATGGGCCCGGTCATGCAACCATACTGGTCACCGGGCATCACGATGCCCGAAGCAAAGGGTGCGATCGTCGGCTTCGGCGACGTTCATTCGCGCGCGCACGTCTACCGCGCGATTCTCGAAGGCCTCGCGTTCGCGTTGCGGGACGGCAAGGAGCGCATCGAACGGCGCGGCCGCGTGCAGATAACCGGCTTGCCCGCAGCGCGGCCGCACGTCTACGAAACCTCCGGACTCGGCGCCGCGATCGATGCGGCAGTCGGTCTGCGGATGTATCCCGATTTTCCAAGCGCCGTACGAACGATAACGCGTGCGCCTCGCGTGTTCGAACCGCGCCCGAGCGCGCGCGGCATCTACGACGATCTCTACGAGCGCGTGTACCTCAAAATGTACGAGCGCTTGAAACCGCTGTACGAAGCGATCCGCGAGATCACCGGCTATCCGGCATCGTTCTGATGGCACGCCGGTCGCGTCGCCCAGCCGCTGTGGTCTATGGTGCCGCAACGCTTCAAGGCTTGCCCTTTACGCTCGTGCCGGCACTCGCGACGGAGTTCTTGCGCGCGCCCTATGGCATTGATGCGCAGGCCTTCGGTGCGCTGTTCGTCCCGCTCACGCTAGGAGCGATCGTTGCGGCGGCGGCTACGCCGTTGCTCGCCAGGAAACGGGGAATGGTCGGCGTCCTGCGTTTGGGAGTCATCGCCAATAGCCTCGCGCTCCTGGCCCTCATGCTATCGGTCGTCCTGCCGCACCAGGCAGCATACGGCCTTCTCCTCGCCGACAGGACCGCGTTGGGCCTCGGTTTCGGCTTGAACTTCTCGGCAGTGAACGAACTCGCGTCCACGCTCTTAACGCGCGCGACGCGCTCCGTGACGATTGCGAACGTGCTCACCGGGCTCGGCACCGCTATCACGCCACTTTTCGTCGGGGGCCTGGCGGCTGGCGGGCTGTGGCCCATATGGCCGGCGATTCTCGTCGCTTCCCCTCTCCGTATTGCACTGACCTCTCGATTGCACGGGGGTTTCCGCCGCATCGGTCGACTTCCCCAGGGTGCCGAATTTCCGCCTGGTTGCCATGCCACCGAAGGGCGGCAGACTGAACCGAGCGACCATCCTCAGCACGAGCGCACGGACTCCTGCGTGGAAAGCAGAGCCTCAAGCTGCTCGATGCCGACGCGGTCTGCCAGCACCTGGTTCACGATGGCCCGAAGACGGGCAGCGCGCAGGGCGTCCGTAGCGAGCCCGATCTGCGTGACCACATGGGCGATGACGAGCAAAAAACGACGCATAACTTCGCCCGCGCAGGAACTCGAGAGACTCGATCGGTACTGGGCGCGTGTAAGTGCACGCCTTGGGGCATTAAGGCGAATCATTTCCCGCCGCGAAGTTCGGCCGGGCTCTACCAGTTCCTCAGCAGTTGCCGCGCGGGGGGCGCGGAGACGCCATCTCGCGCGGCTTGAACAACTCGGCAATAATCCCGTTACCCGTTTTGAGCGGCAGATGTCCTATCCAGTCACCCGCCAACCGCGGTGGTGGTTAATAGGCAAAGCCCGCAAAATGCTGCCGCTGCCCCGGGCGCTAGGGCTTTGCGGCGCCACGCGATCGGCGCGCGGCGTGGAATGGAACTTCCTGCTCTGGCGCTACGTTATGGGGCATTGCGTCTCTGTGAGCGCGACGAGCGATCGTCGATGAGCGATGGGGCAGTCTAGCCTAGCTACTCAAGGAAGCTCCGGCAAGCCTTCTACGGCTTGGTTCACCCAAGAAAGCAAATGTTGAACGATCCACATCTGGCCGACAAGCACGAAATCGTCGTGCCGAGAGCCGCTGCGGTTCATGATGATACAGCCGCGGAAGTCCTCATCAAGCACCTCTTCGCGCAACCCAGCGATAAGATTCCCGGCATCGATTACGCGGTCGGCTACAAACCGGCCGATGGGCCTTCGGGCGGCGACATCTTAGATGTCTTTCCATTCGATAATGGTTCGGTTGGGTTCTCAATGGCCGACATTTCCGGCAAAGGTGTACGCGCAGCGGTTCACGCAGCACTGATAAAATATGCAATACGCGCATACGTGTCGGCGGAGCAAACTGCCGAGACGGTCTTGCGATCGCTCAATCGTCTGTTTCGAGAGAACAATGCCTTCGAGAAAGCGGATGCCTTCGCGAGCGTCTTTGTCGGCATCGTCGATTCAGCGCGTCGGATGATGACGTATGCATCCGGGGGGCATGAGCCCGTAATCCTTATCTGTCCAGGCAGCCCAGCTCGGGTCCTGGCACCCACCGCGCCGCTAGTCGGTGTATTAGGCGAGCAGGATGCTTCTTTCGGGCAAGCGGTTGCGGCTTTGGAGCCTGGATGTACCTTAGTTGCGACGACCGATGGCGTGACCGAGGCCCGGCGCAACGGAGAACTCTACGGCATGGAGCGTTTAACCGATTTTGTAGCGCATCATGCATCAAAGCCGGTAGAAATGCAGGTAAAATTATTGATGGCTGACGTTTCAGCGCACTGTTACGGCAAGCCTCAAGACGACATCGCTATTCTGGCCGCGCGCATACTGTGAGGATAGGCCGATGCGCGTAACCGCGCACTCCCGCACAGAACCGAGCGAGCGGAACCCCGCACTTCTGGCGAGTGGCGAAACCTTCGATCGCCTTGGAGTGATCTCAACGAGCATGACCGATCAAGAAATCAAGCCCTACCTTGGCAAGCCCGCCCGCGTGACGCTCGCTGACGGACGTGTTCTCGCAGGAGTTCTCCGCGCCAGCGACGATCATGGGCACGGGCACCGGCACTATGCGGTCTTCTCGGGCGCCCTCCGCGAAGGCGAACCCCCCGTGCGCGAACTGATCCACGGCGGCGACCAGATCACGAATGTCGAAGATGCCTCCGGAGATCCCGCCGCTTCCCTCTGACTGAACGTCGCCTAAACGAACCCGTCCTAGCGAAGAGCAGCACGACATGACACAGCATCTTGAACTTGGCTAGGACTCCGGGCCAGGTCGCGCGGCCCTAGCAGACATAAGCGCAAAGCGCTGGTCCGGCCGCCGAAAGCGGGCTGAATCGGTCGCGACAATGAGGGCCTTAAGCCGGTCGCCGTTGGGGGGCACGAGCAGCAGATGCGCGGCCCTGCCTTATCGCGTCGCCGCTACTTCGCTATCGCCACACCTTCCGCGTTGTCCACACCGGTCGAGATGGTCGCTATGGGCGCGCCGGTGTATGGTGCATCTCCCTAGCTTCTGCAGACATGCTCGTACGGGAGGTTTCCAATGAATGACTACCGTTTTGCGATCTTCCTTCTCGCGGCGGTAACGCTGACCGCCAGCGCGAAGTAGTCGACGCAATCGACGCAATCAGCGCAGGTGGCGTCGGTACCCGCGCTGGCATCCGCCGGTTTTGCCAGCCGAGACCTCGTCGGTAACTGGACGCGCAACTAGACGAAAGGACGATACTCTATCGTCGAACTTTCGATGATTCGAGCGAATGGCACGTCGGCGGGCTACGGACTCGCATACGGGCACAGAACGGCTACTTGCGAAGACTCTTGGTCCTACGCGCCTTCGGGGCCGATGAGTGGGACGATGAGCACCAACGACCACAATGCCGTTGCGATACCACATTTTTTCGCGACCGCCTCGGTGAAGTGGACGAATCGCAACGACTTCCTCATGGTTACCCTTACGGATCACCCCAACCTTGCCTCTGTCGGCAGCAGAATCGACTGCGCGCGTACGCCCTGATGGTTCGGCGCGGACGGCGCGACGCCGGGCCAATTGCCCGTAGCCGTTCGCTCGGCTAGGTCACAGCGGTCGAAGCCTAAGAACTGGTTGCAGAGAAATGACGCTAAAACGTTTCCGAAGAACGTCTCCCGCGAACCGTTGATAGACGGGTGGAAGAGCCGGTTAGAGAGCGATCTCCTTGCCGGTCTCCTCGCTCGACCGCCCACTGCAGATAGGTCGGCACGCCGGTCGGCCCACTCGTGAACCGTATGATCGTGAATCCGACGACGAGGGCGGCGAGCACGCCTCCGGACCAGACGAGAGCACGACGCCCGCGTGCAGGGCGCAGCTCGGTCGTCCCGACGATCATCGAGAGCAAGGTCGGGACTCCCGCGCGCAGGACCTGGACCATGTGGATCGCGATGAAGCCTAGGAAGAGCGTGGCGATGACAACGTGTGCCGGAAGGACGACGTGCTGACCGCCCAGAGCACCGATAAGCCAGGGAAGCCGGCGCCTCAACCACAGCGCGAGGCCGGTGACGATCATCAGCGCGCCCAGCAGCATAACGCCGGTGTACGCGACTTTCTGCGCCCCGTTGTACTCCGTCCGATGCATCGTCGCGCGCGGGCTGCGCAGCTCCGCGATCGTCGCGCGTACCGCATCTCGTAGCCAGGTGCGCGCGTTGGGCACGAGACGACGCCACGACGCCGTCCGTACCGACGCGATAGCGTACCAGGGCGCGTTGGCGATCATGACGAGCGCGAAACCTAGATGCCAAGCGCGGCCTACCGTAGCATTTCCGTGCAACTGCAGCGCCCTCCAGAACCACGGCGGCAGCGCGTGCACGATCGTCGAAAACTGGCGGTTGCTTGCGAACATCGCGAATCCGCTCCACAGCAGCGCGAGCAACGTCAGTGCGTTGATCCAGTGGCCGATCCGCACGTGCAGCGGATGCGTCTGATGCTGATGCACGAACGCAGAATGTGCCTTTCCGCTGAAGATACTCTGTGAGGCGGCCCACATTTAATTCCCCTTCATCGGCCGTTACGCGCGGTTCCAGGCCGCGTGCCAGAAACAGGGTTGCCGACCCCTCGTTCAGCGGTTGGCGGGGGTTGCTCGCCTCAGGGAGCGAACGCTTACTCCCGGAGTACGCGTCCGTCTGCCCTTTCGAAGGGAGGTACCTATGCGGCGCTTTCTCGGCTTCTGCGGGATCCTCGCTTGTTTGAGTTTCGGAACGGCCTCGCCGCCGGGGCTCGCCCAACAGGCGCAGCCGTCGATTGCGGTCATGAACTTCTCGACGCAGGGTTTAACCGGCGATTGGTGGGGACAGTTCGAACCAGGCGTCGCGGTTTCGGACCTCGTTACGGACGAGCTGGTGAACACCGGTCGATTCAACGTCGTGGAGCGCGCCAAACTCGGCGACACGATGCGCGAGCATCATATCGATACGTCCGGTGCGGTCGATCCGGAGACGGCGGTGCGAGCCGGGCGCCTTATCGGCGCGCACTTTCTGATCGAAGGGAACGTCATACAGTTCGATCAGACCGGTAGTTCCGGCGTGAACCTCGGCCAGGCAATCACCATCAATAGAAACGTGACGAGCACGCGCGTGACCACGGTGCGGGGCACGCCTCCACCGTGTTACAAACCGAGGGTGGGGGTCGCATGCCCGACGGCGGCACCGCGCAGCTCCAGCGTGACGACGAACCATGTCACACACACGCTCGCCGGCGGAGTGGCGGGGAGTTTCGGCAGCGGTCGCGTGACTATCAAGATTGCCGTGCGCATTATCAACGCCGAGACGGGCCAGATCGTAGAGGCCTTTGACGACGAACAAACACAAACGGCGAACTCGTGGAGCGTCGGCGGAGCCGATTTCCTGACGGGCACGTTCGGAAGTTATGAAAACGCCAATTTCATCGCGTCGACGATGGGGCATCTCATCGATTCTGAGGCGAAGGTGATCGCGGCACATATCGATGCGCGGCGGCTTCTCGCTGCTGCACCGGTAGCCCCAACCGTCACCGGCATCATCATTGCGATCGACGGCGCCGACTACATCATCGACGTCGGCTCGTCGCGCGGCGTCTCCGTCGGTGAGTACTTCGACGCGGTGAAGGTCATGCAGGTTCGAGATCCGGGCACCGGCCGCTACATGACCGTGAACGAGCCGATGGGCACGCTCGAGATCACGTCGGTTAGCACGAGTACGGCGATCGCTCGCAGGGTCTCAGGAAGGCCCGCAAAAGGGCAGCACGTTCATTCGGAGCAGCCTTAGCAGCCCGTAGCTTCTTTCACGCATCAAGCGAGCGCTCCATAGCTCGCGCGGTAGGCGAAGGAGTAGGGAACTGCGATTGAGGGTAAGGCGTTGAAGAGATATTGGAGGACAACGTGCGCAGCATCTCGCGACTTCTCGTCACCGCAATCATCGCATTCTCATTCTTCGCAGCGCCGGCATCGGCGCAAGTTTCGGTTGGCATCGGCGTCTACGTCAACATTCCGCCGCCGGCGATCCCGGTCTACTACGAACCGCTTGCTCCCGGTCCGGATTACGTCTGGACGCCTGGTTATTGGGCCTGGGGGCCGGGCGGATACTTCTGGGTGCCGGGCACGTGGGTGCTCGCCCCCGAGGTCGATTACTATTGGACTCCGGGCTATTGGGCCTGGGACCCGTATTGCGGATGCTATGACTGGCAGTCCGGCTATTGGGGCCCGCAAGTCGGATTTTACGGCGGTATCGACTACGGGTTCGGCTACTTCGGCGTCGGTTATGTCGGCGGATACTGGCGTGACCGGCAGTTCTATTACAATACGGCCGTTTCCAACGTCAACATCACCATCGTGCGCAACGTCTACTCCAGCCGCGTGGGCGTGTACGGGTGGCGCAACCGCGTAAGCTACAACGGCGGTGTGGGAGGCGTCTTCGCGCGGCCGACACGCGGTCAGCTTGCCGTGCTCCGCGGGCGCCGCCTGCCGATGACGTCGATGCAGGCTGGGCACGTGCAGATTGCGGCAAGAGATCGCACGCTGCTCTACAGGTACAACCACGGCCGCCCCGCATACGCGGCCGTCGCGCGTCCGTTCAGCACGCACAGACTTCCGCCGCACTTCGCGCCGCTCCGCTCTGCCGATAGAATCGGGGCAGGGGCGCACATCATCAGCAATCCCGCGGCGCGGCACGCAGTCATCATGCGTCACACGGTGGTGACGCGTCATACGGTCATCACGCATCACGCGGTGGTGACGCATCCCGCGGTGGTGACGCATCACGCGGTGGTGACGCATCACACGGTGGTGACGCATCACACGGTGGTGACGCATCACACGATGGTGACGCATCACGCGGTGGTGACGCATCACACGATGGTGACGCATCATGCGGCAACGACATATCATGCGCCGGTGTACCACGCAACGCGAACCTACCACGCAGCGCCCGCATACCATGCACCTGTGTATCACGCTCCTGTGAACCACACGCCCGTGTACCACGCTCCCGTGTACCACGCGCCTGTGAACCACGCGCCCGTGTACCACGCAGCGCCGGTGCACGCAGCGCCGGTGCATGCAGCGCCGGCGCACCCAGCGCCTCGCAGGTCGGCGCCCCCGCGTCTTCAGGGCTGACCGCATAGGCGAGATCGCCCTGCTTTCCCAAGTAGGGCGGTCTCGCCAAATCGATATGAAACAGCATGCGCCGTCCCTCTTCCTTTGCGCAATCGTCCTGGCATCGGCGCTCGTGCCGGCGCAGGCGCAGGAGCAAGGTTCGCTCGGAAGCATGTCGTGGGGGCCGACGGGAGTCCCCGGATTGAACTATACCGTTGCGTGCAGCGGGCTCGGGGGCCCGGCCTGGCGCTATACTTTTGCGAACCGGACCGCGAAGCCGATCACGTTCTCGTACTCCTTTGCCGACGCACGCGCAAACTACTCACATACGATCCCGCCGCATGAACGTTGGACCCTGAAGCGCGTCGCTCCGCGCTTTGCATGCTCTTCGAATGGACCGCTCCGGATCGCGCCCTAGTGGCCGCAGCGATCAGCCTTTTCCGCCGATGCTCTGCTTGAACTGCGCGACCTTGTCGATCTCACCGGTGGTGGCGACGGGAAACGCCGCACCGGCCTGCGCCTCCGATTCCGTGTAGAACTCGGGAACGAGTTGCTCGAGCCAGGGTTCGTTCTTGCGCGTGTAGGCTTTCGTATCGTTGAGAAAACGCTGGACGTTGTGCGATGCAGTGCGATTGATCATTCCCAGCGCGCTGAAAGCGGGCCCGAAGTAATAACCGGCTAGCTGCGCGCGGACCGCCATGCGGGAGAGGATGATCTCGGGCACGACGAGGTTCGAATAGAAGTATTCCGCGATCGCGGCGATCGCGTTGTAGATCGCGAGCGCGTTTCGGGTTGCGTCGAGATTCCCGAAGACGAGATCGCGCTTCAACTCGTCGCGGATCTTGCGGATGTCGCCGCCGTTGTTGAGGAAAAGGTTGTCGAGCCATTCCGCCGGCTCGCGGACGTCTCGGCCGTCGAGGAGCATCTGCGTGAAACGGAGGCGCTCGAAGAAGGCCGCGGTATCGGTTTTCGATTGCACGGCATCTTGTGCCGCCTTCATCGAGGCTTCGGCGTTTTCGCGCGCCGCT
>DATCTQ010000064.1:0-25518 GCA_036567865.1 Candidatus Tyrphobacter sp. | reverse complement strand
CCAGGTTTTTCGGCGTCCTCAAGGCCAAAGCGGGTCTTACTTGCCACCAAACCGGCGGTGCGGCTTGCCCGCAGATCCCGAAAACGGCCGGAATCACCCGGCGCCCGCTCGAAAGGAGCAGCCATATGGGGAATCCCAGCTAAGACACCTCGCACTTTGCTGCGGGGCTCAACGCCTTCTCCCTGGCAGAGATCGCGCGCCACAGGGCTGTCCCTCGCAGCCTGCTCGCGCTTCCGTTCTGGAGCACGAGTCCCGCATCCGAGGCATTGGGAAGCGCTCGTCGCCCTCGTGGGCGCCGCCGCCGCTTCATCTGCTTCGAGAGCGAGAGGTGCGCGTCAGCGGACTAAGAAGGGAGCGGCTTCCACGCACCTAAGCACCGCTTTTTGGGCGTCTCCGGAGGAGTCATCATTCATGAAACGTTCCCCGTTTGCCTCGTTCGGCGCCGCTGGCGTCGCGCTCGCGCTGCTGCTGGCCGGCTGCAAGTCGACCGGAACGGCCTTTAACCCGCCGGGCGGGGGCATGCGTACCCTCCACCACATGTACTTGTCGATCTCAGCTACGGTGGGCAGCGTACAAATCTACAACCTGCCGGTCACGTCCGCCAGTACCCCATCCGGCACGATCGCCGGTCTCAACAGACCCGAAGAGCTGTTCGTCGATCATGCCGGCCGGCTCTTTGTTCCTTTAAGCAACGGTGGGCCGGGCAAAACGGTGAACGTCTATAGCTCGCCGATAACCTCCGCGAGCACGCCCGCGTTCGTCTTGACGACGATCGATGCCAGCGTCGAAGATACCACCGAAGACGCGGCTGGCAACGTCTACGTCTCTGCGTGGCCGAGCTCCAGCTGCTGCATCGACGTCTTCAACGGACCGGTGAACGCCTCGGCAACGGCAAACTTCAGCATCAACTCCAACGGAGTCACGCCGGACGGCCTCGGCTTCGTGTTCGGGCTGGCGTTCGATTCCTCGGGGACGAATCTGTACGTCTCGAGCTTTTCATCGATCATCAAGTTTACGCCGCCCATTACGACGGCGAGCACGCCCGCGGCCAACGTTACGCCGAACCAAGATAACTACGGGCTGGTGGTGGATTCGAGCAACCGGATCTTCGTCGCCAACGCAACCATTGACGGAACCGTCGACGTCTTCACGCAGCCGTTCACGAACGCAAGCACCCGCGCTTTCGGGCTTGTGGTGAGCGGGACGCACGTCATAGGGATGGCGTTCGACGGCTCGGGGAACCTCTGGGCGGTAGACGGTAACGGCGTCGTTTGGGAAGTCAAAGCGCCGATCACGGCCGCGAGCACGCCGACGAACGTTCTGACCGTCACGAACGCCGACGGTATCGCCTTCGGTCCCTAGGCCGACCAGCCGAGCGCGAAGTAGGGGCGGGAAGGCCGCCCCAAACAGCCCGTCGCGCGAACCTTCTCGCTGACCGTGTGCGCCGAGCTTCGCACTCGGTCATGCACTCCGCATCCGCCGTGCATCGGTCCGTGCGCCGTTGCGCCTTACGCCCCTCGCCCTCCGCGCGCCACGCTGCACGGCGCTGCGCAGATCGCGATCGCCTCGCGCTAAACGCTAAGACGCCTCCAGCCGCCAGTGTGGGGGGGGTCCGTTTTGGTTTGCTTACGATCGCAAAGCATGGGGCACATCCCGCTTTAGATACTTGCGATGAAACCGGGCGAGTTCCGAGTCCCTAGCGTTTCGTCGGGCTCTTCTTTGCGCGCGCAGGAGCCTTCGTGCTCTTGGCCTTTGCTTTGGGCGCTTTGGCGGGGGTCGTAGCGACCTTCGCAAGGGCCTTCGCCAGGCGCGCCTTCTTGCGGGCGGCTTTGTTCGCGTGGATGATGCCTTTGCTTGCGGCGCGGTCGAAGGCGCTCTCGACCTCGCGTCCGGGTTCACCGCCGGTGAGGGCTTTCTTGAAGAGGGTCTTTAGGCGGCTCTTTGCGGCCGTGTTGCGTTCGCCGCGCTTTTCCGTCTGCCGCGCCCATTTGTGAGCGGCCTTGATGTTAGGCAAGGATTTGAAACTCCTATGGCGTCCGAGGAAACGTCCTGGACCATATCATGGGCGGGGTGTGCGCGCAAGGGGTGCCTCCCCCGCGATTTGGCGATAGCTCGCATATCGGCCGGCGTCGATTTCGCCTCGATCGACGGCGAGACGAATCGCGCATCCCGGTTCGCGCAGGTGCGTGCAATCGGCAAAGCGGCAGTGCTGCGCCGCGTCGCGCATCTCCACGAACCCGACGGCAAGCTCTCGCGGAGTGATTCCTCCGAGACCGAAATCGCCGATCCCGGGACTATCTATAAGGAAGCCGGCACCGAGACGGCACAGCCGCGCCGCCGAGGTCGTCTGGCGTCCGAGGCCGTGCCGCGAGACCTCACCAACGACGGCTTCGCCGCCGAGACTGCGAAAGATGCTGCTCTTTCCGACACCGGAGACTCCGCAGAGCAATGCCTTGCGGTCGAGAAGCAATGCCCGCAGTGCTTCCATGCCCGTGCCGCTCTTCGGGTTTACGACGGCGGTCGCGTAACCGAGACTTTCGTAGAGCGCCTCCCGGCGCCGGGCCTCTTCCGGTGTGGTCAGGTCGGGTTTGGTCAGCACGACGATCGCCGTGATGCCCTCCAAGGCCGCGAAGGCGAGAAGCTGGTCGAGGACGGTGAAGCGTGGAGGCGGCTGCGCAAGGGCGGTGACGGTGACGAGCGCGTTGACGTTCGCGGCCATCGTCTTCTCCCGGCCGTCGACCGTCCGCCGGGTGAGCGCGAAAGATCGCGGCTCGAGGCGCTCGACGACCGTACTGCCGTCTTCGAGCGGGCGGACGAACGCGATGTCTCCGGGCACCGGCATGGAGCGGCGTCCTCGCGTTCGTCGTAGCTGCGCCATCCGGGGGATGGTCTCGCCGTCGAGTGCGACCCACGCGGAATTCTTACCGGTTGAGATGACCAGGCTGCGGCGCGCCTCGCTCATTCGCAAGATTGCGTGATGCGAGCGGCTAACGTTGCAACACGGATGAGCGATGCCATCGTGCTGGCTGTTTACCCCTCGGCGCCCGAAGCCTTGCCGGCGCTCGAGCGCGCGCTTGGGGGCCCGGGAAAACCCGACGGCGTCGTGGAGGTGCGCCGGCGCGAGGGCGGGCTCGTCATTAGGTGGGATCCGTCTCGCAGCGCCGTACGTCTGATCATGGGCGTCATCGACGCGGAGCTGCGCCGGTACAACGCGACGCGTAGAACCGAGCTCCTCGAGCCGCTCCCGCTCGAACGACTTACGCAGATCGCGGCGCAGGAACTGCAAGCCCCCGAAATCGCGCCGGATCGCGTGCTCGAAGCCTTGCTTGCGCAGGCGGGCTTGGCTCCAGAGCGATGCTGAACACCATCCTCTCCTACGTCGGGATCAACGACGTCGTCGACGTCCTGGCGACCAGCGTCCTTATCTACTACGTGCTGCTGCTGATCCGAGGCACGCGAGCGGTGCAGATCCTCACCGGCGTGCTCGTGCTGATCGCGCTGCTCGGCGCCGCCAACCTCCTGCACCTGTACGCGATGGGCGCGATCCTCCAACTGCTCGTCGTCGGTGCCGCGGTCTCGCTTCCGATCGTCTTCCAACCCGAACTTCGCCGCGCCCTCGAACAGATCGGTCGGGGCGGTGTCTTTCGGATGGGCGAGGACGCGCTCGACTCGCGCAGGGGCGAAGATCCGACGATTGCGATGCTCGCCGACGCCGCCTTCCTGCTCGCGCGCAGCCGGCTCGGGGCGCTGATCGTCATCGAGCAGCAAAGCGGTCTGAAAGATTTCACCGAGAGCGGGACGTTTCTCGACGCACGTCTCTCCGTCGAACTCTTGCTCGCAATTTTCAACGCGCGATCCCCGCTGCACGACGGCGCGGTGATCGTGCGCGGAGCGATCGTCGAGGCAGCGGGCTGCTTTCTGCCGCTCGCCGAGCCGCGACCGGGAGAACGGCGTATCGGTACGCGCCACCGCGCGGCGCTTGGGCTCACCGAACAGACGGATGCCGTCGTCATCGTGGTCTCCGAGGAGAGCGGAACGATCACCGTCGCGCGCGCCGGTAAACTGACGAGGCCGATCGAGGAGGAGCAGCGGTTGATTCGCGTTCTGCTCGCGGTCACACGGGGGCCGCGCGAACGTCGTACGCCCAACGATTTCGTCACCCAACTCCGAACGCGGCTCTTCCCGCAGATTCGCCGAGAGCGCTCCCGTGCAGATCATCCGCAAGAACTTCACACTTAAGGCTTTTTCGCTCGCGCTCGCGATCGTCGGCTGGGCGTACATTCGCTTTGCAGGCAATCCCGTCGTCGCAGCTCGCTTCGACCAGCAGCTCTCGGTGCCGATCACGACCGTCAACGTGCCGCTCGGCTATGCGGCTCGGTACACGGACACGACGGCATCGGTGACGATCGCGTATAAGCGCGGCGTACCGCCGGTCAAACCCGACGAAGTCAAGGCCGTGCTCGATCTCGCGGGCCGCGGCGCGGGCGTCTACAACGTGCCGGTGGAACTGGTTGCGCCCGATGTGGCCATCGCGAGCCTGAGCCCGGCATCGGTGACGCTGACGCTCGAGCGCATCGCCCAGCGTAGGATGCCGGTGGTCGTGCACTACACCGGTAGCCGGGAGCCGGACATCGTCGTGAACGGCGCCGTGCTCTCGCCTCAAAGCATCGCCGTGAACGGAACCAGCGGGGCCCTCTCGCAAGTCGTCGAGGTGCGCGTGGACGTTCCGATGGCGGAGTCGCCGAGAAGCTTCGACGAGATGCTTCGGCCCCGGCCCGTCGACGCTGCCGGACACGAAGTCGAGGACTTGCAGGTCGCGCCCGATCTCGTACGCGTCCACGTCGATTTCATCGCGGCGCAAAGCTCGCGGTGAGAATCTTCGGAACCGACGGCGTTCGCGGCGTCGCGAACTCGGAGTTGACGCCGGAGTTGGCGTTTCGCATCGGCCGCGCGGGCGCAAGCGTGCTGGCACGGAGCAGCGAGCGCCATCGCCCGGTGATCGTGGGACGGGACACGCGGCTGTCGGGAACGATGCTCGAAGCCGCGATCGTCGCGGGGATTACCTCGGTCGGGCGCGACGCGGTCTCGATCGGAATTGTCCCGACGCCTGCCGTTGCGTGCGTGACCGTCGCCGAACGAGCGGCGGCGGGCGTGATGATCAGCGCCTCGCATAATCCGATCGAGGACAACGGCATCAAATTTTTCGGAGCCGACGGCCTCAAGCTTCCGGACGCGGCAGAAGAAGAGATCGAGGCTCTGCTCGACGACCCCGATCTACCTCGCCCGACGGGGACGGGCATCGGCGTCGCGCGGCTCGCGCAGAACCTGGTGCGCCACTACTATCGGCTCCTCGAGCGCACCGGCGCCGATCTCCGGGGGCTGCACCTCGTGGTCGACGCAGCATTCGGCTCCGCATATGCAATCGCGCCCTACATGTTGCGCAAGCTCGGAGCAACCGTCGTCGAGTTGCATTGCGAGAACGACGGCGCGCGCATCAACGTCGAGTGCGGCGCGACCGATCTACGGGCGCTGCGCGAGCGCGTCGTGGCGCTCGTCGACACTGGGCAAAGGGCGATCGGCGTGGCGTTCGACGGCGACGCAGATCGCGCGCTCTTCATCGATGAGCGCGGCGAGTTCGTTAGCGGCGATCACGTGCTCTACGCGATCGGGCGGGATTTACACGAGCGCGGCGAGCTTACGGGGAACGCGATCGTCGGCACGGTGATGACGAACATCGGCGCCGAACGCGCGCTCGCGCGGCACGGCATCACGCTGCTGCGCGCACCGGTCGGCGACCGATACGTCCTGGAAATGATGCGGGAGGGCGGCTATGTCTTGGGTGGGGAGCAGTCCGGACACGTGATCGACCTTCTGCGTAATACGACCGGCGATGGCCCCATGACGGCCGTCCTTCTCCTGGGCATCGTCGCTCGGCAGGGTTCGAGCCTGCACGAGTTGGTCCAAGAGGTGGTCGTCGCGCCACAGGTCCTCGTCAACGTCCGGACCCGCCGCCGCGACCTGCTCGAAGCCCCGGCGGTCCAGGAGACGATCCGGCGGGCCGAGGCAGCCCTGGACGGCTCGGGCCGCCTCTTGATCCGCCTCTCGGGGACGGAGCCGCTGGTTCGGATCATGGCCGAGGGCGACGACCGGCTCCGCATCGAGAGGCTCGCGGCCGAAGTGGCCGATGCCCTCGGGAAGGAGATCGCACGGCTGGGGGAAACCTAAGCCCCCGGCTCGGGGTGAGTCCCATGGGATAACCCTCGCGGCCATAGACAACTGAAGGTCACTGAATCCGAAGCCATGCTTCGGAGCGGGGGAAATCGTGGGCATCCGCCCACGGTATGCTTCCGGATCCTGACGTGCTACGAGCGCGTTCGGGCCGCCGGTGGGGTGAGTGGACCTCTGGTCCTAGGGCGATCTTTCTCGTCCGAACCCGACAACTAACCTCGCAAGTGTTGAGAAAGAGGAGTTGCTCTTGCGTTTTGCGTTCGTTGCCTGGGCGTTTGCCCTATTTGCCGCCGGCTCGTTCGGAACAAGCCACGCGGCAGTCCACGGACCCTCCCACTCCAACGCATCCTTCGCTCAGATCAGCGCCGAGCGAAGCAGTCCCGACCTTCGCCAATGGATTTCGCAGCCCATCGTGATGAAGCGCGTGCATCACGCCGCCGCGATCGGCCGCTTTGCGAGTCGCGTCTTGGCCCGCACGTCGCTCATCGCCCAACGCCTGACGCGCAGCGCCCTGCGCTTCTTGGGAGTCCCGTACGTCTTCGGTGGGACGTCGTCGTCGGGCTTCGATTGCTCCGGCTACGTGCAGCACGTCTTCGCGATGCTGGGCATCCGTCTACCTCGAACCGCCGACGCGCAATTCTATGCAGGCAGACACGTTCGAAACCTGCGCCCCGGCGATCTCGTGTTCTTTCAAACCTACGAGCCGGGCCCGTCGCATGTCGGCATCTATCTCGGTCGCGGCCGCTTCGTGCACGCAAGCTCGAGTCACGGCGTCATGGTGAGTCATCTCTCCGATGCCTATTGGGCGAACCGCTACCTCGGCGCGAAAAACCTGATGGTGCACTAGCCGCTACGATAGTCTTACAACTCCGAGGAAACCGCCCGGCAATCTCATAATCGCAGGGTGGCATCATGGAAGGCTCCCCGACGACGGCCGAACTGTATTCCGCTATCTTGATGTTGAGCGAGCGTGTCGACTACGGGTTTACCGAGGTCGCCCGGCGTTTTGACGGGAACGATCAGCGCTTTGTCGGGATCGATCAGCGCTTGGGCCAGGTCGACCAGCGGATCGCCCAGATGGACTACCGGCTCAATACGCGGATCGACGATCTCGGCGAGCGCCTTCGCGCGGAGATGAAGGTAGGTTTCGACGCCGTCGACACGCGCCTGACCGCGCTCGAATCCTGGACCGTACGGGCCGACACCCACTTCGAGCGGATCGAAGTGCGGCTGAGCGTGGTCGAGCGCCCCTAACAAGGGACCATGACCGCCGCCTGAGTAACTCGCTAGCGCGTCGCATTGGGGTGTCGCCAAGCGGTAAGGCAGCGGACTTTGAATCCGCCATTCGTTGGTTCGAATCCAGCCACCCCAGCGTGCTCGTTCGCGACCGTGCTTCACCGTCGCCTCGGAGACGTTCGTCGCTCGTCGTCCGTGACTCACTCCTACTGCGTTCCTCGCCCCTCCGCCATCCCAGCTCCGGGCTCGTTCACAGCCTCCTCGGCGAGATGACGCGCGATCCCTCGCTCGCAGTAATTGGTTTAGCCTTGCCGCAGCGCAGGTGCGCAGCGCCGAAGACGATGCGCGTCGCGCAGGTCCAACTCCATCGCTTTCACGAAAATGCGCCGTAGATCATAGAAGAAATCGATGATCTGATCTCGTCTCGTTGGGCCTTAGTCATTCGTTTGCGAAGATGTTCGCGGTACGCGGTGGTCTCAGGGCCTCGTCGTAAACCGACGTTGCTGGATTCTTCGTCTGTCCAGAGGCCGGCTCAGAGAAGAAGGTCGCTTGCTGCTGAGCGTCCGGTGTACCGCTTGAGATGTCAAGCGAAGTCCTCAAGGGTGCGCCATAAAGTCGCAGAGCTATAGCCTTACGTATGAACTCCGAGAGGGTTTCGCCACAGCCTTGAGCGGCCTTCTGAAGAGCTAGGAACTCTTTAGACGGCAGGCGGAAAGAGGTAAGAACACCGCGGTGCAGTGCCGGCTTTTCGATCTCAACGGTCTCCCATTCGCTGCGATCCTTTTGGGGCGTCGGCGAACGCTTTTGCGCTTTTCGTTCGAAAAGCACCCGCTTTCGTTCAGTCGTCATCACTTGCTCCTCTTGTACCAGGTAATATCCCCGGGTTTTGCTATCCAACCGGTAACGGGGCGCCAAACGCCAGCACGTTGGGTCCGGGCAATGCAAATCAACCAGTACCTCCCGCCATCGTCAGGCCCGATCATCTGTACCTGCGCGGCGCGACCCTTCTTGTTGCGGCGGTACCTTGGTTCGCCATCAGCCACCTGCAGAAAAATAGCGGCGGTAATGTGGTGGACTGCCATTTCGCTCAAGTTGTCGTCGTCGAGCTCCCAATCGTCGATCCTGATCTGGTGCCTCACAGCCTACCTTTTTTCGACGATGTATCGTGGTCGCTATTGACACAATGTAGTACACATGTAATATACTGTATGACGTACAACGTGTCAACCGGAGTCACTACTATGGCCGTCATCGAACTTCTAACGGTCGCGAACCACGCTGAGGCGGTCAATGGGTTATTGTATCTCAGCGGAGCCGGATGGACTGACCTCAGGCGATCGCTCATCCCTGGGCGTCAGGCTCCCGTAAATCCCTTCGGGATCGCGGTTGCAACGCTCGTGCCGTGGAACGAAGCGAATCAAAGACACCATATCGTCGTCCAGCTCGAAGCGGCCGACGGCAATGTTATTTGGAAAGTGGAGGGCGACTTTGAGGTCGGTCGACCAGCTGGTACGACGAAGGGCATGGACCTCCGAAGTGTCATGGCGCTGAACGCACAGGTTCAGTTTCCGGCCGCCGGTGTCTATCGAGTATCGGCGAGTGTGGGCGAAGACAAGAGATCAGTGTCATTCTGTGTACGTGATGTGCCCCTACCCTTGCCGCTGGGGACCACCGGGTGAGGTTCCGGGCCTAAAGTCGCAAGTCGGCCGGTGCGGAAGGCGAGGAGCGCGGAGAAGGCTTGATGAAAAGCGGGGCATGAAGATGCTTCGCTTCCCGGCGGCGATCGCGCTGCTTGCATTGCTCGTTACCGCTGCCGTGCACGTGGATGCGGCATCGAATGCGCGCGGCCTCGACGCGCAAATCCCTCGCTACCAGCATATCTTCGTGATCGTCGAAGAGAACAAGGACTACGGCGAGATCATCGGCAGCAGCGACGCCCCGACGATCACACGCCTGGCGCGGGAGTATGGCAACGCAACCGACTTCTATGCGGAAACCCACCCGAGCGAACCGAACTACGTCGCCTTGATCGGCGGCTACACGTATGGGATCCGGGATGACGACGCGTACTTCTGCAAACCGCATTCGAGCAGCCCACTATGTCCCGACAGCAACGAGCCGGGATACGTCAATCACACGGTGAATGCGCCGAACCTTGCAACGCAGTTGCAAGCGGCCCATCTGAGTTGGAAAAACTATAACGAGTCACTGCCGAAACCGGGATCGCTCGCGGTGATCGCGGCCGATCCTCACGCTCGGGACGTACCGTCGACCCTGGAAGTCTACGCATCGAAGCACTCCGGGTTTATCAATTTCGTCTCCGTGCAAAAAGACCCGCGTCGCGCGCAGCATATCGTCGGATTCGATCAACTCTATTCCGACCTGAAGAGCGGAAATGTCCCGAATCTTTCGTTTATCATCCCGAATCTGTGTAATGAGATGCACGGCGCCGGCGAGCCGGGAACGCCCGAGGATTGTCAATACAGCCATCTCGGGAAACTCATCTGGCGCGGCGACCAAAACGTCGCCAGTATCACGCAGCGGATCATGGCCTCGCCCGTTTGGCGTTCGAGCGCGAACGCGGCGATCGTCATCACGTTCGACGAAGACGGCCACTTTCCAACCCTCGATTACACGGGCTGTTGCGGAAACGATCCGCACGATCCGGCCAATCGCGGCGGCGGACACATCCCGACCGTGGTCATCACGAATCACGGCCCGCGCCACGTCTCCGACGCGACGCCCTACAGCCATTACTCGCTCCTGCGCACGATCGAGGATGCGTTCGGCATCCACACCTACTTGCGGCAGGCCGGAGCTGCGGGGGTAAAGCCGATGCTGCCGCTCTTCCGCCTTCGGTAACCGGCGGCAGGACAGGAGACTCGGCCGTTAAAGGCAGTTACGTGGCCAACGAAGATCTGAAGATCGAGACCACCTCCGAGAACGGCGGCAAGGTGCGGCTTCTCAATCTTTCCGGGAGCCTCGACGTCGCAACCTGCGGCAAGGTTCGCGAAGCGCTCGCACAGGCGACGCAGGAAGGCTGCCACGATCTCATCGTGGACCTCTCGCACCTCGAGTTCCTCGATTCAACCGGCTTGGGAGCGCTGATCGGAGCCCATCGACGCGCCGCCGAGCATGGCGGTCAGGTTCGTCTCGTGGTGACCGAGGGTACAATCGCGCGGCTTCTCAACATCACGGGGCTCGTGCGCGTCTTCGCGGTCTACGCGTCGCTCAAGGATGCCCTAGAAGGGCGTTCCCGGGTCACGACCGCTGACGCAAAGCCGTCGTCATAGGCGTCGTTCAGCAGCTCCATGACGTGGCGAACCCGTGCGGTGCTACCCGCCGCACGCAAACCCGCCGAGACCTGCATCGCGCAACCGGGGTTCGCCGTCGCGACGATGCTTGCACCGGTTTCCAGGATCGCATCCACTTTGCGTTTTTGCAATCGGCGGGCCATCGCCGGCTGCGTCACGTTGTAGATGCCCGCGCTTCCGCAGCAGATCGTGCTCTCACGCATCTCGACGAGCCGCAGTCCTGGAATCTTGCGGAGCAGCCGGCGCGGCGGTACGGTGATGCGCTGTGCATTTGCCAAATGACAGGCCTCTTGATAGGTAACGCACGCGTCGAGGGCTACGCCGGGTGATGGAAGTTCCACCGCGTCGAGTACCTCGATCGCATCGCGCACACGCGAGGCAAAACGCTGCGCGCGGGGCTGCCACGCCTGGTCGCCGTCGAAGAGCTCCGGATACTCCTTGAGCATCGAACCGCAACCGGCCGCGTTGACGACGTAGACGTCCGCGCCGGAGCGTTCGAAGGCCGCAATGTTGCGACGCGCCATCTCCCGGCCGAGTTCGCTCTCGCCCGCGTGGACCGCGATCGCGCCGCAGCAGCCCTGATCGGCGGGAACGACGACGGCCAGGCCCGCGCGCTGGAGCATGCGTACGGTCGCGGCGTGAACCTCCGGAAAGGCGACCTGCATGACGCACCCTGCATGAAGAAATGCGAGGCCTTGCGCGTGCGCGGTTTCATAACGTTGCCCTCTCGGAACGAACGGCTTGCCGGGAATTCGCGGCGCGAGCGCGGCGAGATCGCGCAGGCCGAAGAACGCTGCTAGCGATTCAAGCCCGGTAACCTGCGCGAAGCGCAATAGGGCCGCAGCGGCGCGCATGAGCCCGAGATGCGTGAAAAGCGCACGCAACAGGAGCGCGCGCCATACGCGCGTGCCCATTCGCTGCGTCTGCATCTGCGCGCGCCGGACTTGGGCTCGCGCGGGCTCGATGAGTCTTCCGTAGGCCACGCCGGAAGGGCAGACTGCTTCGCAGCCGCGACAGTCCAAGCACTCCGACATCTGTGCGACGAATCCGGGGCTGAGCAGATCGAGATGCCCCTCGCCGACCGCCCGGATGAGGCTGATGCGCCCCCGCGGGCTCGACGTCTCCGTGGACGTTTCGAGATACGTCGGACAGTTTTGCAAGCAGAGACCGCAACGGATGCAGGTGTCGTAGACGGCGGCCGAGGGGATGTCGCTTCCCTCGAAGCCCCGGACGGCTGGCGAATCGACGCTAGAGCTTGACGTCGTCCGTCCGTTCGGCAAGCGGCGTGTACTTCAACCCACGCGCGCCCACATAGTTCGCTCGCGGACGCAGGAGCTTGTTGTCGGCGTACTGCTCGCTCACGTGCGCGGACCAGCCCGCGACGCGGCTTAAGGCGAAGACGGGCGTGAAGTATGCGGTCGGGATGCCGAGCGTGTAGTAGACGGACGCCGAGTAGAGGTCGACGTTCGGGTAGAGTTGTTTGGCCTTCCAGACGGCCTGCTCCATGCGCTCGGTCATCTCGACCCACTTCGTCGTTCCGGCGGCCGCACCGACCTCTTTTGCGATGGCCTTCAACTCGGTCGCACGCGGGTCGTACGCCTTGTAGACCGCATGACCGAAACCCATAATTTTTTCTTTCGCGGCGAGTTTCTTCGCGACCCACGGCTCGATGTTTTCCATGCTGCCGATCTCGAGCAGATTGTGGATCACGCCTTCGTTGGCGCCGCCGTGCAGGGGGCCTTTGAGCGCACCGATGGCCGAGGTGACCGCCGAGTACATGTCCGAGAGTGTCGAGGCGGTGACGATGGCCGCGAAGGTCGAGGCGTTCATGCCGTGATCGGCGTGCAGGATCAGCGAGACGTCGAGCACGCGCGCGGCCTTCACGCCGGGCCTCTTCCCGGTGAACGTGTAGAGGAAGTTTGCGGCCGTATCGAGGTTGGGATCCGGGGCGAGCGGATCGAGCCCTTGAGAGATGCGATGATAGGCCGCCAGGATGCCCGGGACGACCGCCGTCAGCGTTACCGCCTTCTCGATCTGCGCTGCACGCGACATGTCGTTCACGTTGGGATCGAGCAAGCCAAGCGCCGAGACCGCGGTGCGCAGCACGTCCATCGGCACCGCGTTCTTGGGGAGACAACGCAGGACGCCGTCCAACGCGGGCGGCAACGCGCGATGCCGCGCCAGGTTGGCGCGAAGTTCGTCAAGATGCGCCTTGGAAGGCAGGGCGTCGAACCAGAGCAGGTACGCGACCTCTTCAAAGGTCGAGGATCGGGCGAGATCGTGGATGTCGATCCCGCGATAGATCAGTTTGCCTTCGGTGCCGTTGATGGAGGAGAGGCGCGTATCGCCGACGACCGCATCGCGCAGGCCCGTCTGGCCGAGGTGCTCGGGGGCGGCGGGGGTGGTGAGGACTTCATTCATATCGGACATCAGCGTGGCTGCCTGCTGGGATACGGCGCCATGACTTTTGGCAGAACGCCTCCGCTTTCCCGCACCGCACCTTCTATCCAAGGAGAGGGGCGCAAGGGTGCAGTAAGCATCGCCGGTTCCCTAAACGAACGAGGAGCACCATGCGGAAGAAAGTCACGATCGTGGGCGCCGGTAACGTCGGCGCGACGACGGCTCATTGGCTTGCGGCGAAGGAACTCGCAGACATCGTCCTCGTGGACGTGATCGAGGGTGTACCGCAGGGTAAAGCTCTCGATCTGCTCGAGGCGTTGCCGGTCGAGAGAAGCGATAGCCGCGTCGTCGGCTACAACGATTACGAGGCCACCACGAACTCCGACGTCGTCGTGATCACGGCGGGTTTCCCGCGTAAGCCCGGTATGAGCCGAGACGACTTAGTGCGTGCCAACGCGGAGATCGTCGGCGCGGCGACCAAGGAGGCGGCTAAACGATCGCCCGACTGCATCCTCATCGTCGTCACGAATCCGCTCGACGCGATGTGCGAGGTGGCCCGCCGCATCAGTGGTTTCCCGCGCGAGCGCGTGCTCGGCATGGCCGGCGTACTCGATTCCGCGCGCTTCTGCACCTTCGTCGCGATGGAGCTGGGCGTCAGCGTCGACAACGTGCAAGCCTTCGTGCTGGGCGGCCACGGCGACCAGATGGTTCCGCTGCCGCGCTACTCGACCGTCGCGGGCATTCCGATCACGGAGTTGCTCGACGAAGCCGTCATCGCGCGGCTGGTCGAGCGCACCGCCAAAGGCGGCGGCGAGATCGTGAACTTGCTCAAGGCGGGAAGCGCCTACTACGCGCCGGGGCGCGCGATCACCGAGATGGTGGATGCGATCCTGAAGGACAAACATAAGATCCTGCCGTGCGCCGTCTACCTGCAGGGCGAATACGGTATCGAAAACCTCTTTGTCGGCGTCCCGTGCCGCCTCGGCTCGGCCGGGCTCGAGAAGATCATCGAGATCAAGCTGACGGCGGAGGAAAGCGCTGCCTTGCGCGCGAGCGCCGAGGCCGTGGCGGCGCTCGTGAAGGCTCTACCCTGACCCGACTGCGAATACTCGCTCACACATGAGCATGACACCCGGCGACGAGTTCTCGCCGATGATCCACGTGAACCTCGCCTCGACTGCCGGCGGTTACACCGTCGGGAACCTCGCGTTCTTTCATTACATCCTGCGGCTGGCGGAGTTCGATACGGCCCTCACCGGCGACGATCGCGAGGCGCTTGCCGTCCTGGCTGCGGTCCCGCATGCGCTCGAGTCCGAGGACGACCTCGGGCAGCTCTCCGGACGCGGTTGGCGCATCATCCCCGCGCGCAGCGAGGTCGACTGGCCGGTGCTCGAAGCGACCCCGCAACGCCTGCGCAGCGCGTTCGAGCGCGCGCGCAAGATCCTCTGGATGCGCGCCGCCGAGTTCCGAATCAGCGCTCAGGAGATGGCGTCGATCGAAGACGAGCTGGAAGCCGTCGATGGCGTAATTCTCCGCGCCGAAACCGCAGGCGTCCCGGTCAGCCTTTCCTACTCCGCGTAGCCTCTCCCGATCCGCCGCTGCGACCACAGGGCACCCGGATCGGAGAAGCTGCAACTTTTTTGGACGTTTTCACACGGACGTGAAACTTCAAAACTTCGTTCTTCCAAAAAAGTGCCGCAGCGCGAGCGAGCCCGGCCGGCGAGCGAGCAGCGGTTCGACGAGCGGGGTGCCCTGTGGTCGCAGCGGCGGGCTGTCCTCGGCGGAGTATACCGGGTCCTAGATAAATTGGGTCCGAAGGGGCGGCTGACCCGTTGGCGTGGGCCGTTATGCCCACGACCATCATGCGCTTGGCTTGCAGACGCGGTTTTCGTGCGGAGCCTACAATCGCTGCGTGACTACCTCCGTGCGAGGGATCGAATCCTTCACCGTCGTCGTTCCGTCGTTTAACGAAGCGGCGACGCTGCGCACGAACATCGAGGCGGTTCGCGCGTACCTCGTCGGGAGAACCCCGCTGGCGAAGTGGACGATCGTGATCGTCGACGACGCGAGCGCCGACGAGACGCCTGCGATCGCCGCGGAGTTGGCGCGGGAGGACGAGCGGATCCAGGTCGTTCGCCGTGCCTCCAACGGAGGCGTTGACGCTGCGATTCGCAGCGGAATCGAGATGGTGGAGAGCGACGCCGTCGTCGTGCTCGACGCCGATCTCAGCTACGCTGCGCCGATCGTCGGCGCCCTTCTCGAAATCCTCACGCGGGAAGAGGCGGAGGTCGCGCTGGCCTCCGCCTATGCCCCGGGCGGCGAGGTTCGCAACGTTCCGGGCTTGCGCGCGCTGCTCTCGCGCTGGGCAAATCGTTTTCTCGCCTACGCCGTGAACGAGCGCGTCCGCACGTTCACGTGCATCGTCAGGGCGTACCGCACCGCGGCGCTGCGGGAGTTGATCGCCCGGCATCCGGGCGGCGACATGACCCACGGAATCTTGCTCGAGGCGCTTCGCCTCGGCATGAGCGTCTGCGAAGTTCCGGCTTGCCTGGAGTGGGCACCGCAACGCCGTTCGCGCATGGGTCTGCGGGCCATCGCGCGGCGCACGGGCAGCGTGCTCTCCGGCGCACTGCGGCAGCGTCCGTCACTTGCGCTCGTGATCCCCGGGCTCGTCCCAGGAATATTGCCCCTCGCGATCCTGCTCGCGTTCCTCGCGCATGCGACGCCCGCGCAAGTCGGAATCGTCGCCTCCGCGACGTTTTTCATTCAAACGGCGAGCCTCTTCGTTCTCGGATTTCACTCTACCAACTTCGCACTTCGGACACTATTGGCGCGCCGCACCGATAACGAGCGGCACGTCGTGAGGAACAATACGTGAACATCGACACCGCGCTCCCACAGCGAGTGTTGCCATCCGATCAGGATGCATCGGGGCGGACGATGGGTGAGCGCGAGATCGCTTACCTTTCGGAGGCCGTCGCAAGCGGAACCTTGACCAGCACGAAGGGCCGCTTCGTGCGCGCGCTGGAGCGCACGTTTGCGGACATGCTCGGCGTTCGGTACGCCTACGCGTGCAGTTCAGGTTCGGCGGCCGTGCATTGTGCGATCGCCGCGCTCGATCTCGAGCCGGGCGACGAGGTCGTCACGACGCCCATTACCGACATGGGTGCGCTGGCGCCGATTCTGTATCAAGGAGCGATCCCGGTTTTTGCCGACGTCGACCCGCAGACGCTGAACGTCACGGCGCCGACGATCGAAGCCGCTCTGAGCGAGCGCACGAAGGCCATCGTCGTCACGCATTTGTTCGGCACGCCGTGCGACATGCACGCGATCGAACGGCTTGCGGAGAAGAAGAAGTTGCCCATCGTCGAGGATTGCGCGCAGGCGTTCTTGGCGACGCATCGCGACCGCTACGTCGGCACGATCGGATCGATCGGTACGTTCAGTTTGCAGCAGGGCAAGCACATCACCACGGGCGAGGGCGGCCTCGTGGTGACGAACGACGAGTCGCTCGCGCGACGCATCTTCCTGTTCATCAACAAAGCCTGGGGCTACGGCGACGCGGCGCCGGACCACTATTTCCTCGCGCTGAACTACCGGATGAGCGAGCTGCAAGGGGCCGTCGGTCTCGCGCAATTGGAGAAGCTCGAGCGCGCGGTCGAGCGGCGCGTCTTGCTCGCGAACATCCTCACCAAATGGCTCGACGGCGTTCCGGGGATCGCAACTCCGCAGCAGCCCCTCGAGGGCCGCGGCGTCTATTGGCGCTACGCGATACGCCTCGATCCCACGTTCTTTCCCGGCGGTCCGCCCGCGTTTGCCGCCAAGCTCAAGGATCGCTCGATCCTCACGGCGCCGCGCTACATCGCCAAGCCCGCCTTCGAATGTGCCGTCATTCGCGATCAACGAACCTTTGGAAAGAGCCGCTGGCCGTTCACGCTGGCGCGCCCCGAAGCCGTACGCTACGATCGCGACCGATACCCCGGCGTGTACGCCGGGCTCGACGGCGTGCTCGTGGTTCCATGGAACGATAAACTCACGATCGGCGACGTCGAGTACATCGCGCGTTCGATCATCTCAACCGCGCACGACCTGAGGAGGCCGGCATGACGTCACCTTTCAATCTCGGAATCGTCGGAGTCGGTGCCATCGGAGCCGTGCACGTCGAAACGGCGGCTGCTCTGCCGGAGATCCGCCTCACCGCAGTCTGCGACACGCGCGCCGGAGTCGCCGAGGAAGCGGCGCGCCGGACGGGCGCCCGAGCGTACACGCGTTATCAGGACCTCGCGTACGACGAGCGTCTCGACGGCGTGGTCATCTGCACGCCGCCGTCGAGCCATCAGATGTTGACACAGTTCTATCTCGAGCGCGGTATCGACGTGCTCTGTGAGAAACCGCTTGCGACCGAGGGAACGGCCGCGAGAGAGATGTACGCCTGCGCGGCGCGCAATGGGCGCTTGCTCATGCTCGCCTCCAAGTTCCGGTACGTCGAAGGAGTCATGGCCGCACGCCGCCTCCTGCACGAGGGCGTACTCGGGTCGATTCGCCACGCGGAGATCGTCTTCGTTTCGAACGTCGATATGAGTTCGCGCTGGAACGCCGATCCGCTGCAGAGCGGCGGAGGTGTGGTGATCGACAACGGCACCCACGCCGTAGACCTCTGCCGGTATCTTTTCGGTCCCGTGAATTCGGTTGCGGCGGTCGCCTATGCACGTGGAAAGGCGCTGCCGGTGGAAGACAGCGCGTACCTGTACCTTGGCGTTGCCAACGGCATCGGCGTGACCGTCGACATCAGTTGGAGCCTGGATCGAAAGTTCGAGCACTACATTCGCCTCTACGGCGAGCACGCGCGCCTCTTCGTCGGCTGGCAGGAGACCACGCTTTCCCGCGGGAGCCGCGAACCGACGGTCATCGCGCCCGCCTATTCGAGACCGCAGGCGTTCCTGGCGCTGCAGCGCGACTTCGTTCTGACGGCAACCGGCCGCGGCCGGCCGCGGACCGACGTGAGCGATGCGCTGGCTTCCGTCGACGTCGTCGACGCCGCCTATGCCTCGATTCGGGAAGGCGGACGTACCGCCGTCGAAGCCGAGAGAGCGATCGCCGTATGAGCGCGACGCTCGCCTCGGGCACGTTTATCCATCCGACGGCGATCGTCGAAGAGCGCGTCGAGATCGGCGCGGGAACGCGCATCTGGGACAGTGCGCACGTTCGCCACTCGGTCTGTATCGGAGAGCAGTGCATCGTCGGCGAGAAGAGTTATATCGCCTACGGCGTCAAGATCGGCAATCGGGTGAAGATCAACGCGTTTGTCTACATCTGCGCGGGCGTGAGCATTTTGGACGGCGTTATGATCAGCGCCGGCACCGTCTTCACCAACGACCGCTTTCCGCGCGCGACCACCCCCGATCTCCTCCATCTGCGCCCGTCCGAGCCCGACGATGCGACGCTGCCGACACTCGTGCGCGAAGGCGCGACGATCGGCGCTCACTGCACGATCGGATGCGGATTGGAGATCGGCCGCTTCGCGATGCTCGGTATGGGAGCGCTGGTGACGAAATCCGTTCCCGACTTCCACCTTGCGATCGGCGCTCCCGCGCGCTCGATTGCCATCGTCTGTCGCTGCGGTCGCCCGATGCTGCGATTCGACGATCCCGCGTCGGTTACGCGCGACCTCGTGTGCGCGGAGTGCGGACGCGCGTACGCGGTTCGCGAAGGGCGCGTCAGCGAGTCGTGAGGGAGCGAAACACGATCGTGGTCGGCGCAGGAATCGCCGGCCTCTACACGGCGCTGCAGATTGCCAAGCGCGGCGATCGCGTGACCGTCGTGGACGCGGAGCCGTCGGTCGGCGGCCTGACGAGGCCTTGGGAGATCGGAGGCGTCACCTGGGATCGCTTCTACCACGTCGTGCTGGGCTCCGATATCGAGACGCGCAGACTCCTGCGCGAAATCGGCATGGAGGATCGGCTTGTCTTCAAACCGGTGAAAACCAACTTCTATCTCGAGGGTCAACGCTATCCGTTCTCGAGCGTGCTGGACTTGCTGACCTTTCCCGAATTGAGCATCCTCGGTAAGCTACGCCTAGTCGCGACCGTCCTGCACGCACGCTACTCCGGAAACGACGCCGCCTACGAATGGGAAGGAGTCCTGGAATACCTGACGCGCTGGTCGGGTGCGGGGACCGTCGAGCGCATTTGGCGTCCGCTTCTACGCGCAAAGCTCGGCGAGCACCATGCGATGGCTTCGGCCGCGTTCATCCGCGCGACGATCAAACGGTTGCAGGGCGCGCGCCGGGGTGGCTTCCGGGAGGAGCGCTACGGCTACGTCCGGGGCGGCTACGCGGCGGTGCTGGCGGCGCTGGAAGCGCATCTGCGGGGGCTCGGCGTCGAGTTCGTTCTCGGTCACCGCGTCAAGCAAGTGTTCGTGCACGACGAGCAGGTCATCGTGACGCTCGCCGGCGCCGAACTGGTCGCCGATCGCGCGGTGCTGACCGTCGCCTCGCCGCTCTGCGTTGCCCTCTGTCCGCAACTGACGCCCTCGGAACAGCGTGCGTTGACGCAGGATCGCTACTTCGGCGTCGTGTGCACCTCGTTGCTCGTCAATCGGCGCTTGGGCGATGCTTACGTCACGAACGTCGCGGATGCGGGTTTCCCGTTCACCGGCATCATCAATATGGGAGCCCTCGTCGATCGAGCCGAGTTCCACGGCTGCGACCTCGTCTACTTGCCCAAGTACGCACCGCCCGACGAGAAGGCGTTCACGCAATCCGATGACGTGCTGATCGCGCGTTCCGTTCAGGGCCTGCGTCGAGTGTTTCCGGCGTTCTCGCCGCGCGACGTCGTTGCGGCGAGGGTCGCTCGCGCAAGCCACGTCTTTCCTTTCCCCCGCATCGGCCGAGCCGCGACGCTGCCCCCGGCGACGACGTCCCTGCGTCGCGTCGCCGTCGTGAACAGCGCTCGGCTTCGGTATGCAACCCTCAACGTCAGCGACACGATCGGCGTGGTCGACGAAGCGCTGGCGGAGTTAGAACAGAGTCCCACTTGGAGGAACGTGCGTGAGGCCCGCGGCCGCGCTCTCGCTGGATCTCGATAACCTCTGGTCGTACCTGAAGATTCGGGGCGACGAGCGGTGGCGCGAGTACCCCTCGTATCTGCCTGCCTTGGTGCCGCTCGTGCTCGAGCGCCTGACACGCGCGGGGCAGCGCATCACGTTCTTTTTGGTCGGGAAGGATGCGGAGCGCGAGGAGAACGGCGAGGCGTTGCGCGCGATCGTCCGCGCCGGGCACGACGTCGGCAATCACTCACATCGTCATGAGTCGTGGATGCATCGCTATGCGGCCGATGAGGTTCGCGAGGAGATCGCGAACGCCGAGCGTGCGATCGCGGCGGCAACCGGTATCACGCCGCGCGGCTTCCGCGGTCCCGGCTTTGCGCTCTCGCCCGCGATCTTGGGCGTGCTCGCCGAACGCGGCTATCGATACGACGCCTCGACCCTGCCGACGTTCATCGGACCGCTTGCGCGCGCCTACTATTTTCGCCGCTCGAAGCTCGACGCGACGCAACGCGCGGAGCGCGCAACGCTCTTCGGCGCCTGGCGCGACGGGTTTCTTCCGAATCGCCCGTATCGCTGCGGAGGCGGAGCCCTGCTCGAGCTGCCGGTTACGGTGATGCCCGGTGTTCGCACGCCATTTCACGTAAGCTACCTTTTGTATCTCGCGAGCTACTCGCGTCCCGCGGCGCTCGCATACTTGGAGAGCGCGCTCGCACTCTGCGCATGGACGAAGACGATGCCCTCGCTGCTGCTGCATCCGTTGGATTTTCTCGGGCGCGCCGAGGCTCCCGGGCTCGAGTTTTTCCCCGGCATGCACCTGAGCGGAGCATTCAAGCGTGCCTTCGTCGACGACGTGATCGCGGCGTACGCGCGGCGCTTCCACATCGTCGCGATGGACGACGCGGCGGAGGCGGCGGCGTGACCTTCGGGAGAATCGCCGGAGCGACCGCGCTCGCGGGCATCATCGCGGCACTGCTTTGCGCGTTCGGCCCGAAGGCGCAGTATACGCCGGACGGCTATGACTATGCGATCGTCATGCTCATGGATCGTGGCGTGCCCTACGCGCAAGCACAGCGGCAGGCCGCCGCGTTCTATGCGCATCAGCCCGATGCGAAGAATCCCCTGATCGCGCCTTGGTTCCGGGGGAAGCCCGAATACTGGGAGTTGTTCTCCGTCCGTCGTCTCGACCCGTGGCTCGCCTCGCGTCTCTATCCATGGCGCGGTTTCGATGCACTGATTGCAGTCTCGCGTCTGTCGTACGTCGCCGTCGCCATGCTCATCGTTCTGCTCGCTGCGCGCTTTGCGCCGCTACCCTACGGCGTGGTGCTCGCGGTCGCCGTCTCGCTGTTTCCTCCCTGGCGAGACTTGGGGCGCGACGCATTGACGGATGCGCTGGCGGTGGCGCTCGTGACGGGTACGCTGCTGGCCGCGGCGGCATTCATCGCGAAGCGTTCTTGGTGGACGTTGCTCGCGTTCGCCGTGCTCTGCGGCGCACTGACGTTCACGCGGCCGATCCCGTACATCGTTCTCGGTGCGGCGCTGATCGCGTGCGTCATCGCACTGCGCCGCGGAGATCACGATCGGACGATCGCCGCCGCATGGCTTTCGAGTATCGCCCTGTTCTGGACCGCGGTCATCGCGTTTGCCATCCAGCGTGCGCAGCCCCCGAGCTTCGCGTGGTTCGTAGCGGACCAATATCGGCACATGCTCGCCGGCGGCTACGCAGCACCCGGGCAGAGCCTCGTGCACTGGTATCTCTCCGAGGAGTGGACGATTGCATGGCATGCCCTCGTCAAAGGCATCGTAAGCGTGCTGCCGCTCTTGGCGATCCTCGGGCTCGCCCGGCGACGCGCGGACCCCGCCACGCCGCTTCTAGCCGGCGCCTGCGTTGCCACCTGGCTGGGTGCGTTCCTCAACCCGAACCGCTTCGATATCGTCCGCTGCGTCGTCATGCCGGTGGCGCCCGTTCTGGCCGCCTTCGCCGCGGCGGCCGTTGCCGACGGTGCGAGTCTCCCGCGTGCATTGGGTCCAGTGGCCCAGTCCGTGCGGCATTTCTTCCCTCGACGCTTCGTGCCGCGTAAGGATACGGTAAAGGAGTAATCATGTCTGCCTTGATAGCGAATCTCAATCGTGGCCTACGCGCGCTCTTCGTGTTCGCGTACGTATTCACGCTTCTCGGCGGCCGCGCGCAAGCGCAGCACGTCCTCCCGGTACTCGGGACCGCCCCTCTCCTGGGTCAGATGAGCAGCGTCGCGGATCTTCAGCAGCGCGTGAGCGAACGCCGCGCGATGTTCGAAACCGCCTCCGAGGACCTCGGACTGACCGGCTCCGAGACGAGCCAACTCGAAGCGCGCATCGCCTCGGGGCAAGTCCGGTGGGTGCGCGTTCCTCGCCATCTCGATGCGATGACCTGGGCTTGGGACGGCAGCGTCTACATGTACCGCGACGTCCTGATTCCCGGGGGCCAGTACGGTTGGGAAGTCGATCTCCAAGTCGGCTCGAACGTGCACGCCCTGTTCATTCCGGCTGCTTGCGGCAATCTCTCGCTCGTAGAGCGTACCGTGCAAGTCTCGTACGCGCCGCCTCCGCCCCCGCCGCCGCCTCAACCGCAGTGCCCGAACGGCATGATGGGCTCCCCGCCCAACTGCTACGCTCCGCAGTGCCCGAACGGCATGCTGGGATCGCCTCCGAACTGCTACGCGCCGCCGCCTCAGGCTACGCCGCCACCGTCGATTACCACCGTCGTCGTGAGGACCGAAGTTCGGGAATCCGTCGCGTGGTGGATGATCCCGCTCGCATTCGTCGGATTTTTCTTCGGCGGACACTGCCACTGCGGTCCGCCGCCACCGCCGCCGCCGCCGATTAAGTGCCCGCCAAAAGACCCGCCGTAATCGCATGATCGGTGCCTGCCAATTCGGCACCGCAAATCGAACAACCGCGGCGCAGGTGCGCATCGTCGATCTGTAAGCCGACGTGACCGCGACAGGCGCCGTGACCGTTCGCGCACGTGAAGGCCGCGCGCCTGCGGCAAGGGTGCAGCGAATCGTAGGCCGCGGCGCACTCACCCGGACGATCGGAAGGCGGTGCGGGGATGTGCGCGGGATATTTCGCGCGGAGATCGCGCAGATTGACGACGTCGTTGACGCGTCCTTCCCGCATACAGACGCGGCAGCGGCGATCCGTCTTACGCCGACCGGTCGTCTTTACCGCATGGTTGGGGCAGAGGGCATGAAGTTCGCTGCAAGCGTAGGTTGCCGGCTGCGTGCAGATTTCGCCGCGCGCATTGAGGGCGCAGCAGGCTAAGTTCTCGGCGGCGGTTTCAGGCACGAGTGGTCTCCCGTGTTGGAAAGGTGCTATCGCGATTGTAGCCGCTGCCGCGCCGTTTGCCTCATCGGCTCACTCGGCTTAACGCAAACTTGACCGGCTCGAAAGTCCTTAGGTCTCCATAGGTCGAGCGATGCAGAAGGCGGGACCGGAGGTCCCGGTTGCGATGGGGCATACCCGTCCGGGCACATGAGCCTTGGCGACTCTCGGGGCGGCCCGCTTGCTGCGCTACGATTTCCTATAGATGAATGCCTCGCTTGCGCAACCGCGCTCGATTGCGATCGAAGCCGGTCGGCTCGCCCCTGCTGCGCCCAGCGCCGCGCCGCGCGTGTACGGCCGTTTTTGGCGCGGTGTCATCGTGCTCGGCGACATCGCCGCGCTCGGTGTCGCATTCGGGGCGGCGGTTCTGCTCGTCTGGCGGCTCGTGGGCGCACGGCCCAGTCTCGGGGCCTGCGCCGTTGCGGCGCTGCTCTTACTCGCGGGCTTCGCGGCGCACGACCTGCACGAAAAAACCTACGCGATCCTGCGTCGTGACGAATTCTACTACGCGCTCTCCGTAACGCTGCTCACCGGTCTCGTCGTTATTCCGGCATTTCTCCTCACGGATGTAACGACACGGAGCCGCATCGCGGTCGCCGGCGGCGTCTTGCTCGCGGGGTTTGCCATCGGCGCAATGCGCTACCTCATCCGCCGCACGATCGGAGAGCGCCGCCTCTTCGTCGAGCCGCGAACGCTGGTGGTCGGAAGCAACGGCGAAGCGCATAGTGCCGCCGGGTGGATCGAACACGATCCGCGGGCGCACGCCCACGTCGTCGCCGCTCCGAAGGAACAGGATGCCGAACGCTGGCTCGCCGGGATCTGCATCGACGGCGCGCCGACGCACATCGTCATCGCAGAACCGCTCTCGGGCGTTCGCCTCAACCAGTTGGCCCGCGCGACGTCGCGCCGCGGAATCGTCCTCGCGGTAGCGGCGGAGAGCTATGCCCGCGCGCTCGCGGTGCGCGAGTTGGTGCTCGGCGAAGCGACGCTGCTCGAGGTGAGCGTTCCACAGGTCGGCTCGGTCTGGGCTCGTCGTACGAAGCGCTGTTTCGATGTACTGGTCGCGGCGCTGACATTGACGCTCGCATCGCCCGTGCTCGCAATCGCGGCATCGGCAATCTTGCTGGAAGACGGCGGTCCCGTTTTTTACCGGCAACCGCGTGTGGGTCGCGACGGCAAGATCTTCGAGATCTTCAAGCTACGCTCGATGCGGGTCGGGGCGGAGGCGCGCACGGGTCCGGTCTGGGCCACGAGCGGCGACGTTCGCGTGACCCGCGTAGGGCGGCTCCTGCGCCGCACGAGCATCGACGAGCTCCCGCAGTTGCTGAACGTCCTTCGCGGGGAGATGTCGATCGTCGGCCCCCGTCCGGAACGGCCGGCGTTCGTCGAACGTTTTTCCGCGAGTCATCCGGAGTATCTCGAACGATTGATGGTTGCGCCCGGTCTGACGGCATGTTCGCATTTGTATATGCCGCGCAACGTCGAGAGTGATGCGATCGGCGAACGCCTCGACTACGATCTCTTCTACCTTCGGCATTGGTCCCTCGCGATGGACGTGGCCCTCATCCTCAAGACCGCCGCCGAAGTCGTCTTTCACAGGGCCGCATGAGGCTCGCGGTCATCTCCTCGCGCTTTCCGTGCGGGAACAACGAACCGTTCCTGGGCGCCGAGTTGGCGACGCTTCGTCCGCTCGTCGATCACCTGATCGTAGCCCCGCTGCGCCCGGCCGCTCGTCCGCTGCACGACGTCGGTGATGCGCATGCCGTCCTGCTGCACGCCTTCGCGCCGCAGACGTTCTACCTTGCCTGCAAGGCGCTCTCGCGTTCGCCGAAGGCGTCGCTTCGCGCGCTTGGAGCCGTTCTGCGCGGCTCGGGCGGGTGGCGCGTGCGAATGAAGAACCTCGCCATCTTTCCGCGGGCGCTTGCACTCGCCG
>DATCTQ010000063.1:0-52842 GCA_036567865.1 Candidatus Tyrphobacter sp. | reverse complement strand
CCTGCGGGCGCGGGATTTCGCGCACGTCGAGTGAGTTCGCGCGCAGCGATGCGAGATAACGCTGCTCGTGTTCCTCGCCTTTGCGTGCGATCAACGCGGCGGTGTCGTCGGGGTCGGGACGCAGCCGCAGCCCGCGTGCGGCCTCTTCCTCGAAACCCGTCAGGATCTCGCATTCGAGAAAGCCGTTCAAATCAGAGGCGGAGAAGATGAGTCGCTCGCCGACGCGTTGCATGTCGTAAGGTATCGTATGCGGCTCTCCTGCCATACGCCTGGCATTACGTCGGCGCTTGCCGTAGTGTTCATGCTGTCGGCGGCTCCCGAGGGGATGCCGGCGCCGCCGGGCGGCTACGACGTGCTGATCTCGGCCGGGCACGAAGGCCGCCCTCAGAGCTGCGCGCGATTCCCCGCGCATCACTGCAACCTCGGCGCCGCGGGCGAGCTCGCATGGACGCCGATCGTCGCCGATGCGGCAACGCAAGTCCTGCGAAGTCACGGGATCAGCGTAGCACGGCTCCCGGCCGATTTTGCCGGCGCCTACAGCGTGCGCGCCGCCGTCTTCATCCATTTCGATGGGGCGATTCCGGCATGCAGCAGCGCGGCCTCAATCGGCTATCCTTCCGAGCGGGACCGGGCAGCCGCTCACGCCTGGAAGCGCCTCTATGGCCGGTACTTCCCTTTCGGCTTTCGCCCCGACAACTTCAGCGCAGGTCTGCGGCGCTACTACGCCTACCGGCAGGTTCGGGCGAGCGACGGTGCCTTCGTGCTCGAACTGGGTGAGATCAGTTGCGCGGTTCAACGCGCCTGGCTCGCCCCGCGGCTACGCTGGGAGGGAGCGCTCATCGCCCATTGGCTCAGCCGGCTGATCGACAAGGGGCGCGTGCCGCTCCCCCCAAAGTTACGATTCACGGAATGATTCGTCCCGTTCGTCCCGACGGTCGTATCGAAACCGGCGGAGCCTTCAAGCCAATCCCGCGTCCGCGCGTGGTCGAACGCATCGCGAACGCGGCCGAGCATCGCGTCGTCGTGATTGCGGCGCCCGCGGGATACGGGAAATCGGTCGCGCTCTCGCAGTTCCTTCAGGAACTCGACGAGCCGTGGACGCGCTTCGACCTTCGCCCGGAGCACGACACGCTGCCGGGCTTTCTGCGCGGTCTCTCAGAATCGTTCGAAGAAGTGGCCCCCGAGGCGCGGCGTACGTTCCCCGGCGCCTACGAGCGCAACCGGTCCTCGACGACGGCGGGCGCCGACCTCGCGATTTGGATGCATGCGCACCTCAAGGCCTATCGCGGCACGATTGCGATCGACGATCTCCATGTGGCGGAAAAGGATCCGGAGGTCGTTCGTTTTCTCGTTGCATTGATCGAGCGGACGAAGGGACACATCCGCTGGATCATCTCTAGCCGCACGGTCGAAGGCCTGCCGGTCGGCACGTGGCTCGCATACAACGACTGCGATCTCACGATCGACGAGCGCGACCTGCGCTTCTCGACGGAGGAAGCAAAGGAGGCCGCGTCCGCATTTCGACTCGGCGTGCGCGAAGACGAGTTGCGTTCGCTGATCGATCTCACCGACGGCTGGCCGACCGCGCTCAGCTTCGCGCTGCGCACTTCGACGCGTTCGGTCGATCTGCGCAGCGTGACGATGATGACGCGCGAGATGATCTACAATTATCTTGCGGATCAGGTCTACCGATCGCTCTCCGATGAGGAGCGTGGTTTTCTCGAAGCCACCGCGCTGCTCTCGGAGATCGACAGCGAGGCAATGATCGCCATCGGTTTCGACCGCGCGCAGAAGCTCATCGCGGACCTCCGCGAGCGCGTCGCCTTCCTCCACGAGGTGCGCCCGGGCGTCTATCGTTGCCACGACCTGTTCCGCGACTTCGTTCTCTACCAGCTTGAGTTGGAGGGTGCGACGGCAAAGAATCGCTTGCGTTGCACGATCGCCTCCGCGCTCGAAACCATCGGCCGGGTACGCGTTGCGCTGCGTCTCTATGCCGACGCGGGCGCCGAAGGCTCGGTCCTGCGCCTCACCGAGGAGCACGGGTTCGATCTGCTCGCCACGGGCTACACGGATCTCGTCCTCACGGCGATCGCCGCGATGACGGAGGAGCACCGTCGAGAGCATCCGGTGGTACTCGCCTTGCGCGGCGCGCTCGAAGTGAGCATCGGCCGCTTCGAGGAAGCCGAGCCGCTGATGCGCCGGAGCATGGAGTTGACCGGCGATCCGGCGCTGCGCGCCGGCGTCGCCATGCGCCTCGCGTTGATCAATATCAACCTCGGGAAAGGCATGGACGCCGAAACGCTGCTCGACCGCATGGTCGACGGCGAGTCGATTCCGCAGGCACTTCTCGCCGAGGCGCTCGCGTTGCGTGCGGTCATTGCGGCGCGGGCGGGCGAGAAGGAGAAGGCCGCGGCATTGCTCGACCGGATCGACGAGGAAACCGCCTTTGCCATAGAAGATGCTTCGCTGGCGCGCACGCGGCAGCGGCAAGGTGTCGTCGCCTGGGAGTTGCGCGAGGACCAGCGCGCGCGCTTCGCGCTCTCGCAGAGCGCCGACATTGCAAACCGCCTCTCGATGCACAGCCTCGCCTGCCGCGCCCTCGGGATGCTCGTGATGGAAGCCGCCTACTGCGAGAACGACGTCGCGCTTGCGATTTGGTACGGCCAGCAGGCTGCGAACGCGGCCGGGAAATCGGGTGACGTTTTCGACATGCACGCCGAGGCGCTGCGCCTGCTGGGCCTCGAGGTTTGGCGCGGCAATGCCGAACGCGTGGTTGCGCTCGGGCATCGGGCCGGGGAGTTGCGCAGCGGGGACGCGTCGCGCGGCATCTACATCGTCGAAAGCCATGCGTATCAGCACGCGTGGGAAGGGCGTTTCGCAGAGGCGTGCAGCGTATTCGCCGGGATCGTCGATCGCCAGGCAACGGTCATCGACACGATCGTCACCCGCGCCGTCTACGCGCTCTGTCTCGCCTTAGACGGCCAAAGCAAAGCATCGAAGAGCGAGATCGCCGTAGTGCTCGATATGACCGATGCCGAGGAGCCTGCTTGGAACGGCTTCGGCTCGCTTCTCCTGGAGAGCGCGCAACTGCTGACCGCGCTCGCTGAGGGGGTAGCGGGGCGGCATGCCGGCGCGAAGCGGATCCTCAAGCGCGAGCCGATATCGAACCGGCCGGCCGCCGTCGCGATGCGTGAAGCGGTGGGTTGTCTTTGCCGCAACACCGGGCTCGGGGCGCTCATCCCCGACGTCTCCTATTGGCTGGCCCGGATGGAACAGCATGGCCTCGGAGGCTTCGCCCGGCTCGTCGACCGGGGGCGGGAGGCGCTCGAGCAGGCTGCGCTTGGCCAGGTTCACCTGACCGACAGTGAGGTCCGGATCGTGACCCTGCTGGCGGCCGGGCTAACCCGCAAGCAGATCGCGGTCGAGACGGGGCGCTCTCTCCTGACGGTCCAGACCCACATCAAGCATGCGATCGCAAAGCTCGGCTGCAAGGGGCAGGCAGAGCTGGCCGGGGCCGCTGAGCGCATGGGCTTACTTGCCTAGCTGGCAAGCGTGAAACGAATCTACCCACTTTTTGAAATGGACCTACCCACTTTTGGGTAGAGACAAATCCGGTGCATTAGGGTATGCTCTCTTCCAGAGAACCCACTACCCAGGAGAACCCAACAACATGTTTCACTTTCTGATGCTCGTCGTGATGGCGATCGGCCATCACATGCACATCCTCAATGGCGCGATGGCGATGCCCGGTATGGCGGCGCCCATCCACAATAGCCTGCCGCCCGGATCGGTCGGCTAGGGAGAGCAAAAAGGGCGGGCATCCAATGGAAAAGGGAAGACTCGGATGCTCGACCCGCAGACAATTTCCCAGCTCGGGGAAGTCCTAGGACGGGACCTGGGAGCGCTGGTTCGCAGCGCAACCGAGCACGTGACGCTCCGGGAGGTCCGGGCGCTCGAGTCGACAGAGTCGTCGCTTGAAACCCTCCTGGACCGTCTATGCCTCTCGCTCACCCTCACCAAGCCGATCGGCTTGATAACCTGGGGCGAGCGCGAGGTGAAACGAGTCGGGCGTGCGGGGGCGAGCGACATGCTCGCCGCCGCGACGCACGCGATCTCGATCGAGGCGAGGCGGTTTTCCTTGGACAGCCGGCGCGTGCTGGCATCCTTGGAGGCGCTCGCCGCCGAGGTTGTGCGCGGGGCATTCGGACCGCAGGGAGCGCAGGTTTTGGCTCCGGAGGTGGACCGCCCGACCGACGTGATGCTGGCAATGCTTGCCGAACGCGATGCAGTGACCTGCTGCCATTCGAAGGCGACCGCGGTGTGGGCGCGCCGGATTGGAACGGCGATGGGACTTTCCGGCGATGCCGTCGAGTTCGTCGAACTCTGCGGGCTGCTTCACGATGTCGGCAAGATCGGGACGCCCGACGCCATCCTGAACAAGCCCGGCCCGCTCACGGTGCAAGAGTGGGAGATCATGAAGAACCACTCCGCTGCGGGGGCACGCATCGTCGAGAGCATCCCTTCTTTGCGCCGTTGCGCGCCGACCGTTCGATCACACCACGAACGCTTCGACGGCACCGGCTATCCGGATAGACTTCGCGGCACCGCGATCCCGCTCGAGGCGCGCATCGTCGCCGTCGCGGGTTCCTACCATGCGATGATCACCGACCGCCCGTACCGCGCGGCGATCAATCCGCGCGAGGCCCTGAAGATCCTCGAAGAGGGCAAAGGCGTCCAGTGGGACGCGGCGGTCGTCGATGCCCTCCACAGCCTGTTCGAGCGTAAGAGCGCCACGGCCGGCGCAAGCAGGCCGCGCCTCGTTCACTCGGCCTAGGAGCCCGTAGGGTTCCTAGGAGCCGGTACCTCAGGCCGCTCACAGGGTTCGGGCCGAGTATTCCGCGTAGATGATTGGCGTGCAACACGCCCGTGTGGCGGTCGTGGACGACGACCGCATGGTCCGCGAGATGCTCGAACTCGGGCTCACCCGCGAAGGCTTCGAGGTGGCAACCGCCGCAGACGGTCAGGCGGCCCTCGAACTCGTTCGCCGTTTCGATCCCGAAGTGATCATCCTCGACATCATGATGCCGAAGATCGACGGATTGGCGCTCCTGCCGATGCTGCGCGAGATCAGCCATGTTCCCATCCTCATGCTCACCGCCAAGAGCGGCCTCGAGGACAAGATCCAGAGTCTCGGTGCGGGCGCCGACGATTACCTCGTCAAGCCGTTCGTCTTCGAAGAGCTGATCGCGCGCGTCCAGGCAAAGCTGCGCCGCCCGCAATTGATCGAAGAGCGCGTGCTGCATTGGCACGATCTCTCGCTGAACGAGGACACGCGCGAAGTGCGCCGTGGTAAGGATGCGGTCGACTTGACGCATCGCGAGTTCGATCTGCTCTCCGTCTTCATGCGCGAACCGCGCCGCGTTTTCAGCAAGGACCACCTGCTGGAGATCGTATGGGGCCACGACTTCGAGGGCGGCCCCAACATCGTCGAGACCTACATTTCGTATCTGCGATCGAAAATCGATCGCCCGGGTGAACCAGGCTCGTTCATCCGGACGGTTCGCAGCGTCGGCTACGGCCTCTCGCAATGATCTTCCAGCGTTCCATCGCTTCCCGCCTCTCCATGTTGTACGCGGTGATCTTCGGCGTGACGCTGCTCATCGTTGTCCTAGCGTCGTCGATCGCGCTGGTTGCGGAGCTGAGCCATTTCGAGTTCGAGTTGATGATCGGCAAACGCGAGGAGGCGCGTGTGATCGCGCAGGAATACCGCGCGAACGGCCTCGCGCTCTCCAAGGCGGCTCCGGAGATCGTGCAAGAGTTGAGCAACCTCGGCACTCGCGTCGCGGTCTTCGACGAGCAGGGTAACTACATTGCCGGCGATCGCTCGCTGCACCCGGTGGCGCTGGACCGCATCATGGCGCGTCGGATCGCGCAGCTCGACGCAGCGCGCGACGCTGCCGACCTTCCACGCCTGATCGCCGGAACCGGACCGTTTGCGCTGGGCGTCCCCGAGAGTGGGGCGAATCTGTTGTTCACGCTGCGCGGCTCGCCCCAAAAACCAGCGGTATTCTCGCCGGCGACGTCGACGTACGGCGTCCGCGTGAGCGGCAATCGTGTCTTCACGTACTCCCATGTGGTGAGCGGGTCTGCGCCGACCCTTCTTTCGCATTTCGGACCGCCGCCGCGCGGGTTGGTATCGGTCGACGGGGGGTTTGTCGTGATCGAGCCGTCGTTCTTGCTGCTGCTCGGATCGCTGACGCCCTACTGGCTCATCGTGATCGGCATCGCGGGAGCGGCAATCGTGATTGCTTGGTTCGGCGGACGACTCGTCGCCACGCAAGCCCTGCGCCCCCTCAACGACGTCACCGACTCGCTACACGCGCTCGCCCAGGGTGACTATACTCAGCGGCGTTTCGTCATGGCGGGCGGAGACGAGATCGCCACCTTGACCGGTGCGTATAACGACGCGGCGGCCTCGGTCGCCTCGGCAATGGAGCAGCGGCGCGCAACGGAGGAGCGCATGCGGCTCTTCGTCGCGGACGCAGGGCACGAACTGCGCACACCGCTCACCGTGATAGGCGGCTACATCGACGTGCTGCGGCGCGGTGCCGTGGAAGAGGTGAAGATCGCGCGGCAGATTCTCGGGACGATGGCGATCGAGAAGGAACACATGCGCGGGCTCATCGACCGTTTGATGCGTCTCGCGCGCCTCGACGCCGATACCGAGCCGCACCCGGAGCCGATCGACGTCGTCGAACTCCTGCGCACGCAATGTGAGGCGGCGCGCCGCCTCGACGAGCAGCGTGCCATCGACTACCGTGTCGACGGCGTAACCGAGGTCGTGGCGGATCGCGTCGAGCTGGGCGAAGCGCTTTGGAACGTGGTGGAGAACGCGCTGAAATACGCGCCCGAATCGCCGATCCATCTCGCGGCCGCGAAGAACAACGGCCATACGACGATCGCGGTCGTCGACGAAGGCCCCGGCATGACGGAGCCGGAGCGCTTGCATGCCTTCGAGCGGTTCTATCGCGGCGATCAGCGCGGCGAGATCGCCGGGAGCGGCCTCGGGCTCGCGATCGCTAAGCGAGCGGTCGAACGCGCCGGCGGCAAGATCGCAATTGAGAGCGTGCCCGGTCGCGGGACCACCGTCACGATCATGCTCTAATCCGGCGCCGCAGCCGTTTTCCCAGGCATCCTCCAGCGACGTTGGGCACAATGCGAGCAATGATACGCCGGCTGGTCGTCTGCGCGGCAGCGGCGCTTGCGGTTGCGACGTGCTCGCCCTTTGCCGCAGCGCAGCAGAGCGACTTGGGGGAGATTCGTATCGCCGTCACGGATGCGAGCACCAAGGTACCGCTTGCGCTCGCGCGCGTGCTCTTGACCGGCCCCGTAATCGCCAGCGAGCTGACGGGCAGCAATGGCGAGGTACTTTTCACGGACGTCCCCGACGGTATCTATCGCGCGCGGGTCGTCAAGAACGGCTACGAAGCGGTCACGTCTCCGCAGTTCGAGGTCATCGAAGGGCGCGCGATCACGGTCACGGTGAGCTTGGCGTATTATCAGGCGCTCCAGGTAATCGGGCACGTCAGCGTGCGTTCCTCGACGACGGTCTCCGCCGATACGATCACGCAGGATTCGGCACAACGCAAGCTTTCCAACGATCTCGCCGATGCCCTCAACAAACTTTCCGGCGTGAGCGTCTCCACCTCCAGCGACGACAGCAACGCGACGCAGACCGTCTCGCTCGAAGGGCACGATGCGAGCCAGACGCAGCTCTCCCTCGACGGTATCCCACTCAACGCTCCGGGAACTGCCGGCGACTTGCGCTCCTTCGGAACCGATCTCTTCACCGGCGCCTCGGTGCATCTCGGCCCACAACTCGGTGGACTCGGCGGCGGCGTGAACTTCACGACGCTCGAGCCGACGCTGAGCTGGCTGACGTACGCTTCGCTTTCCATGGGCTCCTACGGCAAGTACAATTATTCCGTGGCGGAAACCGGCTCGGCGGGGAAGCTCGGCATCGCCGTGGAGACGACGGACCGTTACGCGCCGACGCTGGTCGACGGCGAGCGGTATCTCGATGCGAGCGGGCTCGACTACATCCACCAGGGCAACAGCAGCTTCGGCGGCGAGCTCCTCAAGCTTCATTATGCCTTCAGCGATTCTCAGACGCTCATCGGAACGTTCCTGAACTCGACCCGTGAGAGCGGACTCGTTTGTCTGCGCCTCGACGGGACGCTGCCGTGCGGTTACGGGCCCAACAACGGCAGCCAAGGCAACTTCGATCTGTACTCGCTGACCGACGACGCGCTGCTCGGCGCTACGACCGTTCAGGCGTCGATCTTCGGCATGAGCTCGAAGAACCTGCTGAACGAGTTGAACCGATATGTCGGCGGCGTCCTCGAGCCCAACGGCTTCTCGAGCGCGTCCCAGACGACTGGATATTCGATCAATGCGACGCTACCGTCGCGCGAACGGCACACGATTGCGATTCAGGCCTACGGCACGACGACCTCGCAATCGAATACGCCGCTCGTCCCGCAGGCGCTGCCGTACTACACGGGCAGCGCGCACTCGTCGTACGGCACATTGCAATTGACCGACACGATCCACTCCAACGACCGGCTGACGCTGAACGAGGCTTTCGGAATCAGCCACGCTTCTTATGCGCCGTCGTCGTTCTTGGGCAGCGCAGGGGCGACGTGGCGCCCGAACGCGCGTGACACCTACGCACTGTCGTATGCGCTCGGAGGGATCGCGGCCGGCGGAACGCGTCAGACGATTCTGACGGACCCTGCATCGCTGCGCTTCGATTGCAATGGCGACGTGGCCTACGGCAGTGCACCCGGCGACCAGCCGGGATCCAGTTCCTCCAGTTCCTTGCGTTTCGGTTACACGCATGCGATCGCCGGTGGGAGTATCACGCTCTCGCTGTATCGCCAGGTGCAAAACGACGTCGTGTTGCCCGTCGACGTCAACGGCTCGGTTCTGACCGCGCTTGGAATCGTGCCGCCGGGGTATCCCGCACTGGTGCAGCCGATCTGGGACTCGCCCGCGGGCTGCAACGCAGCCCCGGGGACGCCGTTCGGTGCGACGCAACTATACTTCAGGACGCCGATTTCCGGAACGCGGCGTACGTATGAGGGCGGCGAGCTGACGTCGTACCTGACCTTCGGCAACCTCGTGGTTCAGCCGTTCTACAATCTCACCTCCGCGGTGGTTTTCTCGAGCGATCCGCGGATCGAAAACTCGTACTCGATCGTCATTCCGGGCAAGCAGCTTCCGAACGTCCCGTTGCAACGAGCCGGTATCGTCTTCGACTACAAGTCGCCGGGCTCGGCGCTCGAGTACCTCTTCGATGCGCAGTACGTCGGCAGTAACAATCCGAACGATCTGCCGGCGTACACGACGTTCGATGCCGGCGTAAGCGCTCAACTCCAGCACGGAACGCTGACGGTCGCGGCGAGCAACATCACGAACGCCTACAGCGGAATCTTCGCGAGCCCGCAGTGGGAGGTGCCGTACGTGACCCTCGGCGGTATGACGCTGCCGAACCTCGCTCGGCCGCTCGCTCCGCGCCAATACTCGGTCACGTATACGGTGAAGTTCGGAGAGGGTGCGGCGCAGGTGCCGAGCGGAAACGCTTTCCAAGCGCCGCATGGCGGGCCGGGCGGGCCTGAAGGCGGGCCGAGGTTGTTTCTCGGCCCTGGCGGGCCGGGCGGACCCGGTGGGCGTGGGCGTGGCGGTTTTCGCAATCGCTTCTCGCCGTTGCCGGCGGTGCCGCCCGCCGATCCGTTCGCGGTCAACGACAATCCGCAGACGTGCAGCGCGAGCGATGTTGCCGCAGCGCAAGTGTTGTCGAATGCGCTCAAGGCATTCCAGGCCCGGATCGAGGCGGCCAAGACCTCGGCCGGCTATCCCGCGACCATCGCGGTACCGCAGTTGCCCGATGCAACGATCACGTACCACGGGCTCGGCTCGACGTACGCGCTGACGATCACGCCGAAGGCCTTCGCGCGAGTGCGCATGCTCGCGGGATGCCTCACGATTCACCTTGCGCGCAGCGAGGACGTGACGGCGCGGCACCTATACCGGCCGAGCAACGCGCTCTTCCTGGTCCTGCAGCTTCAGTTCATGCCGTCGGTCGGGTTCTATGTCGCGATGCGGCAGCAACAGCCGGGGCAGGAGAGCTTCCGCGTCTATCAGCTTCCAACGGCACCGCCGCGCGTACCGTTCGAGGTGCGGACGGCCGCGACGTGCACCGGGGACCTCCACAACACTGCTGTGGAGTTGCTCGGCGAGTTGCGCGCGCATTTCGCGAACGGCGCAGCGACGCCGAGTTGGACGATCACCGCGCACGGGGCGAGGGCGGGAACCTGGTACGAGATGAACCCCGGCGATCCCTCGACGCTCGGGGCACTGCTCATGTGCGGTCGCGTGGCGAGCGGCACCGCGGCGGAGGTAGCGCAGCATGGATACGACGGGAAGGCGGTGCCGGAGTTGAACTACACGCCGGCGCTGGGCATCTACATGATCCGCCCGCAGTTCCGCGGCGCTCCTCCAAACGGCGTTATCATCACATCCCCCTCGCCGTCCCCCTCGCCGTAATCACGTCTCACGGGAGCGGCCCTGCGATCGCGCGAGCATCACCATCTCGCGCATGCGCGGATGCTCGCCGGGAATCGTCGTTACCCAAGACTCGAAGAGCGGGACGCGCTCGCCGATGCGAAAGAGGAAGTACCACGCGTTCATCTCACCCATGAACGCGAAGCGGCGCTTCAACTCTTTGGCCAGCGCTTCGTAACCGTCGAAGCCGTGCAGGTACTTCTCGAACCCGCCACCCTCGCGATCCAGTTGGAGCAGCGTTTGCGCGTTACGAACGGTCGCGAGCACCTTACGCGGCGAGCGCAGAATCCCGGGCACCGCGAGCACGCGCTCGATATCGGCTTCGCCATAGTCGGCTACCCGCGCAACGTCGAAGTTCTCGAACGCAGCGCGGTAGGCATCCCAAGGGGCCGCGATCTGCTTCCAACTCACGCCCGCCTGAAAAACCGCACGGGTCATGATTTCGAGATAGTCGCCCAGGCCGGTCGGTACGATGACCTCGGGGATCGTCTCTGCCATCGCAGCGTTACGGCGCGCTTCGCGCAGCGTCGAGCGCGAGCGCGGTCATCATCGCGACGCCGGTCGGGAGCGCCGCTTCGTCGATGTCGAAGAGGCCGGAATGATGCGGGTGCGCGGTACTCGGCCCGCTGCACGTTCCGAGCGTGTAAAAACACGCTGGTACGCGTTGAGCAAAGAAGGAAAAGTCTTCGGCACCCATGAGACGATCGGCTTCGAAGACGCGCTCGTCGCCGACGAGCCGCGCTGCCAGCGCCTTGGCGTACGCGGTCTGCGCGGGGTCGTTTTCCGTTACCGGATAGCGAAGAAGATAGTCGAACGTGTAGGTCGCACCCGATGCGTCGCAGCAGGCGCGCAGCACGCGCTCGATGCGTTCGGGCATCGCGGCGCGCACGCCGTCGGAGAAGGCGCGCACGGTTCCGAGCATGCGGCAGGTGCGCGGGATCACGTTGTGGATCGTGCCGCCCGCAATCGCGCCGATGGTGACGACGGCAGGCTCGAGCGGATCGGTCCGGCGCGAAACGACCTGCTGTACCGACGTGATAAAGTTTGCCGCCGCGTAGATCGGGTCGACGGCATCGTGCGGCGCGGCGCCGTGTCCGCCGACACCGATCACGTCGATCTCGATGGAATCGCTCGAAGCGTACATCGGCCCCTCACGAAAGCCCAGCATCCCCGTTGGATACTTGGAGGAAAGGTGCAAGCCGTAGGCGCGCTCGATGCCGAGGCGCTCGATGAGTCCGTCCTCGAGCATCGCCTTTGCGCCGCCCTTGCCCTCCTCGGCAGGTTGAAAGACGAGGCAGAGCGTTCCCGCCAACTCGCCGCGTGCACTTGCGACCAGCGTTGCCGCGCCTAACAGAATCGCGACGTGGCCGTCGTGCCCGCAGGCATGCATCACGCCCTCGGTCTTCGAGCGGTAGGCGTGCTCGGTCTCCTCCAGGATCGGCAGTGCGTCCATGTCGGCGCGCAGCATGATCGTGCGGCCGGGGCGCGTCCCGCGCATGACGCCGACGACGCCGGTTTTTCCGACGTGCTCGTATACTTCGAAGCCGAGGTCGCGCAGGCGCTCGGCGACGAACGCCCCGGTTTGGCGTTCCTCGAAACCGAGTTCGGGCTGCATGTGGAAACGACGACGCAGGGCGACCACGTCGTCGACGAGCTGAGAGGGAACGGCGATCGCGCTCATGCACGAGGATTTCGGCAGAGGGATTCCGGGGGCCCACGAGAAGCGACGTGGGACTTCAGGAACTCTTCGCATGACCAAGGCTCAGCTTTTCAGCGAATACGCCTCGTATCACAGAGACCGGCGCAATCGTCTGTGTCACGCTTTCGGAATCCCGCTCATCATCATGGGCCTCTTGGGCCTTACGGCGCACGTGCGCCTCGGCCCCGTGGATCTCGCGATCGCACTCGCGATACTCACCTTAGGATACTATACGGCGATCGACGTGCGCGGCGCGCTGCTGTCGCTGCTGGTCTTTGCCGTGCTGTACGAGATCGGGATGAGGCTGGCGTGGCCCGTCGATCTGGCGGCCTTCGTTCTGGGCTGGGCCTTCCAGTTGGTCGGGCATCGTCTCGAGGGAAGCAAACCCAAGTTCCTGGAGAATCTCATCTACCTCTTGGTCGGCCCGCTCTATATATTCGAAGAGGGAGCGAACGCGATCGTGCGTCGCTGACCATCGCCCCGTTGCAATAAGGAGTTCGAGTTCCGTGTACGTAGACGAAATGCTCAACTGTGTAGACTGCACCAAGCAGTTCGTGTTTACCGCCGGAGAGCAGCGCTTTTACGAGCAGAAGGGTTTCCAAAATAAACCCAATCGCTGCCCGGATTGTCGCGCGGCGCGAAAGGCGACGCGCGGGCAGCCGGGTTCTGCAAGCGGGGCGCCGCGCGTGCGGGAGATGTTCACGGCGACCTGCACCCAATGCGGGGGCGTCGCCGAGGTGCCGTTCAACCCGCGCGGCGACAAGCCCGTGTATTGTCGCGACTGCTTCGCCTCACGTTCCACTTCGTAGGGCGACGGGCTCGCGCTGCGGGGTCGCGAGCGAGACGGCCACGAGAACCACGACGTTCAGCATCAGCGCCACGAAGCCCGCGTTGAGTCCTGCGATCGGGATGGCGCTCACGCTGAGCCATACCGCCGCAGCGAGGCCGGCAACCAGACCCGCACCCACGCCCCACGCCGTCGCGCGGCGCCACAGGAACGCGCAGACGACGCCCGGCGCGAACTGCGTGATGCCGCTGTAGACGATCAAGAGCAAACCGACCAGCGTTTGCTTCTCGACGAGCCAAAATACGAGCGCGAGTACGGCGATGACCAGCACGAAGGCGCGTGTGGCAATCAGCCGAGCGCGATCCGTGCGCACGAGGTTCAGGCCGTCACCCAGGACGTTCTTCGCAATGACGCTGGCCGCGCCGAGCAGCAGCGCCGAGGCCGGCACGAGCGCGGCGAGCGCGCCTGCAGCGGCGATCAAGCCCATGACCCACGGTGGATAGAAGCGCTGCACGACCAGCAAGAACGATTGATCGGCCGCGGCGCCTTTCAGGCCCGGCACGATGAGCAGCGCGGAGAAGCCCGCAAAGAAGACGAGCAGCAGCACGATTTGATAGAGCGGCAGAAAGATCGCGTTGCGCCGTAGCGCCTCCGCGCTGCGCGCGCTGTAGACGGCGGCGAAGGACTGCGGCCCCATGTAAAAGCCGATCCCGGTGAGCAGGACCGTCGAGACATACCAAAACGTACCGCTCGGCGCCGCGCCGGGTGCGAGCGTGAGCATCGCCGGGTGCGCGGCGCGCAGGTGCTCGAGCATTGCGGGAACCGAGCTGAAGAACCGCATCGGGATCGCAATGCCGGCGAAGGTCACGGCGGCGAGAACGAGCGCATCCTTCACAACGCTCGCCCACGCCGTGCCGCGCAATCCCGCCGTGAATACGAAGAGCGCCATCAAGAGAAAAGCCACGCCGACGGCGGCGGTCGCGTCGAAGGTTCCGTAACCGGCCATCGTGAGAAGGATCTGCAAGCCGGTCAGTTGGAGCGTTACGTACGGAACGATCATGACGAACTGCGTGAGCGCAACGCCGACGCCGAGGGCGCGGCTTCCGTAGCGATCGACGAAGAAGTCCGGAGCGGTGAGCAGCCCGCGTTCCTCGGCCACGCGCCAGATCGCCGGCAACAGGAAGTATCCGATGACGTAACCGCACGTACCGTAGGCGAGGATGTAGTACGCGGGGGCGCCGCGGCCGTACGCCCAGCCCGCCGCTCCCAAAAACGTGAAGCTCGTGTAGACCTCGCCGGCGAGGAGCAGCCATAGAAAGAGCGTGCCGAAGGAGCGTCCGCCGACGATGTACTGCTGCGGGTCGGTGGCGATGCGCCCGGCGCTTGCGAGAGCGAAGAGCATCGTGCCGAGCACGATGACCGCGACGATGCCGAGCGCGACGAGCGGCGCGCTCACCAGCGGTGCTCCAGGCGTCCGACGAGCCAGAGAGACGCCGGCGTGAGCAGCACCCACATGACGATCCAAAAGAGCACGAACGGCAAGCCGAAGATGCTGGGGGCGAGGCGGTTCACGAACGGAACGGCGATCGTGAGTGCGAGGATCGGAACGGCAGCGGGAAGGATCGCAGGACGGAACATGAGGACGGATAGAGGATCATCGTCAAGAGCACCTTCCTACCCGCGACGGATGCTCAATTGAGCTAAATTTTGGCGGCAGCGATCCCTACGCGACGGCGGCGGATACCCTTTGGTTCGGTGGGACATGGTACACGCACGATGGCGGTACGCAGGCTTTCGGCGACGCCGAGTTTCCAAAGGATCCGCGCGGATACATCGATCCAAATGCTCCGTATTGGCCGTGACCCGGCGGGACTTTAGTTGAACGTTATCGTGCCGTGCGATGCCGAATCGTGCCTGCACGTGGTCTCGACCGCAATCCAACTGATCGTCTGCGTTCCGGGCGCGGTTCGAGTCCAAACGTAGGTGCCGGTCACGCCGTTGTCGCCGACCTGGGTAATCGTGCCGAGCATGGGATCGGGATTCTCCGTCACCGAGACGTTGACCATCGTTCCCCACGCACCCCCAGGCGCGCAGTCCGGTGGATCGCCCCAGCTCTCCGGCATGGTGAACTCGCATCCACTGCCGGTCGTAATAGTTCCGCCGCTGCTCGAACATGAATCGACGGCAACCGCCACGGTGCGAGCGCCGCCGTTTGCGATGGTCTGATCCGCGGAAGCAAACGGGACGGCGCACCCGGTCAGCGCGGCAGGGCCGCCGCTCATTTGTAACGACGCGATCGGCCCCGAGTTCGCAGGCGTCCAAATCCCGAAGATCAGAGAAGTGCCGCAACTGACATTCACTGCCGTGAACGCTCCCCTATATCCCGTTTCGCTGGCGACCACGACTCCGCTGTAGCAGCCGTTGGCATCGGTGCGAGCGCCGAGCGAGGCGTACGTCGGATCGTTCGCGTCGATCTGCGTGAGCGAGGCATTCTTGTAGGCGACGGCGCTGCAGCCGGCGTCGAGGCTCTGCCCCGAGACGGGATAGACGACGCCGGCGGGCCAGACCGCGAGCGGCCCCGTGGCGGGCGAGAGCGAGGCGGTGAACGCGACGCCCTCTCCCGCCTCGGAAACCGCGTCGGAGGGCGCGTTGACGTCGAAATAGTGATTGTAGATGACGCCCGCGCACGAGAGCGCCGACGGCGGGAGCGTGGTCACCGTGAGCGTGATGAATGCGGTGGCGGGCGCGTTCGAAGGCGTACCGGGGGTCGTGCCGTTCAACACTGCGACCGCGAGATCGGCGGTACAGGCACTCGCATTGCTTCCGGTGAATGCGACGCGCGGCGCGAGTGCGCTCGTGTCGAACGTCTTCGCAAGCGTGAGCGTGACGCTGCTTCCCGCCTGCGGCAAGGCGCTCGCCGGGATCGTGATGGAACCTGCCGCATGGGTTGCATTGCTCGAGGCGTAGCTCGCGGTCAGCCAGCCCATCACCACGATCGCCGACGACGCGCTTTGCCCGTGATCGTCCTGCACGGCGGCGCTGCACAGTCCTGCACTCTGCGGTTGCAAAGGAAAACTCGCAGGCGCATCGTTCATGCTTCCGCCGTTTGAGTTGGGATACGAGTACGGCGTGTTCGCGGGAGGCGGCGGCGGTAACAGTGCCTCCGAGGCGGAGTACGCGTCGCTATACGGCGAGGGTAAGACGTCGGGAAACGCCGCGATGCCGCTACCGCACGAGAACGCGCTCGTCGAGGCAAACCAGTGCGTATAGCCCCACTCGGTTGCGAAGATTTGCTGCTGACGATCTCCGGGCCAATGGAAGAGCAGCGTGCCGGGCGTGACGACCGGCCTGTTCGGCGTAGGCGACGGATTGGGGGCAGGCGTGCCGCTGAGCGAGGTGCGGCACGCCAACGTGCGCGTCGTCGTCGCGCTGTCTTGCGGGTTCGTCAGCGTGAGGGTGAAACCGCCGGCAGGACACGCCGGCTCCTGTGCGATCACGGGGAAGCTCGCCTCCCCTGCGGCATCGAAGGACGGGTACTGCGCCTGCGCGCTCGCGTTGCCCGCGCTATCGATGAAGATCGCGAAGGGTGGTGTTCCGAGCGTACGCTCGCGAATGGCCGCATCGGCGAACAGCGGCATCGCGGAGGTTGCGCTCACCACATTCGCCGTATTCGGGCGACCGCGATAGACGCGCAGCGCGAAACCCGGGACCGCACGCCCCGTGCCGTCATGGCGTACGGCAAAGACGAGTGTTGCGCCGTTGCCGCTCGACGCGGCGATCGCGCGGGCTTGTGCAAGTGAGGCGTCGAGGTCGTCGGTCGCGGCGGCCAGCGCATTCGGATGCGACGCAAGCGCCCACGCACCCGTCGCCAGCAGGATCGCGAAGATCCCCACGGCGATCGTCATCTCGAGTAGCGTGAAACCGCGCTCGCGCGCACCCATGTCGAATGAAGTGCCCGGAAATCCTTAGGGCGGGACGCTCCTAGGCGCCGTACCATCGAAGGTGTGGCCAGATGACGGGGAGCGGGGCGATCGGATCTTCGCAGAGATAGATCGGTGCCGGCCCTTCGACGATCCACCGATAGGGCTCGCGGGAGATTGCGATCAGTCGCACGCGGCGGTAATACCGCCGGAGCAGGTCGATCCGTGTCGCGCCGATGGCGATGAGCGTCGAGCCGTCGTCGCCGTTCGTGCCCCAGAGATAGTAGCTGTTCTGGGACGAGATTGCGGGCGGCAGGCCGTAGCGCGGGCCGAAGAAGTCGAGTGCACCTGCATCGGCGTAGGTGTCGGCATAGATCGTTGCGCGATCTCGCAGGCGCGGCGGCAGCGCATCGTAAACGCGCGCGACGTCGCGGGCGAGCCGATTCCAGCCGAACTCCTCCGCGTAGACCGGCTGGACGAGATGCGGCGGCGCTCCGCCGCGCCCCGTAAGACCGAGTGCGTGCGTGTATCCGACGAGCGCATCGATCGGCAGCAACGGCAGTGCGAGCGGCAGTGCGAAGGCACCGAGCGCGAGCGCGGCACCGAGCAGGCTTGCGCGCCACGCGGGGCGCAGGTGCTCGAGCCACACGCACCCGATCGCGAGCAACGATCCGTACATACCGATGACGTAGTAACCCTTCGCGCCAAGCGCAATCGCTCCAAGTAGCACGACGGCGGCGGCAATCGCGATAAAGCGCTGATCGCGAAGCGCACGCACGCGGAAAGGCGCGACGATGCCCGCAATCCAGATCGGCGCCGCAAGCGGATTCGCGTAGAGCAACTGCTCGATCGCGAAGGTGCCGGCGTTGGCGAGCAGGTTCCGCGATTCTGGAGCCAGGCCGTTCTGGAACGTGGGGCGGTGAAGCGCATCGTTACGAAGCACCTCGAAAATCGGCCATCCATGCGCGGCCTGCCACGCGAGATTCGGCGAGACGAGGAGCAGCGTTAGGGCGATCGCGGTCGGGAACCACGGCGTCGCGAGCGCGCGCCGCGCCGGCGTCGCGAGCAGGCCCCCCAAGAGCGACAGCGCGAGCAGCGCGATCGAATACTTCCCGTAGAGCGCGAAGGCGAAGACGGCGGCCAGCGCAACCCACCACCAGGCGCCGCCTCCGCGCACGATGCGCAACGCGCAGTACATCGCGAGCATCCAGGTCAGCGGTTCGAAGGACGTCGTGGTGAGCGTGTTGCCGAGCAGCAGGTGCGCGGGAAGCAAGAGCGTGAGAAGCCCCGCCGCCCATTGCGCGAAGCGCCCGCCGCCGAGGAAGCGCGCGAACTCCACGGCGAGCGCGACGGTCAGCGCGGCGGCAAAGATCGGCAAAATGCGCAACGCGAGCAGCGCGTAGCCAAACGGTTCGGCGAACCAAGCCGCGAGCGCGACCAGCGGCGGTTGATCGACGTAGCCCCACGCCGGATGATGCGCGCAGGCGATGAAATACAGCTCGTCCCGGAAATAGCCGTAACGCCCTGCCGTCGCTATGTGCAACGCCAGCGCCGTCAAACCCAACGGCAGCCCGACGCGCAGAAACGCGCTCACGTGCGCCGCGCCGTGCCGATGAAACTCAGGCCGAGGCCCGCGACGCCTGCCCAGCACCATGCCCCGAGCGCAACGTTCCAATCCCACCAAATGCCCGTGCGCATCGCGGTCGCCAGGAGAAAGGTGCCGGCGTAGATCATCGGCACCAGCACGGCAAACCAGCGATACGCTGCGGGCGACTCCGGGCGTGGGTCGAGTCGCGCGACCAAGAGATCGGCGGCGATCCCGGTAGCGAAGGAAGCAACGAGCGTCACCGCGAGCAACGGCGTTTGGTTCGTGAAGGGTGCTGCCGCCATCGCATTCGCGCAGGGATAGAGGAGCGTGAAGAAGCCGGGGCGCAGCGCGATGCGCGAGACGCTCCAAAGTGCGAAACCGGCGGTCAGGATTGCTTGGAAGATGAGAATGAGTACGCCAACCGAGACCTTGTAGTAACCGATCGAGAGCGCCGTGAGGTATTGCGCAGAGAAGCCGATCGGCGGCGGTGCATCGGCGCGCGCGGCGCCGGGATCGAAGGCGTATGCCGTGCCGAAGTGCACCAGCCCATACCAGGCGGTCAGCCCGAGAAAGAGCGGAACCTGTCGCGCGAACGTGGTGCTCGTCGAGCGGTTCGCCAGCACCGAGCGAATCGGTCCGCTCGCGAGGAAGAACATGCCCAGGCCGAGCGCTTGATGCGTCGGGCTCAAGAGCGCATCGACGCCGACCTCGAGGCCGAGGAAATGATGCCAGAGCAGATCGCCGAAGCCGGCGGCGACGAAGATCGGAAAACCAGCTAGTGCCAGATGGTATGGGTGCGGAACCGATTCGCGCCACGACGCGCCGCGCGCGCGATTGCCCGTGGCGAACCCCGCGACGACGAACAGCAATGCCAGCATACCGGAATAGAAGACGGCGTGGTACGGCGTAAAGAACGTCTCGATCGGGACGTGTCCGTGGGCCCACGCATCGAGAAAGAAGCCGGCCACGATCCAGAGGCAGCAGAGTCCCACCGCGTAGTCGAAGGCGAGCGATTGCGCCGGCTTCATGCGGGCGCTTTACGCGGACACGGCAGGAAACTCCGCCCTCGCGGCCTGTAACACCGCAATAGTGGTACGAGCCTGTGGCGCGATGTGCAGAAGGCTGCTGTTTGCCTCGTTGACGTTCTGTGTCGCCTGTGCGTCACCGCCGACGCCGCTTCCGACCAACGCCGTCATCGGGAACCTTCCGAAGGCGTGGCCGACGCCGCTCACCCTGTCGAGTTCGGCGTCACCGCGCATCGTCGCGATGCACTTTTCGTCCTTAGACGTTCGGCGCGGTCAGCGCTGGCGTGCGAGCTTCGTAACGTCGACGAATACCGCCGCGATGGAAGTGCGCACGAACCTCTTCGCGATCAACGTTCCGCGCGTCGCTCCGGGGCGCTTCGCCTTCACGCTCGACGTCTTCGATACACCGCCGATCTTCTTGCGCGATTACCGCCTGCGGGTGATCGCGCGCAACGCCGCCGGGCTTGCGACCGAGGAAGACGCACCCTTCCGGATTCGCTAGTACGGCGAGCGACGAAGGCAAGGGACATCAGCATTTTTCTACGACCAATGCTGCAACCAAGAGCAGCATCGACACGACGATGAGGACGTACGCGCGGATCATCCGCCGCGTCCGCGCTTTGACGGTACCTCGGGACGGTGCCTCCTCGGATCGCGCGCGCTCCAATAGCGGTAGGAATAGCAGCGACGCGGCCACGAGCACGATGAGTGGAGGCGCAACGCGAAGCAACCAGAAATACATCGCCGGCGACAAGAACGCGCTTATCGCCGTTTATGCTCGGGGCACTTCGCTTGCGATAAGCTCGGCAGTCGAAAGTAAGAGTAAAAGTGCGCCGAGCACGTATAAAAGACCGCGAGTAAACCGCGAGGGCGGCAACACCGCTGTTGTCGCTGGGCCTGTTCCCTCGGCGCCCTTCCGCTGCGTTGCGCGCGCCCATACAAACACTCCTGCGATGAACAACAGCACGATCAGCGGAGCGGCGCGGATTAGCCAGAGGTACGTGTCGGCCGAGGCCAAGACGCCGGTCATTGCAGCGGGGAGCATTTCGTTCAATCCCAAACGCGCGCGTCTTCGGTAACGGGGATCGCCTCTACCTCTAGCACGCTCGTGCTCTGCCGAGGTGCTCGGGATCTAGCCGCTCTTAGCGCGTCGCAGAAACAGCCATATAAGCAACGGAAGGCCGAGTCCAATTGCGATAATGGTGATAACGTATCGCGGAAAGACGATGACCGCCCCGATCCACAAGAGGGCGAGCACAACAAAAACCAAAATGCCGCGAACGGTGCGTCGGTCACGCGGGCGATTGGCGAGATACACGCTCAGGCCGAGGGCAAATATAACGGCGTATGTGGCTACGCTGATCAGCGTTCCGGTTGCACCGCGAAAGAGATGCCCTGCCGTGGCGACGCCGGCGGCCATCTCTATCAGCCCAAGAGCGAGGAGCACCACGAATAGGCGTAGGTACGCTCGCCGCTTTCTCGGGTCTTCCTGTCGCAGAAAGAGTGCCATCATAGACTCCTAAGTAGCACCTGCTTCACTGTTCGCAGGCTCCGCTGACCATCTGCGCTAACGACTGCGCGGCCTGTTGGTACATTGCCCCGGCGAGTATGCCGGCGGCCGCGCAAATCGGCGCTTCCTCCGGACCACCCCCGCAGGATACGACCACGAGGTCGACGAGGGCGTAAGCCACCAGTGTCATCATGGCCAGCGCCGCCAAAAATGCGCTCGCGCAGCTGCCGCTGACGCTCATCGGCCGGACTCCTGTCAAAGGCCGCGGTCCGCCGCCGCCGCCGCCGCCCGGGTTGACGTGAGTGCGAAATGTCAGCGGCGACAGCGCGTACGTTAGCGGACTCATCGTAGCAGTCCCGTCGGAACCGACTGTTTCGTCCATCACGTCCTGGCCGTTGCTAGATACCGTGAAGCTCGAGTTTGCGTTGTTGAGAGATGCAGCGGAATTGCCGACCCTGACCGATCCTGCAGCCGCCGCGGCGCTCGCCGTCGGCATGGTGACGGTAGCGCTCTGCGAGGGCCCGACGCCGGTAGCCGTGAGTTCGCCGGCTGAGTCGACGCCCCAGGAAAATTGCGCAATGAGGTTCCCATTGGTATCGTAGAGTTCGGCGTAGTCGTTGGCCATGTCGGCGTCGATCGTGTAACCGTCATACGTCAATGTCGTCGTTTCCGAACTCGTCGACGTCATTGCGCTCAACGGCGAGCGCTTTACCGGCGGCAGAATGCCATCCGGGCGTGGTAACGGGAAATGGGTCGTCGGCCGCGCTGAAGCCCGTCCCATTGCAGGCCTCCGCGCAAGCTTTCTGGTGCCTGCGGTCGGGACGAGCGAAGCCAGAGACCCGGTGACGCCGCCGCCGCACGCGGACAGAAGCAGTAATCCCAAGGATGCGCCAAGCGCCTCGGCGCGCGTCATCGGAAATGGCGACCGCGTCCGCGCTCTATGATGGATTCGTTTCACGTGTAGCCTACCCCCGAAGGCACGGCGTGAGCCTGCCCCGATTCCGTGGACGAGTGGTTAAGCCACTCTTGGTTTCGGTTTTTCTTTAGTTCGTCAGCCGCAGCAGCTGCTGTGGGATCGGTGGATCAGGAGGATCCACGGATTCCACAGTCCCTTTGATGCTCGTGCGTGTTGCGCTGCGACCGTTCGATTCCTCTTGCTCGAACTCGACCGGACTGCGATAACCGAGCGTCGAGTGAAGACGCGTACAATTATACCATGTCTCGATGTACTTGTAAATTGCTGCGCGCGCCTCTTCGCGCGTTTTCCATTTTGTTCTGTGAATAAGTTCGGTCTTGATCGTTGCGTTGAAGCTCTCGACGACGGCGTTGTCCCAACAATCGCCGCGACGACTCATGCTGCAGACCATGCCGTGGTCCTTGAGCAACTGCTGGAAATCTCCGCCGGCATACTGGCTTCCGCGATCGGAGTGATGGAGGACACCGCGTCGCGGCTGTCGGCGCGCGATCGCCATCCGAAGTGCGTCGAGCACGATCGTGTCCTCGAGGCTTTGGCTCATCGACCAGCCGACAACGCGCCGTGAGCGGAGATCGAGAATGACAGCCAGGTAGAGCCAACCCTCCTGCGTGTCGACGTAGGTGATATCGCTCGCCCATACGCAGTCCGTGGCGCCGATCTCTCTGACGCCAAAGCGGCGGTCGAGCACGTTTGGAGCTATTGGGTGCTTGTGTTTGGAGTCGGTCGTGACGCGAAAGCGCCGGCGTAACCGGACCCTGATGCCGCCGGCCTTCATCAGACGGGCGATGCGCTTTCTCCCGACGTGCGCACCCTCGCGCCGCAGCTGAGCATGGATGCGCGGGCTGCCATAAGTTTGGGCGCTGACGCCGTGAATGATCCGAGCACGCGTAAGCAGGCGCTCATCATCGCGCGCGCGTTCGGAGGGCGCGCGGTCTCGCCACGCGTAGTATCCGGCCTTCGACGCACCGAGGCTACGACACATCATGCTCACGCAGAACTCGTCTGCGTGCGCATGGATGCAATCGTATCTCAGCGAGACTCTTTGGCGAAGAAGGCCGTGGCTTTTTTTAAGAAATCTCGTTCTTCGGTAACACGCTTGAGTTCACGGCGCAGGCGATGAACCTCCTCATCGTGTGAGGCAATGGTTCCGTTGCCCGGAAAGGCCGTGACGCCGTCCCGCTCGAGCTGACGCCGCCATCTGTAGAGCTGATGGACGTCGATCCCGAGTTCCTTTGCGACCATTGCGACGGTCTTGGTGCCATCGGCGCTCAGGCGGACAGCCTCGATCTTGTATTCGCGGCTGAACCTCTGCCGAACCGGCGCCTTCCGCGATCGCTTAGTCTTAGTAGCCATTGGACACATCCTTTCCCCTGAATAAGGGGCTTATCTTTGTGTCCACGAAACCGGGTCAAGTCCGCTGCTCAAAATAGCGCCTACGTAAAGCGTAGCACTATGGGCTTGTTTGCCAATACACCATGTTAGGTAGTCAAACCGCTATATCATTGAAACATCGGCCGTTTGACGTTTAGCGGATGGTTTGCAATCGCCAGTGCACGCACTAACTCAACTCTGCGGAAATGCTCGGCCGCGGCGCCGCTATGAGGCGTAGTCGGCTGCACGCGTGGCGTCGGTGCCGGGCGACACACGCAGCGTCCAGAGCACGGCCGACGCGGCGACGGTCACAACGAGATTGATGGCAAGGCCGTAGAGCGCGATGAAGCTCGTGACGCTCGTCCCGAAAATGTGCAGGGTGACGTTTGCGGAGATGCCGGTGCCGCCGAGCGCCGTGCTCGCCGCCATCGCCGTCGCGGTGATCATCGCAGCGAGCCAGCCCAGCAGCAGTGCCTTGGGATGCAAGGCGCGCGTGTAGAGGCCGAGCACGAAGGCGGGCACGATCTGGATCATCCAAATCACGCCGAGTAATTGGAAGTTGATCGCGTACGCCGTCGGTACGAAGACGACGAAGCCGAGCGCGAGAAGAAGCAGCGCGAGCGCGAGCAATCGCGGGAGATGGGCGCTGCCGTGGACGCGATCAGTGCGGAACTCACCGAAGATGTTGCTCGCGAAGAGATTTGCCGAACCGATGGCCATGATCGCCGCGGGCACCAGCGCGCCGATGACGATGGCGGCAAGCGCCGCACCCGCGAACCAATCGGGGAAGTATGCGGTGAGCAGCCGCGGAATCACGCTGCTCGTATCGGTCGTCTTGATGCCGGCGGCAATTGCGCAGTACCCGAGCAGTGCGAGGAAGCCGAGCATCAGCGAATAGATCGGCAGCAGCGCCATGTTGCGTTGCACGACCTGCCTGCTCTTCGCTGCGAGAATGGACGTGATCGAATGCGGGTAGATGAATAGGGCAAGGCACGAGCCGAAGGCCATCGTTGCATACGCCACTTGAAGTTGCGGGGCGAGAAGAATCGACGCAGGCTTTGCGCGTGCGGCGAGCGCTGCCGCGGAGGCGTCGAAGACGTGGCCCCAGCCGCCGAGCTTGGCCGGAATGATGATGACGGCGGCAACGACCGTCGCGTAGATGAGCGTGTCTTTGACGAAAGCGATCATGGCCGGTGCGCGCAGGCCGCTGGTATACGTATAGGCGGCAAGCAGGACGAAGGCAATCGTGAGCGCCAGCTCGCCGTTCCCGAGTGCAAAATATCCGCCCAAGCGCATCAGCACGGCCTTCATGCCGACAACTTGCAGGGCGACGTACGGCATCGAGGCGAGCACGCCGGTAAGGGCAACGGCGACCTCGAGCATACGATCGCCGAAGCGATCGCGTACGAAGTCGGCGGCTGTCACGTAGCCGCGCGCGCGAGCGACCGACCAGAAACGCGAGAGCACGAGGAACCCGAAGGGATACGCGATGGCGGCATACGGAACGGCATAGAATCCAAGCGCTCCAGCGCCGTAGATCAGCGCGGGCACGGCGATGAAGGTGTATGCGGTGTACAGGTCGCCGCCGATCAGGAACCAGGAGACGATGATGCCGAAGCGCCGTCCTCCGAGAGCCCATTCGTCGAGCCGCTCCAAGTTCGCGCCGCCCCAACGCGCGGCAACGAACCCCATCAGCGTGACCAAGAGAACGAGCCCGACGAAGACCTGGTCGCGCAGGGAGGTCATCGGCGGCGCTCCAGCAGGATGACCGATGCGATGAGCAGCGACGTGAGCGCCACCCAGAGCAGTTGGTACCAATAGAAGAAGGGGAAACCGAAGAGCCGTGGCGTGGCGCGGTCATACCACGCCGGGTCGAGATAGGCGACGAACGGCAACAGCAGGAGCAGATTCCATGCGCGCCTGGCCATCGGGCGTCGCCCATTTCGCGCCCACCGCCTGATTCCTTGCCGCTCCAGGCGCTTGCCGGGCATGCGACGAAAAGGATGCCAGCGTTTGCGCACTCGGAGCTCTGTCAAAGAGAGGATACTGCAGAATAATGGTCAGCCAACCTCCCAAGGATACGCCTTTCGGCCTGGAGCCCAACGTTGCGGCGGGCCTCGCCTATTTGCTCGGCATCATCGGCGGCATCGTCATGCTCGTCGGCGGGGGCACGAACAAGGCCGTAAAGTGGGCGGCCGCTCAATCGACGACGATGTGGGGCCTCTACATCGTGCTCATCTTCGCGCTGCAGCTCGCGATGGGGATGCTGCATTTCTACTTTCTATTCATGCTCGTTCCACTCTTGGGATTGCTATGGTTCATCCTCTGGATATGGACGACCATCAGCGGCTTCCAAGGTAAGGAAGTGCGTGTTCCCGTCGTTGCCGGATTGACGGAGAGCCTCTTCAAGTCGATGCTGTAAACGGCATGCCGTTCGGGCTCCCGCAAAACTTGGCGGCGGGCCTGGCGGCGCGTGCTCTTACGGCGTCCATGGTCTAGCGAGCGGCGCCGGCGGCGCAAGGCCGGTCCAAACGTTGGCCGGCATCGTCGCGCCGCTCGACGCATTGCGATAGACGACGTCGATCAGTGTCCCGGCGCCGGATCCGGCGGAAACGAGTCCACCTTCGTCACCGGCGCTCCCGGCAAGATCGTCGAGCGTGGCGTCGAGCGCTCCGACCGGGATTGCGTACGGGGGGATGCGCAGCGTTCGAAAGACGACGTTGCCGTCGCGTGCGGCGATTCGCTCTCCCGCGGCATTCGTGACGACCGCATCGATCGCGACCGCGAGCCGTCCTTCACCGATCGCGTCCTCCCCTTGCAGATAGGTTCCGCAGCCCGTGGAGGGACACGGCGAGGGCGCGGGCGTTGCGGGAGTCAGCGTCACGCTCGAGGTCATCAGACACGTATCGCCGCTGCGTTCGGCGCAGGTCGGCGCCGGCGACGGCATCATCACCGGTGGCGTCGCACCGGAGGCAACGGCACTCGCGATGCTGCTCTGTGCGAGTTGCGCCGCGTTTGCGAATGCCGTTTGTGCCGCAGCGATGCCCTGCCGGTGAAAAGCCGCTAGGGCAAGCGCTGCAGCGGCGTGCAGCAGGGTCTCGCCGAGCAGCGCGATCGCGAACGCGAGAAAGAGCACGCGTAAGAGCACCGTTACGGCGCTCCTGTCGGCGCCGGCGCGAGGCCAGGAAGGGCAAGCGAACTGCCGGGAAGCGGTGCGGGTGCGAGAACGCTGCCCGTGAGCGAAAACGTGCGCGTGGCGTTGCGCCAGATTGCCGAGGCGGAGATCGTCAACTGTACGCCCCCGTTGGGCAGCGGAGCGGTTTGCAGTTGGAGGGTTGCGGGAAGCGGCGAGCCGTCGGGCAGCGGCACGGTGGTCTGCAGGCTCGCCGCCCGCAAGGTCGCGCCTTGATACTTCACGAGATTTCGCGCTACGGCCATCTCTCTTCCGACGGCCGCGGACAGCGCGCTTTGCGCCGGATCGGGCCCGAAGTGCGCGCTTGCGACGATCGCGCCGCCGAGCACCGCGCCGACGATCACGAGCGCGACTGCGGCGGCGACGATGCTCTCGATCAGCGCTTGACCGCGTTCCCCCACGATCGGAGTAGTGCCCAGAACGGTCGCGGATCGGGCAGCTTCAGCAGCGGGCGCTCGATGAGGTAGGTTACGAGCGCCGCTTGCGCGATGGTCGCGGCGAAGGCGACGAGCGTATACGTCACCTGCCACCGCGGATCGAAATGCGGATCTCCCCCGTAGGGCGGAACGTAGTGCCAGAGCAGCTCGCGCGCGAGGATCTGATGATAGAGGTAGAGATTATAGGATATCGCGCCGCAGAAGACGAGGACGCGGTTCGCAATCAGGTGCTGCCATGCGCGAGCGCTCCAGAGTGCGCCGAGCGCCATCGCCGCGAAGGCGACGCCAAACCATTCGCGCCGCCAGATCTGCCAAACCGAGGCCCATTGATCCTCGTGACGGTACGCGAAGAGGCTTTGCAGCAGCACGACGAATCCGGCGGCGCCCGCCAGCGCGAGCAGCGGCGCGAAGCGGCGATAGGGCGAGGCATCGATCAGCCCGGTGTAGCGACAGTACAGCATCGCGGCGAGCATCCCGCAAGCAAAGACGTCGAGATAGCCGGGCAGATTTTCCGCGTATATCGGAAAGAGGCCGTGGTAGCAGCATGCCGCGCTCCCCGCGCGCCACAGCATCGCGAAAAGAATCATGCCGCCTGCGATCAGCCACGGCCGGCGCGCAAAACCCAGCCACAAAAGCGGAAAGAGGAGGTAGAACTCGACCTCGACCGCGAGCGTCCACAGCACGCCGTTGATGGAGCCGTACGTCGCTGGAAACCATGTGTGGACGAAGAGCAGATGCGCGAGCACCGCGCTCCAGGCGGGCGTTGAATCCTGGATCGATGCGTAGCCGATCGCATAGGCGACCGCAATCGAGAGTACGTAGGAAGGAACGATCTTGATGAAACGCCGCCATGCGAAGTGGCGCCACGAGGGTGCCGCGGTGCCGCGGATCTGCGCGCGCAGGAATGGATACGTGATGACGAAGCCGCTCAGAAAGAAGAAGAGATGGACGCCGACGAAACCGGTCTCCGGAAGGAACTGCAGCGCGCCGAGCGGCGCCGGCAACCACGAGATCTCCCAGACGTGATACCAGAGAACGAGTAGGACGGCGATGCCGCGCAGGCCGTCGAGAACGTCAAGCCGCGGCTCCTTCGTCGGGCCCGGCGTGGGCGTGAAAGCGTCGATGCCCTGCCCGCCTCCTGACGGGTCTCCCTTGACAAAGGCTCCGCCTTTGAGTTTGATTTAGCCCATGCCTGCGTCCACGAAAACCGGCATTGCGGTGTACCAGGGCGTCGACGGCGCGTATTCGCAGCTCGTCCTCGAGCATTTTCTGCGCGAGCGCGGCATCGTCGCCAATACTCTCGGCGTCCCGAGTTATCGTGAGCTGGTGACGGCACTCTCGAGCCTGCGCGCGGATCTCGGCGTCATCCCGATCGAGAACGCGATCGGCGGAACGGTTCGCGAAGCCTACGATTTGATCGCAGAGTTCGAGTTGGACCCGCGGGCTGAGATTCTCTGGCGTACGGATCATCGGCTGCTCGGCGTGCGCGGCGCAACCTTGCGCGACGTGCGCGAGGTCCTCGCGCACCCGCTCGTGATCGCCGAATGTGGGAAGTTCTTGAGCGGTCTCGAGCACGCACGGGCAATTCCCTGCGAAGACACGGGCGTCGCAGCGCGCGAAGTCGCGCGCAGCGGGAGCCCCTCGATCGCAGCCCTCGCACCTCGGTCGGCGGCGGCAATCTACGATCTCGTGGAGTTGGCAGCACACTGCTCGGATCACCCGGCGACCTATTCGCGCTTTCTCATCGTGGGTCCGCAGCATGCCGCGCCGAGCGATGAGCTCGCGAGCGCACAAGGGGGCGCGCGGCGCAAGACCTCGCTGATCTTCGCCGTCGAAGAGCGCACCGGATCCCTTGCGCGGTGCCTCTCGATCCTTGCCGAGCGTGGAATCAACGGCGACAAGTTGGAATCCAAGCCGTATCTCGGTCACGGTGCGGAGCGGATATTCTACGTCGACTTCGAGGGTGACGTCCGCGACGAGAACGTCGCAGCGGCGCTTGCCGACATGAGGGTCGCGTGCAAGGCCGTCTCTCTCCTGGGAAGTTATGACGCGCACGTCGGCGAGCCGATCGGATCGAACGAAGTCGCCGTCCGGCCCTCGCTCGAGCGCGTGCCCGAGCGGCGCACGCCCGACCCGATCGTTCCGCCCGCCGAGTCGCCGTTTCCGCGCGTCGCACGGCCGACGAAGCCCGACGGAACCGTGCTGCGCATCGGCGGAGTACGGATCGGCGACGGTGATTTCGTCGTCATCGCGGGGCCCTGCTCGATCGAATCACGTGAACAGATCCTCGAAACGGCGCGCGAGGTCGGCGCGCGCGGGGCCGTGATGCTGCGCGGCGGGGCGTTCAAGCCGCGCACGAGCCCGTACGCCTTTCAGGGTTTGGGCTGGGAAGGCGTCGCGTTGCTCGCCGAGGCGGGTCGCGCGAGCGGCTTGCCGACGGTGAGCGAGGTGATGACGACCGATCAAGTCTCGCGGATGGCCGAGCAGGTCGACGTCTTGCAGATCGGCGCGCGCAATATGCAGAACTTCGATCTGCTCAAAGCCGTGGGCCGGGCCGGTCGCCCCGTCCTGCTCAAACGCGGCCTCTCCGCGACGATCGACGAACTGCTCGCCGCCGCCGAATACGTCTTGGCCGAAGGGAACCCGAACGTCATGCTCTGCGAGCGCGGCATTCGCACCTTCGAACCGGCGACGCGCAACACGCTCGATCTCTCCGCGGTGCCGGTGCTGCGCGAGCGCTCGCATCTTCCGGTGCTCGTCGATCCCAGCCACGGCGTCGGCGTCCGCCGCTGGATTCGTCCCCTCTGCCGCGCGGCGAAAGCCGTCGGCGCGCACGGTCTGCTCGTCGAGGTGCACCCGAATCCGTCGGAGGCAAAGAGCGACAAAGAGCAGGCGCTCACGTTCGAAGACTTCAGCGAGATCATCGCCGACCTCGAGCGCATTCCGATCGCGGAAACGACCTTCGCGCGGTGATCCGGGGCATTCGCGGCGCGATCACCGTCGGTGAGGACGACCGCGACGCGATCCTGGCGGCGACGAAACGGTTGCTCGGCGAGATGACGACACGAAATGCGGTGCGCATCGGCGATATCGCCTCGATCCTCTTCAGCCTCACGCCCGATCTGCGAGCCGCCTTTCCGGCGATCGGCGCGCGCGAACTGGGCTGGGTTCAAGTGCCGATGCTCCACTTTTCGGAGATCGACGTCCCCGGAGCCCTCGGCCGATGCATTCGGGTACTCATGCACGTCAACACCGACCGCGGTCAGGATGAGGTCGAGCACGTGTACCTGGAGAAGGCCGTCGCGCTTCGCCCCGACCTAAGATGAAGAACGTGGGCATCCTCGGGACCGGATTGATCGGCGGGTCGATCGGTTTGCGCGCTCGGCGCAACGGCGTGCGCGTGCTCGGATCCGACACCGGCGATGCCGCCGCATCGACGGCGCTCGCGCGTGGTGCGCTCGACGAGCGGGTGCCCCGCGAGGAGCTCTACGAGCGCTGCGACTACGTGGTAATTGCAACGCCGCTCGACGCGGCGTGTGCGGAGCTGCGGCGTCTGCACGCGTCTCCGCCGGCGTGCAGCCTGGTCATCGACGTCGCTTCCGTGAAGCGGCCCGTGGTCGCCGCCGCGGCGGGATTGGAGCATTTCGTCGCCTCCCACCCGCTGGCCGGGAGCGAGCTCAGCGGCCCCGGTGCGGCATCCGCCGATCTCTTCGAAGGGCGAAGCTGGGCGTACGTGCCGAGCGGCGACGCCGGCCTCGACGATCTGGCGCGCGCCTTCATTCTTTCGCTCGGGGCGCGGCCGATCGCGATCGATGCGGCCTCTCACGATGCCGCGGTCGCGGTTACCTCGCACCTTCCACAGCTCGTGGCGGTGGCGCTGGCAGGCCGAATTCGCGCTGCCGGCCCGACGGCGGAGGCGCTCTGCGGTCCCGCGGCGGCGGAGTTCCTGCGCTTGGGCGCCTCGAACTTCGAACTTTGGCGGGAGATCTTTGCGGCCAATGCCGATGAGGTTGCCGAGGCAGGGCGCTCCCTCGCCGGCCAACTCTCGAGCCTCTGCGCATCGATCGAGCGCGGCGATTTCGAGCCGCTTCGCACGGCATTCCGGCGTTGACGGCCTCTAGGCGCCCTGATATACTTCCGAGGTTCAGGCCCACCCCGGGTGCGGCTTTTGTTTACTGTGTGGTATAGGAACAGATAGTTTGCCCACCATCAATCAGTTGGTTCGAGTTGGTCGAGAGAAGACCGAGCGAAAGGTCAAGACCCGTGCGTTCCGCGTGATCCTCACCGGACCTAAGCCGGGTCATCCCGATTTGCCCACGCGGATCTTCGAGGTACAGGGCAACCCGCAACGCCGCGGCGTCTGCACGCAAGTCAAGACGGTCACGCCGAAGAAGCCGAACTCGGCGTTGCGTAAGGTTGCGCGCGTCCGCCTGACCAACGGCGAAGAGGTGACCGCCTACATTCCGGGGATCGGCCACAACCTGCAAGAGCATTCCGTCGTGCTCGTGCGCGGCGGCCGCGTCAAGGATCTCCCCGGCGTGCGGTACCATATCATCCGCGGCACGCTCGACACCGCCGGGACGGCGAACCGCAAGCAAGGGCGCTCGAAGTACGGCGCCAAGCGCGAGAAGAAGAAGTAATGCCGCGTAAGGGCCCCGCCGCCAAGCGCCAGATCCTTCCCGATCCGCGGTACAATTCGCGCATCCTGGCGCGCTTCATCAACAAGGTGATGCTCCGCGGCAAGAAATCGACCGCAGAGAGCATTACCTACGGCGCGCTCGACATCGTCGCGGAGAAGACGGGTCGGGATGCCTATGAAGTATTCCAGCAGGCGCTTTCCAACGCGATGCCGTTGGTGGAAGTGCGCCCGCGCCGCGTCGGCGGTGCGACCTATCAGGTGCCGATGGAAGTGCGGCCGGATCGCAGGCCGGCGATGGCGATGCGCTGGATCATTTCCTTTGCGCGTGCGCGCAGCGGGCGCTCGATGCAGGAGAAGCTCGCGAGCGAACTGCTCGACGCTGCGAACAACACGGGCGCGACCATCAAGAAACGCGACGATACTCACAAGATGGCCGAGGCCAACAAAGCCTTCGCACACTACCGCTGGTAGTCGTTCCCGAGAGTCAATCGACATGGCAGCACGGGAATTCCCGCTCGAACGAACGCGTAACATCGGCATAGCCGCGCACATCGACGCCGGCAAGACGACGTGCACCGAACGCATTCTTTTCTATACCGGCCGCGTCCACAAGCTCGGCGAAGTCCACGATGGCGCCGCGACGATGGATTGGATGGTTCAAGAGCAGGAGCGCGGCATCACGATTACGTCTGCCGCGACGGCGTGCGTCTGGCGCGACACGCGCGTCAACATCATCGATACGCCCGGCCACGTGGACTTTACCGTGGAGGTCGAACGCTCGTTGCGCGTGCTCGACGGGCTGGTGGCGCTGTTCGACTCGGTTGCCGCGGTGCAGCCGCAATCGGAGACGGTATGGCGCCAAGCCAACAAGTACCGCGTTCCGCGCATCGTCTTCGTGAACAAGATGGATCGCATGGGCGCCGACTTCTTCAACGTCGTCGCGAAGATTCGGGAGCGTCTCGGCGCGCGCGCGGTCCCCATCCAGGTGCCGATCGGCGCCGAGGATGCCTTCAAAGGCGTCGTCGACCTCTTCACCATGAAGAAGATCATCTATACCGACGATCTCGGCTCCGCGACGACTGAAGAGGAGGTCGAGCCCGGCCCGTTGCGCGAGACTGCGCAAGAATGGCGCCATGCGCTCGTTGAGGCGATCGCGGAGCAGGACGACGAGTTGCTCGAGATCTTCTTTGAAGGCAAAGAGTTGCCGGTCGAGCGCATGAAGGCGGCGCTGCGCCGCGCGACGATCGCGGGAACCGTGCTGCCGATGCTGTGCGGCTCCGCCTTCAAGAACAAGGGTGTCCAGCCGCTGCTCGACGCGATCGTGGACTACCTGCCCTCGCCGCTCGAGGCCAAATCGATCGTCGGCATCGATCCGAAGACGGGCGCCGAGGTGACGCGCAAGCCGGACGACGACGAGCCCTTCGCGGCGTTGGCATTCAAGATCGCAACCGACCCCTACGGCAACTTGACCTACTTCCGCGTCTACTCCGGCGTACTGAACAAGGGCAGCTACGTGCTGAACTCGCGTTCGGGGCGTAAAGAGCGCATCGGGCGCATCCTGCGCATGCACGCGAACCATCGCGAGGACATCGGTTCGATCGGTGCGGGCGACATCGCCGCGGCGGTCGGTCTGACCGATACGCGCACCGGCGACACGCTTTGCGACGAGAAGGCGCCGATCGCGCTCGAGTCCATCACCTTCCCGGAGCCGGTGATCTCTCAGGCGATCGAACCCAAATCGAAAGCCGATCAGGACAAGCTCGGCACCGCGCTCGCGCGCTTGGCGCAAGAAGACCCGACCTTCCGCATGCGTACCGACGAGGAGACGCAGCAGACGATCATCTCGGGCATGGGCGAGCTGCACCTAGAGATCATCCTGGACCGCCTACGCCGAGAGTTCAAAGTCGAGGCGAACGTCGGCAAACCGCAGGTTGCTTATAAGGAAGCGATCACGAAGAGCGTCGAGCGGCGCGGCAAGTTCATCCGCCAGACCGGCGGGCGCGGCCAGTACGGCGACGTCACGCTACGGATCGAGCCGCAGCCGCCGGGGACGGGTTTTGTGTTCGAGTGGAACATCAGGGGCGGCGCGATTCCGAAGGAGTACTCGAAGGCCGTGCAGGAAGGCATCGTCGAGGCCGCGCAAAGCGGAGTGCTCGCGGGATACCCGGTGCTCGACTTCAAGGCGGAGGCGATCGACGGATCGTACCACGAGGTCGACTCCTCCGAGATCGCCTACAAAGTTGCCGCCTCGATGGGCTTCAAGGAAGCCAACCGCGCGGCGGGGCCGGTCTTGCTCGAGCCGATCATGAAGGTCGAAGTGACGACCCCCAAGGACTTCATGGGGAACATCACGGGGGATCTCAACCGCCGTCGGGGCATGATCCAGACGACGGAGGACGCACCGGGCGGGGCTCAAGTGATCACGGCAAACGTCCCGCTCTCGGAGATGTTCGGGTACGCGACCGACATGCGCTCCGCCACGCAAGGGCGTGCGACCTATACGATGGAGTTCTCGCACTACCAGCAGGCACCGAAGTCCGTAACCGAGGAGATCATCGCGAAATCGGGCGGAAACAAAGGCAACTCAGCGGCTTAAGCTAACGAGGAAAGGCAATAATGGCAAAGGCAAAGTTCGAGCGGACGAAACCGCACGTCAATATCGGAACGACGGGTCACATTGACCACGGCAAAACCACGTTGACGGCGGCGATTACGCACTGCCTTGCGACCGAAGGGCTTGCGACCGCCCGCGGCGTCGACGAGATCGACAACGCGCCCGAAGAGAAAGAGCGCGGCATCACGATCGCGATCTCGCACCAGGAATACGAGACGGCCAAGCGTCACTACGCGCACGTCGACTGTCCGGGCCATGCCGACTACATCAAGAACATGATCACCGGTGCGGCGCAGATGGACGGCGCGATCCTCGTCGTCGCGGCGACGGACGGCCCCATGCCGCAGACGCGGGAGCACATCCTGCTCATGCGCCAAGTCGGCGTTCCCCGCATCGTCGTCTTCTTGAACAAGGTGGACCTCGTGCAGGACGAAGAGCTGCTCGAGTTGGTCGAGTTGGAAGTCCGCGAGTTACTCAACAAGTATCAGTTCCCCGGCGACGACACGCCGATCATCCGCGGCTCGGCGCTCAAGGCGCTTCAGTCCAGCGGCAAGCGCGGCGATCCTGATGCGGATCCGATCTTTGCGTTGATGGACACCGTCGATCAGTATATCCCCGAGCCGGTGCGTGAAATCGACAAGCCTTTCCTCATGCCCGTGGAAGACGTATTCACGATCACGGGGCGCGGCACGGTCGGCACGGGGCGCGTCGAGCGCGGCCAAGTGAAGGTTGGCGAGGAGATCGAGATCGTCGGCCTCAAGGAGGAAACGAAGAAATCCGTCGTCACGGGAATCGAGATGTTCCGCAAGCTGCTGGATATCGGCATCGCGGGCGACAACATCGGCGTGCTCCTTCGCGGCATCGATCGCAACGAGATCGAGCGCGGGCAGGTCCTTGCGAAGCCCGGCTCGGTGAAGCCGCACAAGAAGTTCAAAGCCGAAGTCTACGTCCTCTCGAAGGAAGAGGGCGGGCGTCACACGCCGTTCTTCGGAAACTACCGGCCGCAGTTCTACTTCCGTACCACGGACGTCACCGGCACGATCAAGCTGCCGGAGGGCGTCGAGATGGTGATGCCGGGCGACAACGTGCAGATGGAGGTCGAGCTGATTACGCCGATCGCCTGCGAAGAGGGCTTGCGCTTTGCGATCCGCGAGGGCGGCCGCACGGTGGGTGCGGGCGTCGTGACGAAGGTCACGGGTTAGATACTCGGGCAATGGCCAAGCAGAAGATACGGATCCGCCTGAAGGCGTACGATCACCGGGTGCTCGATCAGTCCGCCGAGCGCATCGTCGAAACTGCGAAGCGCACGGGTGCATTCGTCAGCGGCCCGGTTCCGCTGCCGACGGAGATCAACCGCTTCTGCGTTCAGCGTTCGACCAACAACGACAAGAAATCGCGCGAGCACTTCGAGATGCGCACGCACAAGCGCCTGATCGACATCCTTCAGGCGTCGCCCAAGACGATGGACGCCCTGATGCACCTCGACCTGCCTGCCGGCGTCGATATCGAACTCAAGGCCTAGGGGCCTCATTTCGTTCATCCCGGCGTCGCCTCGGGGTTCATTTACCATAGTAAACTTCACCCGCTCGGCTCCTTGGCCTGAGCGAAATGAGAACCCCTAAAAAAACACTCGGAGAGGTCATCGAAAGACTGCCGGAGTCCAGGGGCGAACCCGCTTGGCTATGCCGATCGAGTTGCGTGAGTCACGCTCGCGGACGTTTTCTGGAACGAAACGCCGCATCTTTCATCTGCTCGAGGAGATGGGTACGTCCGGCGACCAGATTTGGCCGTTCGCCTCGCAGCCGTTCATGCGCTCGCCCGGGCCGTTGACCGTGGGCAAAACGGAGGAGTGGCACCTCGGGATCCACAGCGTGCTGGCGGAGGTCGTCCCCGAGGAACGGATCGTCTGGCGCATCCTCAATGAGGGCGTCGACGGCAGTCACGGGTTCTATCTCTCGACCGAAGGCAAGACGACGACGCTTGAATATCGCATCGAGGCGATGCTCTCGGAGATGGACGGAAGGCTGCTGTGGCGACGCTTCGAGGATCAGTTCGAGCGCTCGACCGAGGCGCTCTTCGACAAGCTCAATCGCGTGTTGAAACGCTGACGCGGTCGCGCAGGTCTTAGGTGCCATGCAATACCGCTTACTCGGAAAAGACTCGCTTCGCGTCTCGGCGCTCGGCTTGGGCTGCATGGGAATGTCGGAGTTCTACGGCCCGGGCGACGAGGCGGAGGCGATTCGGACGATCCGCCGCGCGCTCGAACTCGGCGTTACGCTCCTCGACACCGCGGACATGTACGGCAACGGCGAGAACGAGCGAATCGTCGGCAAGGCGATCCATGGGCGACGCGATGGCGTGGTGCTCGCGACCAAGTTCGGAATCGTGCGTACGCCCGGCGACGGCTCGGAGCGGCGCATCGATGGGCACCCAGCCTACGTGCGCTCGGCATGTGACGCATCGCTGCAGCGCCTTGGCGTCGATCACGTCGATCTCTACTATCAGCATCGCGTCGACACGAACGTGCCGATCGAAGAGACCGTCGGCGCGATGTCCCAGCTGGTTGCGGTGGGGAAGGTTCGCTTCTTAGGGCTCTCGGAGGCGAGTGCTGCGAACGTGCGGCGCGCGCAGGCCGTTCACGCAATTACCGCGCTGCAGAACGAATGGTCGTTGTGGTCGCGGGATTTGGAAACGAACGGCCAACTCGAAACGGCACGCGAACTCGGCATCGGCCTGGTGGCGTATAGTCCGCTCGGCCGGGGTTTTCTCACCGGGTCGCTCAAGCGCCCGAGCGATTTCGCGCCGGATGACTTTCGGGCGCAATCGCCGCGGTTTATGGGCGAGAACTTCGAGAAGAATCGGAGACTCGTGCGCGAGGTCGAGCGGTTAGCCAAAGGAAAAGGCTGTACCCCCGCACAGCTCGCGCTTGTCTGGTTGCTGGCGCAGGGTGAGGACGTCGTGCCGATTCCGGGGACCAAGCGCGTGACGTATCTCGAGGAGAACCTCGGCGCGCTCGACGTCGCACTTTCGCGCGAGGAGGCGGCGGAGCTGAACGAGATCTTTCCGCCCGATGCCGCGAGCGGCGCACGCTACGCGGACATGAGCTTCGTCAACCGGTGAAGGAAGAAGCGGCGCCGCCGGATCCCCTAGACTTTCTCGCGATCGGAGCGCTGCTTACCGACGAAGAACGACTGACCCGTGATATCGTGCGCACCTGGGTGCGCGACCGGATTCTGCCGGAGATTGCCCGCTGGTTCGAAGCCGGGATACTTCCCAAGGAGTTGATGCGCGAGCTCGGCGGGCTCGGTTTGCTCGGAATGCAGTTGCAGGGCTATGGTTGCTCGGGCAGCGGCGCCGTCGCCTACGGCTTGACGTGCATGGAGCTGGAGGCGGGCGACTCGGGCGTGCGCAGCCTGGTCTCGGTGCAAGGATCGCTCGCGATGTACGCGATCCATCGATGGGGCAGCGAGGCGCAGAAGCGGGAGTGGCTCCCGCCGATGGCGCGTGGCGAGCGCATCGGGTGCTTTGGCTTGAGCGAGCCCGACTTCGGCAGCAATCCCGCGGGGATGCGCACGCGTGCGCGTCGCGACGGCTCCGATTGGATCATCGACGGGACCAAGATGTGGATCACGAACGGCGGCATCGCCGACGTCGCCGTCGTCTGGGCGCGGGCGCCGGAGGGAATCCGCGGATTCGTCGTTCCGACCGGTCTGCCGGGATTTACGATTAACGACGTCGAGCGCAAGCTCTCCTTACGGGCATCGGTTACGAGTGAGTTGGCGCTCTGCGGCGTGCGCGTTCCGGCCGACGCCATGCTCGAGGGGGCGTCGGGGCTCTCGGGCCCGCTTGCGTGCTTGAGCGAAGCGCGCTTCGGCCTCGCGTGGGGCGCGATGGGCGCCGCACGAGCCTGTTATGAAACGGCGTTACAGTATGCGAAGACGCGCGTCCAGTTCGATCGCCCGATCGGCGGGTTCCAGTTGATCCAGCAACGCTTGGTGGAGATGCTGCTCGAGTTGCAAAAAGGCACGCTGCTAGCGCTACATCTCGGGCGAATGAAGGAGCAAGGCGTCCTGCACCCCGCACAGGTGAGTTTTGGAAAACTCAATAACGTGCGAGCCGCGCTCGAGATCGCGCGCTCGGCACGGGCGCTCCTCGGCGCCAACGGCGTCACGCTCGAATACCCGGTGATCCGCCATATGAACAACCTCGAGTCCGTTTTCACCTACGAGGGCACGCACGAGATGCACACGCTCATCCTGGGCCAGGCCATCACGGGGCTCGCCGCCTTCGTTTAGCGCTTGACGCTTCATGGCCGGCTTGGTATAGTGCCCAGGTTGTGATCGAGGGCGGGGTCAGCAGTACGCCTGGATCCGTGTGTTACAGGAGAGCCAGTTGAAGAACATCCTAGGCCGCAAGGTGGGGATGACCAGCTACTTCACCGACGACGGCCGTTTCGTGCCGGTCACGGTTATCGAGGCGGGTCCCTGCACGGTCGTGGAGCGCCGGACGAAGGAGAAGCACGGCTACGATGCCGTCGCGCTCGGATTCGGCACACCCAAGCGGAGCCGCGTCACGCGCGCGCTCGCGGGACATTATAAGAAGCAGGGCGTCGACCCGGCCCGCTTCGTGCGCGAGTTTCGCGACGGTATCGAGGAACTGGAGGTCGGAACGACGGTAACGGTCTCCGCTTTCGAGCCGGGCGATCGCGTGGACGTGATCGGCGTCTCCAAAGGTCACGGCTTTGCGGGCGGTATCAAGCGGCACAATTTCAGCGGAGGCGGCGCCAGCCACGGTTCGATGATCCATCGGCAGCCGGCCTCGAACGGAGACACCAACGCCGGCCGCACCACACGCGGCAGCCGCCGGCCGGGGCACTACGGCAGCGAACGCACGACGCACCAAAACCTAGAGGTCGTGCGCGCGGACGCCGAGCGCAATCTGCTGCTCGTGCGCGGCCCGGTTCCCGGTGCGAAGAACGGCCTGGTCGTGGTGCGCTCGAGCGTCAAAGCGAAGCCTGCGGGAGCGAGCGCCTGATGCCGAACGTGATCGACGGGAAGGGGACCGTCCTGCGTGAGATCGCACCGCACGAGATCTTCGCGACGAGTGACGTTCCGCAGCACGTGATCTTTCGCGCGGTCCACCGCGAGTTTGCCAACGCGCGGGCCGGCACCGCGTCGACGAAGAAGCGCGACTAGGTTGCCGGCGGTGGCCGCAAGCCGTGGAGGCAGAAGGGCACCGGGCGCGCGCGCCAGGGTTCGATTCGGTCCCCGCAATGGCGCCACGGGGGCGTGGTCTTCGGGCCGCAGCCGCGCAGCTACGCCGAAGGCCTGAACAAGAAGGAGCGGCGCAACGCGATCCTTGCCGCGCTCGCCGAACGTTTTGCAAGCGGCGCCGTAACGCTGTTGGACGCATCGACGTTTGCTCCGTCCAAGACGCTGGAGTGCGTACAGTTGCTCTTCGGCAGCCGCAAGGCCGCATCGTTCGGCCCATCGACGCTGATCGTGCACGCGCGCGGCGAGGCGAACGTTGCGGCCATGGCGCGAGCGGCGCGCAACCTACGCCGCGTCGCGGTCTCCGATACGGGCGCGCTCGACGTGAAAGACGTGTTGCGCTTCGAGCGTCTCGTGCTCACGACGACCGCATACGACGCCATCGTCCAGCGCCTCGCGAGAGGAAAAACCTGATGGACGCCCGCGACGTGATCCTGTCCCCGCGCATCACCGAGAAGGCGATGTCGAAGGCGCTCGCTACGCAGTACACGTTCGCCGTGCATCCCAACGCGACCAAGATGCAAATCCGCCATGCGATCGAAGAGATGTTTAAGGTAAACGTCGTCAAGGTCAATACGGTCAACGTTCGCGGGAAGTCACGCACCTTTGCGCGGGGCCGCGTCCGCACGAGCGGACGGCAGAGCGATTTCAAAAAGGCCGTTGTTACGCTAAAGAGCGGTCAGAAGATCGAACTCGGCGGCGTGAATTATTTTGAGCAATAATGCCGGTTAAAAAATATCGTCCTACGAGTCCGGGGCGGCGATTCGTCACGACCTTGGATTTCTCCGATCTCAGCAAGGTCGAACCGGAACGATCATTGATCGAGGTGCGCAAGAAGCACTCGGGACGAAACTTCAACGGTCACATCACCGTGCGTCATAAGGGCGGCGGCACGCGTAAGCAATATCGCTTGATCGACTTCAAACGCGGTAAAGATGGCGTACCGGCGAAAGTCGCGACGCTCGAGTACGATCCCAATCGCTCGGCGCGAATCGCGCTGCTGCACTACCGCGACGGAGAGAAGCGATACATCCTCGCGCCGCTCGGCCTGCAAGTCGGCGATATGGTCGAGTCGGGGCCGAACGCGGACATCAAGACCGGTAACGCGCTGCCGATCAAGAGCATTCCGGTCGGTACGGTGATTCACAACATCGAGTTGCGCCCAGGGCAGGGTGGCCGCCTCGTGCGTTCGGCAGGCGTGGGCGCGCAGCTGATGGCGAAGGAAGAGCCGTACTCGCAAGTCCGCATGCCTTCGGGCGAGGTGCGCAAAATTCACATCGACTGCCGTGCGACGATCGGTCAGCTCGGGAACATCGAGCACGAGAACCAGATCATCGGGAAAGCCGGGCGTTCGCGTCATCTGGGCAAGCGCCCCAGCGTGCGCGGCATCGCGATGAATCCGGTAGACCACCCGCACGGCGGCGGCGAAGCACGCTCGACCTCGGGGCGCCCGCCGACCACACCGTGGGGCCAGATGACGATGGGCAAGAAGACGCGTCGCAACAAGCGGACGACGCCGATGATCGTGCGCAAGAGGAAATCGTAAGTGGGTAGATCGCTCAAGAAGGGGCCTTTCGTCGCGGATCATCTGCTCAAGAAGGTCGAGAAACTCAACGAAACCCGCGAACGGCGCGTCATCCGAACCTGGAGCCGCGCGACGACGATCGTCCCGGCGATGGTCGGGCATACGATCGGCGTGCATAACGGTAAAGCGCACGTCCCCGTCTACGTGACCGAGAACATGGTTGGGCATAAGCTCGGAGAGTTCGCGCCCACGCGCGTCTTTCGCGCTCACGGCGGCGAGAAGGCGGCGGTCAAGCCGACGGCGCCGACGCCATGACGGCACAGGCTCACGAGGAAACCGCGGCGTCGCGGGCGGTCGCACACCTGCGCTTCGTGCGCATGGCGCCTCGGAAGTTGCGTCGCATTGCCGACGCGATTCGCGGCAAGAGCGTACGTGAAGCGCTGGTGCTCTTGAAGTTCGCAGACGTGTATGCGGCCGAGCCGATCGAGCGGCTCGTGCGCAGCGCGGTCGCCAACGCGGGATCCAATCACAACATGAACACGGACGATCTGTACGTCGTGCAGATCACCGTCGACGGCGGCCCGGGCGGCCGAATGACGAAGCGCCTCGACCCTCGCGCACAAGGCCGAGCCTACTTCAAGCGCAAGCGCCTCTCGCACGTCACCGTCGTCGTGAGCGAACAACCGCCGCAACGCACGCGGCGTGCGCGACCCGGCGCCGCGGTTTCTTCGAGCGCACATCCGCGACGGGCACCCTCGCGCGCGCGTCGGCGCGCCGCAGCGGCCGCCGCCGGGGCGGGAGGCTAAAGGAAGGCCATGGGACACAAGATTCATCCGGTCGGCATGCGCCTGGGCATCACCCGCACGTGGGACAGTCGCTGGTTCGAGAAAAAGCACTACGTCGAGTGGCTGCACGAAGACGTCGCGATTCGTAAGTTCTTCAACCGGTGGATGCGCTCGGCGGCCATCAGCAAGATCGAGATCGAGCGCCGCGTAAATCAGGCGCGCGTTATCGTCAACACTGCCAAACCCGGTATTATCATCGGGAAGCGCGGTGTCGGCATTGAGGACATTCGCAAGAGCCTCGAGCAGTTGACGCGCAAGAGCGTTCAGGTCAACGTGATGGAGATCAAGCATCCCGAGTTGGATGCGCGTTTGGTCGGCCAAAACATCGTCGACCAGCTCGAGAAGCGCATCGCGTTTCGCCGCGCCATGAAGCAGGCGATTTCGCGCTCTATGAAAGCCGGCGCGCGCGGCGTAAAGGTTCAAGTCTCCGGCCGCCTCGGCGGTGCGGAAATTGCGCGCACGGAGCGCAGTCACGACGGAAAGGTTCCGTTGCACACCTTGCGTGCGGACATCGATTACGCGGGCGTCGAAGCGTTCACGACCTTTGGTCGTATCGGGGTCAAGGTTTGGATTTATCGCGGCGAGGTGCTACCCGACCAGCCGCGCGGCGAAACGAATCGCATGGATCGCTCCGAACGTCGCCGCGAACGCGGGGGTCGCGGACGCGTTCGCGCGCCGCAAAACGGCGCACCGCGCGAGCCGCAGCCGGTCGAGACGGCACTCGAGCCCGCACCGGTCGAGCCCGCGCTGGAACCCGCACCCGTCGAGCCCGCGCTGGAACCCGCGCCCGTCGAGCCGGCGCTGGAGCCGGCATCGGTCGAAGCCGCGCCGGAACCCGCCCTGGATAGTACGCTCGTGCCGGAGGCGACCGAGTAATGCTGACGCCGAAACGCGTGAAATGGCGCAAGTCGCAGCGGGGCCGCATGCGCGGTACCGCCACGCGCGGCAGCGCGCTGACGTTCGGCGAATACGGACTTCAAGCGCTCGAGCCGTGCTGGATGACGAATCGTCAGATCGAGGCCGCGCGAATCGCGATGACCCGTCACATCAAGCGTGGCGGCAAAGTGTGGATCAAAGTTTTCCCCGATAAGCCGGTCAGCAAGAAACCGGCCGAGGTACGCATGGGCTCGGGCAAAGGCAATCCCGAGTACTGGGTGGCGGTCGTGCGCCCGGGGCGCGTGCTCTTCGAACTTGCCGGCGTCGAGCCGGTCACGGCGCGCGAAGCGCTGCAGCGCGCCGCTTCGAAGCTGCCGATCGGGACGCGGATCATCTCGCGTGAGGAGGGACATTCATGAAGAAGAATGCGCTCGCCGAGCTGCGCCAACTCACGGTGCATGAACTGCAGCAGAAGGCCAAGGAAACCAAGTCGGAACTCTTCAACCTGCGTTTCGCGTTGCGGACCGGACATCTCACGGATTTCAGCAAGCTCCGGGAGATGCGTCGCTCCTACGCGCAGATCATGACGATCATCTGTGAGAAACGACTCGCGCAGGAGCAGCATGGAGCAGCGTAGAGCCGCAAATCGGCGCCGCGTCAAGCAAGGACGTGTCGCGTCGGACAAGATGGACAAGACGATCGTCGTCGTCTCGGAAACTCGCGTGCCGCACGGCGTCTACAGCAAGATCATGCGTAAGTCGTCGCGCTTCAAGGCGCATGACGAGCGCAACGAGGCCAAGTCCGGCGATATCGTGCGCATCGTGGAATGTCGCCCGCTCTCGCACTCCAAGCGTTGGCGCCTGCTGGAGATCGTGGAAAAAGCCAAGTGATCCAGCAAGAGACTCGCCTCAAGGTCGCGGACAATTCGGGTGCGCGCGAGCTGCTGGTGATTCACATACACGGTGGAAGCCGCCATCAGTACGCGCACGTGGGGGACGTCGTCGTCGGTACCGTCAAGGCGGCGATTCCCGGCGCCGCCGTGAAGAAGGGGCAGGTCGTGAAGGCCGTCGTCGTCCGGACGACCGCGCCGATTCGGCGTTCGGACGGTTCGGTCGTGCGCTGCGACGACAACGCCTGCGTCATCATCAAAGGCGAGAAGGACAACCTCGATCCGCGCGGGACGCGGGTTTTCGGACCGGTGATGCGCGAGCTGCGCGATCGCGGCTTTCTGAAGATCGCCTCGCTCGCTCCGGAGGTGCTGTGAAAGCGCAGATTCTCAAAGGCGACACCGTGATGGTGCGTCGCGGCAGGGAACGAGGTAAGCGCGGCGTGGTCAAGGCGATCTTCCCGGGGCTCGCCACAGCGACCGTCGAGGGCGTCAACGTCGTTAAGCGCCACACCAAACCGCAACAGCAGTCGGGGAACATGGGCGCCTCGACGCGGACAGGCGGCATCGTGGAGAAGGAAGCGCCGCTGCCGCTTTCCGCGTTGCAGTACGTCTGCGAAGCCTGCAAGGTGCCGACGCGCCTGCGCCGCGGCGAGAGCAAGGAACATCGCCGCGCGCGCATCTGCGTGAAGTGCGGCGAGCCGGCGCGTGAATCGGCCAAGGGAGCATAAGCGTATGGCGTCACGGTTGAAGGAGCGATACGACGGCGAGATCCGCAAACGGCTGCAGGATCGCTTCGGCTATGGGAACGTCAACGAGATCCCCAAGCTCGAGAAGGTCGTCGTCAATATGAGCGTAGGCGAAGCGATCGTCAATCCGAAGGCGCTCGACAGCGCGGTTGCCGAGCTTACGGCGATCACCGGGCAAAAGCCGGTCGTGGCAAAAGCGAAGAAGTCGATCGCGGCGTTCAAGCTGCGCCAAGGCGTGAACATCGCGGCTAAGGTGACGCTTCGCCGCGACCGGATGTACGTCTTCCTCGACAAACTATTCAACGTCGTGCTGCCGCGCATCCGCGACTTTCGCGGGCTTCCGCAGAAATCGTTCGACGGCCGCGGCAACTATAATCTCGGACTGCGCGAGCAGCTCGTTTTTCCGGAGATCAACTACGACAAAGTGGACAAAGCACGGGGTATGGACATCACCATCGTGACGACGGCGAAGACCGACGAAGAGGCTTCCGAGTTCCTCGTGGCCATGGGTTTGCCGCTTCAAGCCGAACGCGGGAGAAAATAACGCATGGCAAAGACCAGCATGATCGTGAAATCGCAGCGCACGCCGAAGTTCGGGGTTCGCCGGCACAACCGTTGTAGGGTGTGCGGGCGGCCGCGGGGCTTCTTGCGGCGCTTTGCGATGTGTCGTATCTGCTTCCGCGAGAGCGCGCATCTCGGCGTCGTTCCCGGTGTAACCAAGGCTTCGTGGTGACGAGGTAGACTTGTAGATGGCCGTAACTGATCCGATCGCAGACATGCTCACACGCATCCGCAACGCGAACACCGCAAATCACACGACGGTGGACGTGCCGGCTTCGCGCGTGAAGCACGCGATCGCGCAGATTCTCAAAGACGAAGGTTTCATCAACGGCTTCGAGCGCATCAGCGAGGGTGCGCAGGGGACGCTGCGCATCGCGCTTCGATACGGCCCCGAGAAGGAGAAGATCATCACGGGGCTGCGCCGCATCTCCCGGCCGGGCTTGCGAATCTACACGCCGAGGACCGCGATTCCGCGCGTTCTCGGCGGTCTCGGTCTGGTCATCATCTCGACCCCGCAGGGCATCATGTCCGGTAAGCGGGCGCGCAAGCTCGGCGTGGGCGGCGAAGTCCTCGCCTACGTGTGGTAGCATGTCACGCATTGGAAAGCTTCCCGTCCAGGTTCCCAATGGCGTCGACGTCACCGTCGACGGCGGTGAGGTTCGTGTCAAGGGGCCGAAGGGTGAACTGAGCGAGCACATTCTGGGCAACGTCGTCGAGGTGAAGATCGACGGGACGACCGTGCGCGTGTTGCAGCGTGGCGCCGCGCGCGAGCATCGCGCAGCGCACGGTCTGACGCGCACGTTGATCGCGAACATGATCGAGGGCGTGAGCAAGGGCTTTCGCAAGAGCCTCGAGTTGCAAGGCGTCGGCTACCGAGCCGCCAAGGCGGGCGAACGGCTCAACCTGAGCCTCGGATATTCTCATCCGGTCGTCTTCGCGCCGCCGAAGGGCATCGCGCTTTCGGTCGAGGGACAGAACAAGATCCATATCGACGGGATCGACAAGCAGCGCGTGGGACAAGTCGCCGCCGAGATCCGGGCCTTGCGCCCGCCCGAACCGTACAAGGGCAAAGGTATCCGTTATGAAGGCGAGATCGTGCGCAAGAAACTCGGCAAGGCCGCGAAAGCGGGCAAGAAATAATGGCGCGTTCTTCCAAGGAAACGGCGCGCCGCTCGCGCCACGAGCGGGTGCGGCGCAAGGTCGCGGGAACGCCGACGCGGCCGCGACTGTTCGTGCGGCGTACGCTGCATCATATCTATGCGGGCGTTGTTGACGACAGCCGCGGACACACGCTGGTCGCGGCGTCGACGCGCGACAAGTCCGTTGCCGGAGGCTCGCGATCGTGCACGAGCGTCGACGCGGCGAAGGCCGTCGGTGCAGCGATAGCGGCCAAGGCCAGAGCGGCGGGTGTGACGCAAGTGGTGTTCGATCGCGCCGGTTACAAGTATCACGGACGCGTTCGCGCGCTCGCCGACGCCGCGCGCGAAGCGGGATTGGAGTTTTAATGCAGTATCGAGGTGGTCGCGATCGCGACGGAAGCGGCTTCGACGAGACGGTTGTGCGCGTCAATCGCGTCGCGAAGGTCGTCAAAGGCGGCAAGCGCTTCAGTTTCAGCGCATTGGTCGTCGTCGGTGACCGCAACGGGCGCGTGGGCTTTGCGATCGGCAAAGCGGGCGAGGTGCCCGAGGCGATTCGCAAAGGCGTTGAAAAGGCGCGCAGGGCGCTCGTCACGGTTCCGATGGTCGAGAAGACGATCCCGCACGCGGTTACGCATCAGGAAGGTGCGGCACGCGTCGTTCTCAAGCCCGCGGCGCCGGGAACCGGCGTGATCGCCGGCGGCTCGATGCGGGCGGTGCTCGAGTTGGCCGGCATCCACGACATCCTCACGAAGTCGCTCGGCTCGAATAACCCGATCAACGTCGTGCTCGCGACGATCGAGGCGTTGAGGTCGCTCAAGACGGCGGAGCGCGTTGCGGCGTTACGCGGCAAGAGCGTCAAGGAGATCTTCGCGGCATAATGGCGGAGAAAAAGAAAGCTAAGAAGACTTCCGCCCGCCCGGCGACCGCCATGAAGAAGGCGGCGGCTGCGAAGCCGCGCCCGGCGGCGAAGAAGAGCGTCGCAAAGAAAGCTCCCCCGAAGGCGCAGGCCAAGGCACCCGCGGTCAAAGTAACGGCGGCGAAAGCGATCGCCGCACCGAGCGCGAGCGTGATGAAACTCGGCGCCCTCCGCCCCGCACCGGGAAGCCGCCCGAAGCGGCAGCGTATCGGGCGCGGACACGGTTCGGGCATGGTGAAGACCGGCGGTGAGGGCGGGAAGGGGCAGACCGTTCGCTCCGGCGGCGGCAAGGGCCGAACGTTCGAGGGCGGCCAAACGCCGTGGGCTCGGCGTCTTCCGCACCGGCGCGGGTATTCGCAGAAGGCCCGCGACATCGGACATTTTCGCTCGCGCTATGCGGTGGTGAACCTGCGTCAGCTCGCGCAATGGGACGCGCAGGTAGAAGTCTCACCGGAGTCGCTGCGCGAGCGCGGCTTGCTGAAGCGCATCGGGGACGGCGTGAAAATCCTCGGCGGCGGCGAGCGCGGCAAGACGCTGCCGCAGGGTCTGCGCTTTCGCGACGTGCTCTTTTCGCAGAGCGCGCGTGAGGCGCTGCTTGCCGCGGGCGCGCAGCTCGAAGAAGCAGCCTAAGGTTCCGAATGCTCAACAACCTGCGCGCGGCGCTGCTCGTTCCGGAGATTCGCAAGCGCGTCGGGTTCGTGCTATTCGCCTTCGCGTGGTTCATTTTCATGATCCACGTCCAACTGCCGAACGTAAACCAGGCTGCGTGGCAGCGTGTCCTGCAGAGCGGCACCTTCTTCAATTTGCTCGGCTTCCTCTCGGGCGGCGCGTTGCAGAGGCTCTCCGTCATCGCGATGGGCATCACGCCCTTCATCAACGCCTCGATCATCATGCAGCTGATGACGGTCGTGTTGCCTCAGCTCGAGGAGCTGGCGAAGAAAGGCGGCGAGGAGGGGCGTAAGAAGATCGGTCAATACACGCGCTGGCTCACGATCGTCCTCGCGACGGTGCAGGGGACGTTTATGGCGAACTCGATGCGCGCGAGCGGCGTATTCTACGACACGAGTCTTGCCTACTTGCTCTTTGCGATCTGCGCCATGGTGGCGGGAACCTTGTTCCTGATGTGGCTCGGCGAGCAGATCACGGACCACGGTATCGGTAATGGCGTGTCGCTCATCATCTTTATCGGCATCGTCCTTCGCTATCCGACCTACGTGGTGCAAACATACTCGTCGGCGGCGCAAGGCGGCGTAAGCCTCTTGAACCTGGTCCTCTACATCGCGGTGTCGATCATCATCATCGTGTCGATCGTCTTTCTCTACCAAGGACAGCGGCGCGTTCCCGTCCAGCAGGCGAGGCGGGTCGTAGGACGCAAGATGTTCGCGGGGCGCGCCACCTACATTCCGCTGCGCTTGAACAATGCCGGCGTCATCTCGATCATCTTTGCGATCTCGATTCTGCTGCTGCCGCAGCAGGCACTCTCATGGATTGCGCGTTCCGGTAGCGCGAGTGGGCCTCTCGCAGCGGTATCGAACTGGCTGAACGTCTACTTCGCGCCGAACTCGCTGCTGTACAACGTGGTCTACTTCTTGCTGGTCGTCGTCTTCACGTTCTTCTACAGCTCGATCGTCCTCAACACGCGAGACGTCGCAGACAACCTCAAGAAATCCGGATCGTTCATCCCGGGCATCAGGCCGGGACAACCGACGGTCGATTACCTCAACAAGATCCTCTATCGCATCACGACCGCAGCCGCGATCTACTTGGGTCTCCTCGCGGTGCTGCCCGGCACGTTGCAGCAAGGCTTGAGCGTGACGACGTTCTATCTCGGTTCGACCTCGTTGCTGATCGTCGTCGGTGTTGCGCTGGACACGATCAATCAGATCGAGGCACGCCTCGCAATGCGCGACTACAAAGGCTTTATCAAGTCCCGATGAGCCCTGTCGATTGATGGCTACGGACGTCATCTTCTTCGGCGCGCCCGGCGCCGGAAAGGGCACGCAGGCGCAGATTCTGAGGAACCAACACGGCTATCGCCAAATCTCCACGGGGGATCTGTTACGCGAGAACTGCGAACGCGGCACGGAACTGGGCACGGCCGCCGCGACGTACATGCAGCGCGGCGAGCTCGTCCCCGACGACCTCATCGTCAAAATGGTGAAGGAGAATCTCCCGCCTCCGGATGCGGGCGTCATCTTCGACGGGTTTCCGCGCACGGTCGAACAGGCACGATCTCTCGATGCATTATTGGAGGCGCTGGGCCGAGGCCGGCCGCACGCCATCTACTTCTACGTTCCTCGCGCGACGCTCGAGGAGCGGCTGCTCGGGCGGTGGACGAATCCTCGGACGGGCCGCGTCTATCACGAGCGGTTCAATCCTCCAAAGCAGGATCGCAGAGACGACGACGATGGCGGGCCGTTGATTCAGCGCGACGACGATAAGCCGGATATCGTCCGGCATCGCCTTGACGTTTTCGAACGGCAGACGATGCCGCTGATCGAGTACTACGATGACTCGTCATCGCGTCGCTACCTGCGGATCGATGCCTCGCGGCCTATCGAAACGGTGACGCACGATTTGCTTGCGGCCTTGGAGTCCAGCGCGTCGCCGCTGAAAGCGCCATGATCGCGCTCAAGAGCGCGCGCGAGATCGAGACGATCCGCCGCAGCGGGAAGATCACCGCGACGGTGCTGACCGAACTGATGCAGAAGGCCCGTGTGGGGATGTCCACTCGGGAGCTGGATGCGATGGCCGAGCGCGGTATCCGCGCGCGGGGCGGTATCCCCACATTCAAAGGCTATCGCGGGTTCCCGGGCTCGATCTGCGTCTCGGTCAACGACGAGGTCGTGCACGGCATCCCGGGGCGGTACGTGTTGCGCGAGGGCGACCTGCTCTCGATCGACATCGGCACGACGCTCGACGACTACGTGAGCGACAGCGCGGTCACCGTCGCGATCGGCAGCGTTTCGGCGGAGGCGCAGCGTCTACTCGACGCGACACAGGAATGCCTGATGCTCGGGATCGCGGCGATGCAGCGCGGCGGGCACGTCGGGGACATCGGCGCTGCGGTTCAGGAGCACGCGGAGCGCCACGGGTACGGCGTCGTGCGCGAATTGGTCGGGCACGGGGTCGGCCGCGAGATGCACGAGGAACCGCAGGTCCCCAACTATGGGCATCGCAGAACCGGCCCGAAACTGCGGCCGGGGCTGGTCTTGGCGGTCGAGCCGATGATCACCCAGGGCGGCCCGGGGGTCCAGATGCGCAAGGACGGCTGGACAGTCGTGACCGCGGATGGTAAACTCGCAGCGCACTTCGAGCACACCATCGTCGTCACGGAGCAGGGTCCGAAGATTCTGACGCTGCGCGAGTTCGGAGAGCATCCCGCCGTCGAGGCTTATCGTCCCGACGCCGAACTCACGGCGCCGGCTTAAGAAGAGTTGATCATGAAAGTTCGTCCGTCCGTCAAGAAAATGTGCGACAAGTGCAAGATCATTCGCCGCCATGGAAAGGTACGTGTGATCTGCGAGGTTAACCCAAAACACAAGCAGGTACAAGGATAAAGCATGGCGCGTATTGCCGGTATCGATCTTCCACGCGAGAAGCGCATCGAGGTGGCACTCACCTACATCTACGGCATCGGTCCGTCGACGGCGCGCCGCCTGCTCGCACACTCCGGCGTAAGCCCGGACGTACGAGTCAAAGAGATGGGCGAGGAGGACGAGAAGCGCTTGCGCGACGCGATCGACGCGCTCGAACTGCGCGTCGAAGGCGATCTGCGCCGCGAGGTGCAAGGCAACATCAAACGCCTGATGGACATCGGATGTTACCGCGGCCTGCGTCATCGGCGCGGGCTCCCGGTTCGCGGTCAGCGCACGAAGACGAACGCGCGCACGCGTAAGGGTCCCAAGCGCACCGTCGCCGGGAAGAAAAAGGTCCTCGCGAAGAAATAAGGACGTTCAGCCCGGGGAAAGCGTAAACATCGCCATGAGCGCAAGCCTGCCGCTCACGCCGAAGTAGCGGCAGACGCTCGTCACATGGGTACGCACGGTGCCCTGCGAGATGTTCAACGCGGTAGCGATGTTCTTGTCGTGGTAGCCGCCTAGCACGAGCCGAAACACCTCGCTCTCCCGAGGCGTGAGGCCGTGCATGCTCGGTGAAACGGCGCCATCTCGTAACGCCGAAGAGGCCGCCGCACTAACCGGCTCCATCGTGCGGTGGTTTTCGGGGGGGGGTAACTCCTACCTCCTTCGGCTTAAGCGTTTTCGCCTAGGCGAAAATGCTGAGGCAATTGCGAGGATGGCGAAGGCGGACATCCTGGCCTAGAGTTGATCCTGGAGGACCCACACATGGGAGGTCGCCTCTCGCGCTTTTGCGGCGCCGCTTTGGTAGCCGGCGCACTCTCGCTCGCGCTCCTGAGGGGCGCGGAGATTTCGGCTGCTCCGGCGCACGGGCGTACGCAGCCGACTCCTGGCATGGGTCCCGAATTCGGAGCCAGGAGTAATTGTGGATTCCAGCCCAAACGGGCAAGAAAGGGAGTCCACCGATGCGCAAGAGTCGCTTCAGCGATAGCCAGATCGTCGCGATCGTCCGTGAGTACGATGCCGGCGCCGCTCCGGCTGAGCTGGCTCGCCGACACGGCATTCACGCCAATACGATTCGCCTTTGGAAGGCCAAGTACGGCGGCATGGAGGTGAGCGACGTCGTCCGGCTCAAGCAGCTCGAAGCCGAGAACACGCAGATGCATCGCATCATTGCTCGGCTCACGCTCAAAGTCGACGCGATGGAGGATCTCATCCGAAAAAACGGATGGGGCCTTCACAGCGCCAAGAAGCGGTGAAGGCCTTGCAAGGATCGGGGTTGAGCCAGCGCGAGGCCTGCAAGATCATTCGCGCGCGCCGACGATCGCAGCGAGCCCGCCCGAACGCGAAAGCCTGGGAAGATGCGCACATGATCGCCAGGCTTACTGAACTTGCGCAGCGGTGGCCGCGACGCGGCTGCCGACGGCTCTATGATCGCTACGAGCGTGACGCGCGCGCTGGAGACGCCTATATGAACTTCAAGCGCTTTCGTCGCCTTTACCGGCTTGGGAACCTGCAGCTCCACCGACGTCGCCGTCGCTCACGAGCGAAGTATGTTCGGGGCTTACCGCTACGCCGGGCGACGACGCCCAACGAGATCTGGACGATGGACTTTCTCTCAGATCGGCTTCTGCACGGCCGGCGGTTCCGCGTGCACACCCTGCTCGACGAGTGCAGCCGCTACGCCCTCTCCGTCTCCGGCGCGTTCTCGATTCCGAGCGTCGCCGTCGTCGCGAAGCTCGAGGAGATTGCGTGCACGCACGGGTATCCGAAATGTCTGCGCGTAGATAACGGGCCAGAGCATATCGCCACTGCCCTTGAGCGTTGGGCCGACGAGCACGGCGTGGAGTTGCTCTTCATTGAGCCCGGCAAGCCAACGCAGAACGCCTTTATCGAGTCTTTTAACGCTCGCGTTCGCGACGAACTCCTCAACCCCAATCGCTTCCGCACGATCTTCGCCTTCAACAACACCGCAGAAGAGTGGCGCGTCGAGTATAACACCACGCACCCGCATGCCGGTCTTGACGGGAGGACACCCGAGGAGTTCCTAGCTCTTTATGAAACTACGCCAACTCCACAGTTGCCGCTGGCGTCGTGACGGGACCCGTGCCA
>DATCTQ010000062.1:0-13620 GCA_036567865.1 Candidatus Tyrphobacter sp. | reverse complement strand
GCCTCCGCGAGGCGCTCGCCCATCTGCAGAGCGACCCGACGCGCCGCGGCGCGATGCGCGCCCGACGTGTGCTCTACCGCATGGTCGGCGCAGCGGACGGCGAAACGCTGGGCGACGCCATGCAACGAGCGAAGAACACGCAGCCGCTGCTGCTCGACGTGCTGCCGGCGGTCGAGCGCGCGGCCTTTACCTACGAGGCGGACCTTCGGGCTGCAATCGAGGATGCCGGCGACGCGCTGGAACGAGCCTCGCGGTGAACTCGTCGCATCGACCGGGCGACGTCATCGATGCACTGCACCATACGATCGTGGGGCAGGATGCGGTCGTCGAAGCGCTGCTGCTCGGACTGCTCGCGAACGGACACATGCTCTTGGAAGGGCCGCCGGGCCTGGCGAAGACCTTGGCGTGCCGCGCGCTTGCCGCCGCGCTCGAAGGTGAGTTCCGGCGCGTGCAGTTCACGCCAGACCTGCTGCCGAGCGACATCGTAGGGACGCGCGTCTTCGACCAGCGGGAGAGCCGCTTCACGACGATGCTGGGCCCGATCTTCGCCAACGTGGTACTCGCCGACGAGATCAACCGCGCTCCCGCGAAGGTGCAGTCCGCGCTGCTGGAGGCGATGCAGGAGCGCCAAGTGACCATCGGTCTGCAGAGCTTCTCGTTACCCGATCCCTTCATCGTGATGGCGACGATGAATCCGTTCGATGCCGACGGAACCTACCAGCTACCGCTCGCGCAAATGGATCGCTTTCTCATCCGCGTCGGCGTTGCCTATCCCACGCGCGCCGAAGAGTTGACGATCTTGGATCGTTTCGCGGTCCAGGAGACGGAGCCGGTGCGCGCCGTTGCGTCGATGCAGGACGTGCTGGAATGGCGAAAGGAGGCCCACGCGGTTCACCTCGACGAGAAACTGAAGCGGTATATCGTGGAGCTCGTCGCGGTGACTCGCGAGGCGCATCGGGCCGTCGTCCATGCCGAAGACGGGCGCAGCCTCCACGCCGAGGAGCTGATCGATCACGGCGCGTCGCCCCGCGCGACGCTCGCGATCGCGCATCTCGCGCGCGCGAAGGCGCTCCTCGCCCGTCGCGATTACGCGATCCCGGACGACGTGCGCGCGGTCGCACCGCTGGCGTTGCGCCATCGCATCGACTTCAGCTATCGCCTCGCCACCGAAGGTATCCCAGCCGATCGCGTCATCGAGGCGCTGATCGCCGTCGTGCCGGCGCCGTGACCTCGCGTAGCGCGCCCACGCAGGCGATTCGGGAAGCGCTCCTGCACGGTAAGCGTAGGCCCCGCACGCCCGGCGGCTCGCCGACGAGCCGGCGCGGTGACGGTTACGAGTTCGTAGAGCTGCGCGAGTACGTTCCCGGCGATGACGTGCGGCGCATCGACTGGGCCGCGAGCGCGCGCTCCTGCGAACTACAAACGCGCGTCATTCTCGAGGACGTCGCGCTCACGCTTGCCGGAATCCTCGACGACTCGCCGTCGATGCAGGTCGGCCGGCGGCGACCTCTGCTCGCGGCGGCACGAGAGGCGCTGCGTGCATGGTACAGCGTCGCTGCGGCCGACGATCGCTGCGTGCGGATCGTCGGCGACGCCATGCATCCATCGACGGCGCAGCGCGGCGCGATCTCGGCGGCGGCCGCGATGCGCGCAAGCGGTCCATTTCAACTCGGCCGAGCGCTCCATGTCGCGCGCTCGGCGCTGCGTCCCGGCGCGGCGCTCCTCGCGATCGGCGATTGGTTCGATCTCGCGCGCGTGCAGGATGGCCTGCTGCACGCGCTCGGCCGGCGCTGCGATTGCACGGCGCTGCTCGCCCGCGATCCATGGTTCGACGATTTGCCGCTCTCCGGCGTCGTGCGTATGCGTGGCGCGGAGGGCGGAAGCCTTCGCGTCTATGTCGGCGCGCGCGAGCGGAAGGCGTACGCTCGTGCCGTGCGCGTGCGCGAGGAGGGATTGCTCGCGCGCTTTGCCGCGGCCGCTTGGCGCACCGGCCTCCTTTACGAAAGAGACGGCGTTGGATCGCTCGCCGCGGCATTCGGATTGCACGGGCGCGGCATCGCTCGCTCATGACGCTCGCTCATCCCTTGCGCTTCGCCGTGGCGCTCGTGGTCGCGGCGGTGTTGGCGTTGCTCTACGGAGGGCTGGCGCGTCGGAAAACGGTACACGATCTCGCCTACTCGCATCTGGCATTTTTCGTCGCCGCCGTGAAACCGCGGGCTTGGGTGCCCCGCGCGCTGCACGCGGTATGGGTCGTCGCACTCATCGCGCTCGCCGTCGCAGTGGGTGGGCCGCGCATCACGGCGCCGGTTCCCGTGCGCGACGGCGCAGTCTTCGTCTGCATCGACACCTCGGGATCGATGGCCGCCGGCGACGTCGCGCCGACGCGTGCCGCCGCCGCACTCCTTGCCGCCCGCGCCTTCATCGACGAATCCGCCCCGGGAACGCGCATCGGCGTGATCTCGTTTTCGAGCGGCGCCTCCATGGTGCAGCCGCTCTCTTCGGATCATGCCGCGGTCCGAGCCGCCCTGGCTTCGGTCCCGCCGCCGAACGGCGCAACGGCAATCGGCGACGCATTACGCTTGGCGGCGAGCGCACTTCCGGCGACCGGGTATCGGCTCATCGTGCTGATCACCGACGGCGTCAACAACATGGGCGCCGATCCGCAGCAGATCGCGCAATGGCTCGGTACCCAGCATATCCCCGTCTATACCGTCGGCATCGGCACGGCGAATGGCGGCGTCATTCCGGGTAGTTCCGACGAGGCGACGATCGACGAAGGCGCTCTGCGATCCTACGCGCAGGTCAGCGGCGGCGCATACGCGCGCGCCCAGAACGCGACGCAATTACGCGACGCGCTCGCGCATCTGGGGCGCGTGGCCTCGTTCGAGCGCAAGCCGGTCGACGCGTCAGCCGGCTTTGCCGTCATGGGTGTCGTGCTCCTGATCGCGACGTTTCTCGCCGGGTTCGGCATTGGGCGGTTCGTCTGATGCGCAGCGTCATGGTCATCGGTTCGGGGCCGATCGTCATCGGACAGGCGGCGGAGTTCGATTACGCCGGCGTGCAGGCGTGCCGCGCGCTTCGCGATGAGGGACATCGCGTGGTTCTCGTCAACTCGAATCCGGCGACGATCATGACGGATCCCGAGATCGCCGATGCCGTCTATCTCGAGCCGCTAACCGTCGATGCGGTCGAAGCAATCGTCGCGCGGGAGAGACCCGATGCCCTGCTGCCGACCCTCGGAGGGCAGACCGGGCTCAATCTCGCCGTCGAGCTTCACGAGGCCGGCGTGCTCGAGCGCTTCGGCGTCGAACTCCTGGGCACGCCGATCGAATCGATTCGGCTCGCCGAAGATCGCGAACGTTTTAAGGGCAAGATGATCGAGATCGGCGAGCCGGTTCCGGAGAGCCGCATCGTCACCGAAGTGGAGCAGGGCATGGCTTTCGCACGGGAGGCCGGCTTTCCGCTGGTCGTTCGCCCTGCATACACGCTCGCCGGCACCGGCGGCGGACTCGCGTACGACGAAGAGCAACTGCGCGAAACGCTCCTAGCCGGACTCTCCGCCAGTCTGATCGGACAGGTCCTGCTCGAAACCTCGCTCTTGGGCTGGAAGGAGATCGAGTACGAAGTGCTGCGCGACGCTGCGGGCAACTCGATCGTCGTCTGTAACATGGAGAACGTCGACCCGGTGGGCGTGCATACCGGCGATTCGATCGTCGTCGCACCGTCTCAGACGCTTTCCGACGTCGAATACCAGATGCTGCGCACGGCGAGCCTCAACGTGATTCGCGCACTGGGCGTGCAGGGCGGCTGTAACATCCAGTTCGCGCTGCACCCGGATCGCAGCGAATATGCGATCATCGAGGTGAACCCACGCCTCTCACGCAGCTCGGCGCTGGCCTCGAAAGCGACAGGCTACCCGATTGCGAAGATCGCGACGCGCATCGCGCTCGGACGGCGGCTCGACGAGATCGAGAATCCCGTCACCGGAGTTACGAAGGCCGCCTACGAGCCCACGCTCGACTACGTGGTCGTGAAGATTCCGCGCTGGCCGTTCGACAAGTTTCCGCTCGCGGATACCGCGCTCGGCACGCAGATGAAATCGACCGGCGAGGCCATGGGGATCGGGCGAACGTTCGGCGCCGCGCTGATGAAAGCCGTGCGTGGTCTCGACCTTGGCTACGAATCGCTCTCGAGGGTGGGGCTGCGCGAGTGGAGCGATACCGAGTTGGAGCGCGTCGTCGCGCATCCGACGCACGAGCGCCTTTTCGCGGTCTGCGAACTGCTGCGCCGCGCGCATGTCACGGGGGGCGTCGAGCCGGCGATCGAGCGTATCCACGTCGCGTCTTCGATCGATCGCTTCTGGCTCCACGAGTTCTCCGACATGGTGGCCTTGGAAGAACGCCTCCGCAATGCTTCGAGTAACGCCGACATCAGGACGGCACTCGAGCGAGGATACTCGGAAAAGGGAATCACCGCGCTGGGTATCCCGCAGGCGCAAGCTGTGGTGGACAAGGCCGCATTTCGAATGGTCGACACCGCGGCGGCGGAGTTTCCGGCAAAATCTCCTTATTACTACCTTTCACGCGGCGAACTGGATGAGATGCGCGCTCCGGCGCAAGAAGCGATCGTCGTCGTCGGCAGCGGGCCGATCCGTATCGGGCAGGGCATCGAGTTCGACTACAGCTGCGTGCATGCGGCATGGGCCCTGAAGGAGGCGGGACGCAATGCGGTGGTCGTCAACAACAATCCGGAGACGGTCTCCACGGACTTCGACGTTTCCGACACGCTCGTGTTCGAGCCGCCGGGAGCCGACGAGGTGGAAGCGGCCTATCGCGCGACCGGTGCAACGGGCGTGATGCTATCCTTCGGCGGACAGACGGCGATCAACCTTGCGGCCGCTCTTGCGGGACGCGGCGTGCACATTATCGGCAACGATCGTGCGAGCCTCGAGCGAGCCGAAAACCGCGAGCAATTCGAGGAGGCGCTCGCGCGGCTCGGTATTACGCGCCCGCAAGGGAGGGCGGCGCGCAGTTTTCGTGAGGCGCGAGCGATCGCTCGCGAACTCGGCTTTCCGGTCCTCGTGCGCCCGTCGTTCGTCTTGGGCGGGCGGGCGATGGAGATCGTCTACAACGAGGGGCAACTCGCGTCGTACGCGGAGTCGGCTCCGCCGATCCTTCCGGATGCTCCGTTGCTGGTCGACCGGTATCTCCCGGGGCTCGAAGTCGAGGTCGACGCGGTCTTCGACGGGTCCGATATTCTGATTCCAGGCATATTCGAGCACATCGAGCGCGCGGGGATCCATTCCGGCGATTCGATCGCCGTGTACCCGCCGCAGCTCTTGGACGCCGGACAACAAGCGCACATCGCGGACGTTACGACGGCGATTGCACGCGAGTTGCGTATTGCAGGGTTGATCAACATCCAGTTCGTGTTGCACGAGAACGAGCTGTTCATCATCGAAGCGAATCCGCGCGCAAGCCGTACCGTTCCGATCATCCAGAAGGCGACCGGTGTGAACATCGTAGCCGCGGCGACGCGCGTCGCGCTCGGCGAGCGGCTGCGCGAGATGCCGTACGGGACGGGCCTGCAGACGCCGCCGCCGTACGTCGTCGTGAAAATGCCCGTTTTCTCGTTCTCGAAGATGCGCGGCGTCGAGACGATGCTCGGCCCGGAGATGAAATCGACGGGTGAAGTGCTCGGCATCGACGCGACCTTTGCCGGCGCGCTACGCAAGGCTTTTCTTGCCGCCGGCATCCGGCTGCCCAGCGGCGGCGGGAGAATACTGGTGTCGATCTGCGACGAGGAGAAGGAGGCAGCCGTGCCCGTGCTGCGGCAATACGCGCGCCTAGGCCACACGCTCGTCGCGACCTCCGGTACGGCGGATCTCATGGAGGCAGCCGGGATTGCTTGCGAACGCGTCAAGAAGATGGGCGACGGCTCGCCGAGCGTTCTCGACCTGGTTCACGCGCGCGAGGTGGATCTGGTGATCAACGATGCGAAAGGACCGCGTGAGATTTCCGACGACTACAAGATTCGCCGGGCCGCAGTCGAAGCGAATATCGCGTGTTTGAGCAGCCTGGACACGGCGCGCGCCCTGGCGGAGGCAATGAGCGGAACGGCGGGGCCGCCGCGAAGCCTGCAAGAGTACCGCGCACCCGCGACGATCGAACGCTGAACGGCGAGCCCGCGGCATTCGTGCTTGGCGGAAACAGCAGCACGCTGGCGTTCGTCAACAGCTTTCGTCCCGCGACCGAGTCCGGGCAGGGCGCCATCACGGCGAGGCTCGTACCCATCGCCTGGACGCCGGTGGGTGCCGTCATCGGCGACGCCTGGCAAAATGTGGGCATCGCGCTTTCCGGCATCATCGACTGGGTGGACCGAACCTTTCCGCCCGAAGACGTGCGGTCGTTCATCGCACCGGTGCGCGATATCGAGCTTCTTGCCCGCGTCGAGTGGAGCGCGCCGGCACCCGAACGTATCGACGAAGAGACGGTGCTGAACCTCGAGGACGTTCCGGAAGACGTGGCCGACGGACTCGCCCACCCGCCGGCTCCCATCGTACAGTGCAGCGTATGCCGGCGACTCTGCCTTCGCGACGACTTCGTCTGGAAAGATCGCCGGCTCTGCGCCTGGGACTACCATGGGCAGGTTTTCGGGAAGCGCGGCCCGTGGCGCGAGGGCGAGTACGAAGCGCATCATTTCGAGACCCTCGCATCGTGTGCGTACGTCGCCCCGGCGCTGCTTGCCGAGTTGGGCGTGGAGATCGTGCTCGCGCTTGACGCGATCGACGAATCGACGGCGCAGCGCGTCGTCAACGTCCTCTTGAAGGAAGACGCGGGGCGCGCCCATCTCGCGGTGCGGACGCACGACGGCGGGCTGCGCGTTCTGCGCGAAAGCCTGCCCGCATGATCAATCGGACGATCCGCACGCTCAACTTCCTGTTCGTGGTCCTGTTTCTACTGCTTGCCGGGCGCCTCTGGTACGTGCAACTTGGCGAAGGGGCCGACATCTCGTCCCACGCCTCCAACCCCAGGCACGGCGTGCTACAGGCTGGGCGCGGACGCATCCTCGCCACCGATGGGACGATCCTCGCGTACTCCGACGGCGAGCGGCGGATCTATCCCTTCGGAGCATCACTCGCGCACTCGGTCGGGTACGTTTCGACGCGCTACGGCGCAAGCGGCATCGAGGACGCCTACGACGCAGCGCTGAGTCCGCCGGACATCTCCGGAGATCCGATCGGCCAGTTCGAAGAGATACGCGCGGCGCTCCAAGGCCGCACGCCGCTCGCGCACGGCGCCGACGTGGTGACGACGATCGTCCCGCAGATTCAGCAAGAACTCTTCGCGAAGCTCTCCCAGCATTCGCGAGCCGCGGGGATCGTTCTGGATCCGCGTTCCGGCGCGATTCTCGCCATCGCGTCCGTTCCGAGTTTCGATCCGAATGACGTCGAAGCGCTCTTCCCCGCGCTCTCCGTCGACGAGACGAGCCCGCTCCTCGATCGCGCCACCGAAGGCCTCTACCCGCCGGGATCGACGTTCAAGATATTCACGGCCTCGGCGGCACTGGAGAGCGGCACGGTGACGCCGGATTCGCGCTTCGAAGATCCGGGATATCTCGTCATTGGCGACACGACGCTACACGACAACGAGGGCGAAGCGACGGGATATCAGGACGTCACGACGGCCTTCGCGCTGTCGAGCAACGTCGACTTCGCGCAGATCGCGCTCAAGGTGGGCGTCGACGCCTTCTATCAGTATCTCGCTCGCTTCGATATCGGCGGCTCCCTCGATTTTCAACTCCCGTCGTCGCGAAGCAGCGTGCCGCCGAAGGACGAGATCGTCCCCGGCGAGCTGGCGCAGATGGGCTTCGGCCAGGGGGCTTTGCTCGTCACGCCGCTGCAGATGGCGCTGATCGCGGCTACCGTCGCGAACGGCGGGAACGAGCCGCGCCCCTTCATCGTTCGGCAGATCGTCCGGGGCGGCATCGCCGCGGGCGCGTTCCCGAGCGGGACGCTTGCCTCGCCGATCTCGGCGGATACGGCCGATGAGGTGAAGAAGATGATGATCGCCGTGGTGGAACGTGGTACCGGCACCGTCGCAAGTCTACCCAACGTGCTGGTTGCGGGCAAGACCGGAACGGCAACGAATCCGCACGGCGCGGCGCACTCCTGGTTCGTTTGCTTTGCGCCCGCCGACGCACCGCGCGTGGTGGTGGCGATCGTCGTCGAGAACGCAGGGTACGGCGCGACGGTCGCCGCGCCGATCGCACGCGACGTGTTGCAGGCTGCACTCCAGAGCACGGGTTCCGCAGGAACGTGATCGAGCAGCAAACGTTCAATAACCGCTATCGACTCGATCGTTCGCTCGGCGAGGGCGGAATGGCTCGCGTCTTCCTGGGCATCGACACGTTGCTGCGGCGGCGCGTCGCCATCAAGGTGTTGCGCGAGCAGTATGCCGCCGACGACGAGTTCGTCCGGCGGTTTTACCAGGAAGCGGAATCGGCGGCGAAACTCTCGCATCCGAACATCGTCAACACCTACGACGTTGGGCGTGAAGGCGATCTCTACTACATCGTCATGGAGTTGGTCGACGGACCGTCGCTGGCCGAGATCATCGCCGCCGATCAAAAGCTTCCGGAACCCGTGGCGATCGACTACGCGGTGCAGATCTGCACGGGACTCGCATACGCGCACCGCCAGGGGCTGCTCCATCGCGACATCAAGCCGGCGAACATTCTGGTGACCAAGGACGACGTGGTGAAGCTTTCGGATTTCGGCATCGCGCGCGCGATCTCGCAGCACACGATGACCCTGACCAAACCCGGCTTGGTCATGGGCAGCATCTACTACGTTTCCCCGGAGCAGGCACAGGGGCACGAGATGCACGAAGCCTCGGATCTCTACAGCGTGGGCGTCGTGCTCTACCAGATGCTCACCGGTACCCTGCCGTACACCGGCGAGTCGCCGGTGACGGTCGCCTTGAAGCACATCGCCGATCCGGTCCCCACGATCGAAACCGGGAACCTCGGCGTAAGCCCGGCGCTCGCCGCGATCGTCAACAAACTCTTGCAAAAGTTGCCCGAACATCGTTTCGGATCGGCGAGCGAGGTTGCATCGGCACTGCGCGAAGCGCGCGAGCGCCCGAGCGTCGCGGCGTACCGAATCGAGAACGATGCGCCCGGACATCCGGGGGCGCTGCTCGAGCTTCCACCGCGCCGTTCGAAAATGCCCGATCGTTCACGGGACGAGGAGCAGCCGCGACGCGCGGGCTCGAACGTCGCTATGCTGGTGGTCGCACTTGCGGCCGCAACGGCAATCGGCTTCTGGGTCTTCGGGCGGCCGCTTCCGGATTTCGGCGCCACGTTGGCCGTCGGGAACTACGTCGGCGAATCGGACGCGCAGGCCGAACAGCAAGCCGTGAACGACGGGCTACGCACGCAGATCTTCCACAGCACGAGCGACACCGTTCCGCTCGCTCACGTTATTCGACAAAACCCGGCGGCCGGAACGAAGGTGGCGAAAAACTCCGTCGTCGAGTTGTTCATCAGCAACGGCTTGCCGACGCTCGGCCTCCGCGACGTCCGCGGGTTCTCGGAAGGAGATGCGCAACGTATCCTGCAGGACGATAAGTTTCGGGTGCGTCTCATGCAAAAGTACGATAACGCGCCGAAGAACAGCGTGATCGACGAGCATCCGTCGGCCGGATCGCGGGTTCGCGAAGGCAGCACGATCACGCTGATCGTGTCGAACGGGCCCGAGCCGATGCTCCTGCCGAACTTCGTCGGGATGCCGGTCGATCGCGCGCAGGCGATCGCCGCACGGTTGGGCGTTACGCTCGACACCTCGCAGCAGGTCGTGATTCCCGGTCAGCCGTCGAACACGATCGCGTCGCAGGATCCGGGCGCAGGGCAGAGCATCGTGCACGGCGCGGTCGTGCGGGTCGCGGTGAATACCTTCTCGCCGGTCGTCCAGCCGAATGCCGGAGCGGCCGTCGTTCCTTCCGTTGCGGGAAGCAGTTACGCCGACGCGGTCGCAAAGCTGCAGCAGGCGGGCTTCGAAGTCTACGTCCAGTACTCGGTGCAGCCGGCTGCCAACGGGACGGTGATCGGCGAGCAACCCGACGGCGGCGCGCAGGTGGCGGCGGGTTCTCGTGTCGCGATCACCCTCTCCGTTCCCGGCGAAGTGCCCGATACCGTCGGGATGGGCGTCGAGCAGGCGCGCGCGGTCCTGCAGGCCGCGGGCTATTCGATCGCGTCCATCCGCTACACGACGGAGGAGGGCGCGAGCGGCCGCGTCGTGGGAACGGAACCGATCGCCGGCACGACGCTCTCTCCCGGCTCGAGCCTGGTGCTGGTCGTCAACGGCTCCCAGCCATGAGGGAGCGCTGATGAGAATCCTCGGCATCGATCCCGCGTTGCGGATCACCGGCTACGGCGTGATCGAGTGCAACGGGGAGCGCATGCGCCTGGTGGAGGCCGGCGTCGTCACGCCGAAGGCAGACGGTGCGTTGGCGGTTCGTCTGCGCGAGTTGCACGGTGCGGTTACGGAGATCATCGAGCAGACGCGGCCGGACTTTATCGTCATCGAGGAGCTGTACGCGACGTACAAGAGCCCGGCGACGGCGATCCTGATGGGACACGCTCGCGGCGTCCTGTGCCTAGCGAGCGCGCAGGCCGGCGTTCCGGTGCACACGCTCGGTCACACGCACGTCAAACGCGCGCTGGTCGGCTCGGGCGGTGCGCGCAAGGAGCAGGTCAACGCGATGGTCGTCCGGCTGCTCGGGCTGCGCGTCGCACCCAAGCCGCACGACGTTTCCGATGCGCTGGCGCTCGCGCTGGCCTTTCACCACCGCAACGGGCGCCGACTCGTAAGCAGCCCGTAAGCTATGTTTTCGCGCATCGAGGGAACGCTGCTCGAGCGATCGCCGGAGGGCGTCGTGATCGACGCCGAAGGACTCGGCTACGAAATCGTGCTGCCGGGATGCGTCGCCGAGAAGCTGTCGGCAAAGCCGGGCGACCGCGTCGCGCTCGAGATCTATGCCGTCTTGAACCTCGACGGAAAGAGCGGGCGCTTCGCCTATTATGGCTTTCACAACGCGATCGAGCGCGCGTTCTTCGAGGCGCTGCTCAGCGTCGCATCGATCGGTCCGCGCTCGGCGGCACGCGCCTTCTCGCAGCCGATGTCGTCGATCGCTCGCGCGATCGATCGAGGCGATCACGCGTACCTCAAGACGCTGCCGGGGATCGGGCAGCAGAAGGCGCGGGATATCGTTGCCAAGCTACAGGGGAAGGTGGCGCGCTTCTTGCTCATTCAGGACGCGCCGATCGGCCAGGAGGCCGAATCGCGCATACCGGATTTCGCCGACGAAGCGCTTGCGGTGCTCTTGCAACTCGAATACCGCCGTCCGGAGGCGGAAGCGATGATTCATGAGACGCTCGCCGCGACACTAGGCATCGACGATGCCGAGGCGCTGCTCGCCGAAATCTACCGGCGGCGCGCGCGCAAGGAAAGCGCATGAGCGAAGAAGCCCGCAAGCGGCTCTTGGGCCCCGCGGATGCGCAAGAGCGCGAGCGCCTCGTGGACGCCGAGGAACGGCTGGAGGACGAGGTCTACACCGCGAGTTTGAGGCCGCGCAGCTTCACCGAGTACGTCGGCCAAGATCGCGTCGTCGAAAATCTGCGTATCGCCATCGACGCGGCGAAGGCGCGTGACGAACCGCTCGATCACGTGCTCTTCTACGGTCCCCCGGGGTTGGGCAAGACGACGCTCGCGGGCCTCATCGCACGTGAGCTGAACGCGAACTTCCGCCCCACGAGCGGCCCGACGCTCGAGAAGCCCAAGGATCTCGTCGGCATCCTGACCTCACTCGAGGAAGGCGACGTGCTCTTCATCGACGAGGTGCATCGCTTGAGCGGTATCGTCGAAGAGTTTCTCTATCCGGCGATGGAGGAATTTCAGATCGACTTCCTCGTCGATCGTGGCGCCTACGCGAAAACATTGAAGCTGCCGCTGAAGCGCTTCACGCTCGTCGGTGCGACGACGCGCGCGGGCATGCTTTCAGCCCCTCTGCGGGAGCGTTTCGGCATCGTGCAGCATCTCGACTACTACGAAATCGAGGCGCTCGAGCGCATTGTAAAGCGCTCGGCAGGGATGCTCGGGGTGCCGATCGACGAGGCCGGAGCGCACACGATCGCAGCGCGCAGTCGAGGAACCCCTCGAATCGCCAATCGCCTGCTGCGGCGCGTGCGCGACTACGCCGAGGTGCGGGCCGGCGGCACGATCACCGCTGCGGTCGCCGACGAGTCGTTGCAACGCGAGGGCGTGGACGACTCGGGCCTCGATCGGTTGGATCGCGCGTTTCTTCGAACGATCATCGAGCAGTATCACGGCGGCCCCGTCGGAATCGCGGCGATTGCGGCGACGCTGACCGAGGACGTGGAGACGCTCGAGGACGTCGTCGAACCGTATCTGCTGAAGGAGAACTACATCCGTCGCACGGCGAGCGGCCGCAAGGCGACGCTCGAAGGGTACCGGCGGCTCGGTATCACGCCGCCGCGATCGGATCAGCCGGAGTTATGGTCGTGAAGCGCGGTCGCTTTCTTTACGCAACCGCGGCCGTCGCCGCGTGGGCGTCGCTGCGTGCGCGCGCCGCACGAGCGCGGCCCTCGCTGCGCGTGCTGCTCGGAATGGGCGACGTAGAGCCGTTAGCGAGCGGTGGTTTCGAGTTCGCGGGGCGGCAGTATCGCGGCAGTTTTTCACACGCTCCCGACGGGAGCATCGTCAACGTCGTCGCGCTCGAAGACTATCTCTACAGCGTCGTGCCGCGCGAGATGTCCTCCTCGTGGCCGACGGTCGCGCTACAGATGCAGGCGATCTGCGCGCGCACCTTCGTCGTCCGCCATTCGGATCCGCAGCGTCCCTACGACGTCGTGCCGTCGCAATTGAACCAAGTCTACCAGGGCATCGAAACGGAATCGAAAGCCGGACGAGCGGCCGTCGATGCAACGGCGGGAACCGTGCTGTTCTACGATTCGGAATGTGCCGATATGGCGTATTCGTCGTGCTGCGGAGGGCACACCGAGTCGGCGGCCGATGCATGGGGCGGATCGCCCGATCCATACTTGGGCGGCGTCGTCTGCCCGTACTGCACGCAGGCGCCGGATTTTCGTTGGACGAGCGAGATCCCGCTTGCCGACGTCGAGCAGGCGATGCGCGCAGATCTGCGCGGCGGGCGCCTGCGGGACGTGCGCCTCGGATCGACCGACCGCAGCGGGCGGGTGCGCGAGTTCGCGATGCTGACGGACCGCGCGACCGTCATCGTGCGAGGCAGCGACCTTCGCATCGACATCGGCCCGCGCCTGATGCGCAGCCTGCTGATCCGCAAGCTCGAGCTTCGCGCGACGGGCGCCGGGCCGGTTTTCCATCTGGAAGGCGACGGCAACGGTCACGGCGTCGGCCTGTGCCAGTGGGGCGCGCGCGGCATGGCGCTGGCCGAAAGCTCCGTTGCAGGTATTGCCTCGTTCTATTTTCCGGGAACCTCGCTCCGATCGATCTAGGGAAGGCCTGAAGAAGTCCATGTACCGATCGTTTGTCGTCCCGAGGGCTCGGATGCAAGGAGA
>DATCTQ010000061.1:0-2152 GCA_036567865.1 Candidatus Tyrphobacter sp. | reverse complement strand
TCGTGCTCTTCACCTATTTCAACCCGGTCGATCGCTTCGGCATCGAAGCCTTCGCGAAGGAAGCCTGGGAGGCGGGCGTCGCAGGCGCCATCGTTCCCGATGCGCCGCTGGAAGAGATCGACACGCTAAAAGAAGCCCTTGCAGAACGCGGTCTCGAGCTTCCGCTCTTGGTTGCGCCGACCACACCGCCCGAGCGCGCGGCACGGATCGCCGCTTCCGCGACGGGATTCGTCTACGTCGTCTCGCGCCTCGGCGTCACCGGTGCGCGTGATGCGCCCAACCTGGAACCGCTGCGAGCCCAACTCGAGATGCTGCGCTCGCTGACGAACAAACCGCTCGCAGTCGGCTTCGGCATCAGCCGGCCCGAGGACGTACGGGCGATCGCGCCGCTTTGCGATGGAATCATCATCGGGAGCGCGCTGATCGACGCGTATTCGGGAAGCAACGGGAGGGAAGCCGCCCAACGGGTCGAGCGTCGCGCGCGCGAACTCATCGCCGTCGCGCCGCGCCGCTAATGGCCGCTTAGAGCGGAATTCATGCGTGCCGCCGATAATACTGATCGCATGACCTCGACGCTCGATCGCATCGCTCCCTTCAAGAACGAACCCGTGAAGACGTTCGCCGACCCTGCCGACACCGCGGCGATGCAGGCGGCGCTCGCGGAGGTGAAGCAGGATTTCGACCGCTTTTATCCGTTGGTTATCGACGGCGAACGCGTTGAAGCCGAGAAACGGATTCGCTCCCTCAACCCCGCGGCACCGAGCGAGGTCGTCGGGTTGGTTGCCTCGGCTTCGACGCAGGATGCGGAGGCGGCGATCGCTGCGGCCGACCGCGCCTTTAAGGGCTGGAAACATATGCCCGCGCAGGCGCGCGCGCAAGTTCTCTTCAAGACCGCCGCGTTGATGCGCGAGCGGCGTTTCAAGTACGATGCGCTCCTGGTCTACGAGGTTGGGAAGAGTTGGCCCGAAGCCGACGCGGACACGGCGGAAGCCATTGACTTCCTCGAATTTTACGCTCGAGAGATGTTGCGCTACGCGCAGCCGCAGCCCGTGACGCCGATCGATGGCGAGCGCAACGAGATGCTCTACGTTCCTCTCGGTGTCGGCGTCGTGATCCCGCCATGGAACTTCGCGCTGGCGATCATGGCCGGCATGACCTCGGCAGCGATCGTCGCCGGCAATACCGTGGTCCTCAAACCATCAAGCGACGCGACAATCGTGGCGGCATGGTTTGTCGACCTCATGCACGAGGCCGGCCTGCCGAAAGGCGTCTTGAATTTTCTCCCGGGTGCGGGGAGCGAGATCGGCGACCTGATCGTCGCGCATCCGAAGGTCCGCTTCGTCTCGTTCACCGGTTCGAAGGAGGTCGGGCTGCACATCAACGATCTGGCCGCGAAACCGCAAGAGGGGCAGAAGTGGATCAAGCGCGTGGTCGCGGAGATGGGCGGCAAAGATGCGATCGTCGTCGCCGCGGACGCAGATCTCGACGCGGCGGTCGAAGGCGTTGCGGTTTCGGCCTTCGGATTCGGGGGGCAGAAATGTTCGGCGTGTTCCCGGGCGATCGTCGAAGCGCCGGTCTACGACGCCTTCTTAGAAAAACTCAAGACGCGCGTCGCGAAGATCGCGGTGGGCGATCCGAGCGACCGCGGCACGTTCATGGGCCCCGTCGTCAATGCGAAGGCGTTGGAGTCGATCGCGCAATACGTCGAGATCGGTAAGCGCGAGGGACGCCTCGTGAGCGGTGGAAAGCGGCTCGAGCGCGACGGCTACTTCCTGGAGCCGACGGTGATCGCGGACGTGGCGCCCGATGCGGTGATCGCGCAGGAGGAAGTCTTCGGGCCTGTGCTCGCGGTCATCAAGGCCAAGAGTTTCGACGATGCCATGGAGATCGCAAACGGAACGGAGTTCGGGTTGACCGGTTCCGTCTACACGACCGATGAGAAGAAGATCGAGCGCGCGCGCGACGAGTTTTTTGTCGGCAACCTCTACTTCAACCGCAAGAGCACGGGGGCGATGGTCGGCGCACACCCCTTCGGCGGTTTCAACATGTCCGGGACCGATAGCAAAGCCGGCGGGCGGGACTATCTGCTGCTCTATCTCCAGGCGAAGTCGATCTCGCGTAAGCTCTGACCCGGGGGCGGCCGGCGTCCGGG
>DATCTQ010000060.1:0-21456 GCA_036567865.1 Candidatus Tyrphobacter sp. | reverse complement strand
CAGTTCGCAGGTCGACTCGCGCGTCATCATCGACATGAACGGCGCGGAGCGGCTGCTCGGGCGCGGGGACATGCTCTACCTTCCGATCGACGCTCCGAAGCCGATCCGCGCCCAGGGCGCGCTAGTCACCGGTGCCGAGATTCACCGATTAGTGGATTTTTGGGCGCGTCAGGCGCGGCCCGAGAATCTGCTCGACGTCGAGGTCGTGCCGCTGGCCGACGACGACGAACGCGCTCGCAGGGACGTCGATGCGCTCTGGTACGACGCGGCGCGCTTCATTGTGGAGACGCAGTATGCATCCACGGCGCAACTGCAATCCCGGTTCGCGATCGGTCACCCGCGCGCCGTGCGCATCATGAAGCAGCTCGAAGAACTGGGCATCGTCGGACCGCACGAAGGGACCAAGCCGCGCAAGATCGTGATGGGCTATTCCGAGGTCGAGCAGATTGCGACGCGGATCGGAAAAGGCGAGGGGGGACAACCCGACCTCTTCGCCGTCGAATCGTGAACGAGAACGAGCCGCTGGTCCCGTCGCGCACGGAAATCCCGCTCCTGACGTGGGCCAAGCGGTCGGATATCTGGAGCAGGATCGGCGTGGCGGCGCTGATTGCGTCAGCCGCCGTCGACGTCATCGTTCAAACCAAAGGGCTCGGCAGCGGATTGAACTCCTGGGCTGCGGATCACGCGTCCCTCGCGCGACTCGCTTCCATCGTTGCGATCCCCACGGACACGAGCGTGCTGCTGGTGGCGGCAGCCGTCGCCGCCTGGACGGCGATGCTGCGCTCGACGCGCAAGACGCTGCTGGCCTTCACCGCGACGATGATTCTATCGATTCTCGCCTTGACGGCCGCCGTCAACGACGTCGCGTCGCTGATCGACGCGCAAGTCATCCGCTATCCCTTGCTGGAGATCGCGTTGCCGTCCGTCGCGTACGCCTGCTTGTATCTCCTCGTGCGAACTGCGCGAATGCCCTCGCGGCTCCGCATCGTTCTCAGCGCCGCATGCGTCGCAGCGATTCTGATCGCATGCGTGAATACCGTGGTTACGTACGGAAGCTATGCGCTGGCAGATATCGTCGCCAGCGTCCTGTTTGCCGCCGCGTTGTTCTGCTTCGGCGTGAGCCTCGCGAAGAGCACCGGTATCGATCCCTTCGCGCGTGGCGTTGACGCGTAGCGTTCTCGTTTTCGTTGCCTGGGTTGCGTTTGCGGCATTCCTAGAATTGGGCGTGATCGTGGATCGCTTTGGGGAGCCCGCGCTTGCGCTCGCGTTCGATCGTGCGGTGGTGAACCACGGAACGCTCGTCGCATGGGAGGTCACGCAGCTAGGCCGCGCGTACGTGCTCGTGCCGCTGGCGGTCGCGCTGCTGATCGCTGCGTGGCCGCTCCAAGCGTGGCGCGGCCGCATCCTGTTCAGCCTGGTGATGCTGTTGCTCTGCTGGCGCAACGCCGACCTCTTCCAGCATCTCTTCGCGCGGCCGCGGCGCTTGGATTGGTTCATCCTGCACGAAACCTCGCATTCGTATCCCAGCTCGCATGCGGCGATCGCTGCGGGCTTCTACGCCTTGTGGGCCTGGCTGATTGCGCGCAGCGAACTTGCTCGCCCAACCCGCCTCATCGTCGCGGGCATCCTCGGGCTCGTCGCGATCGCGATCTGCTGGTCCCGGCTCGCCCTCGGAGCGCACTATATGACCGATATCGCAGGTGGCTTGTTGCTCGGCTTGGCTTTGGTCGTGGCCGGTACGGCCGTATGGCCGGGAATCGCCCGCGAGGCGGGGAAGGAGCGCGCATGATGCGCTCGTTCGATCCCGCGTTGCTCGAGATCGAATCCAAACTCGATGCGGGGACCTCGCTTTGCCTCGCGGACGGCCTCGCGCTCTATCGTACGCCGGACCTCCACGCTCTCGGCCGCCTCGCGCGCCGGCAGAAGGAGCGCAAAAGCGGCAGAAAAGTCTTCTACGTTCTGAATCGCTACATCAACTCGACCAATATCTGCTACGCGGGCTGCAAGTTCTGCTCGTTTGCGGCGGATGAGTTCAAGGAGCGCGATCGCGTCGTGCGCATGCCGGCCGACGTCGTCTTCGGGAAGACCTTCGAGACCGGAGCGAACTTCAATCAGCTCCATATCGTCGGCGGGCACGATCCGCGCCAGCTTTCGCTGGACTATTGGCTGCCGCTGATGCGTCGCTTCAAAGAAGCCGCACCGCACGTTCAGCTTTCGCTCTTCACAGCGGCCGAGATCGACTACATGGCCAAGCGGCATCGTCTTTCGTATCCCGAGATCGTCGGCAAGCTCAAAGAGGCGGGGCTCGACAACGTCAACGGCGGCGGTGCCGAAATCTTCGCTGAGGAAACGCGAGCGAAGATCTGTCCGAACAAGGTGACGAGCGACAACTGGCTCGCGATTCACGAGGAGCTGCACGAGCAGGGCGTCGCGAGCAACGCCACGATGCTCTACGGACACATCGAATCGCTCGAGGACCGCGTCGATCACCTGATCCGGCTGCGCGCCTCGCAGGCACGTTCGCCGGGATATAACGCGTTCATTCCGCTCGCGTTCCACCCCGACGGCAACGAGTTGAACGATTGCGGTTGGACCAGCGGACTCGACGACGTGCGGACCTTCGCGGTCGCGCGCCTCATGCTCGACAACTTCGACCACATCAAGGCGTACTGGATGATCCAGGGCCTGAAGATTTGCCAGGTGGCGTTGCAGTTCGGCGCCGACGACATGGATGGCACGCACGGGTCGACCGACGAGGAGATGATCTATCATTCGGCTGGGACGCGTTCGGGACAGTACGTAGACGATCGCGAGTTTCGCCGCTTGATCGAGGACGCGGGCTACGTTCCGGTACGCCGCAATTCGACCTACGAAGAATTCGCCTGGGATTGGGCACCCGATCCTGTCATTCTGAGCGTAGCGAGCGACAGCGAGCGAAGGCGAAGAAGCGACGATATGGTCGGCGTTGCCGAATGACCTTGCGCTGCGGACGAATCAAATACACAAACGATCTGCCGGTGTATGCGGCTTTCGATGCCGGTGCGATCGCCTACCCCGGCACGCTGCACGCCGACGTGCCGGCGCGCTTGAACGCAATGCTGCTCGGCGGCGAATTGGATTTGAGTCCGATCTCCGCGTTCACGTGGGCGCAGCACGCGAATGAATTCGTGCTGCTGCCGGATCTCTGCATCGGCGCGCGCGAGGAAGTCGTCTCCGTTGTGCTCGTCTCGCCGCAGTCGCCGTCGCGACTCGATGGAATGCGAATCGCGATATCGCGCGAATCGGCGAGCGGTGCGAACCTCCTGCGCGTCCTGCTCGAGCGCCGCTACGGCGTGCGCGCGCAGTATGAGGAGAGCGACGATCCGTTCGCGGAGGCGCAGAACGGCACTCCGGCGCTTTTGATCGGCGATCGTGCGATCGACGCGCTGCTCTCGATGCCGCGTTCGTCGCTCTACGATCTTGGCACGCTCTGGCACGAGTGGACCGGACAGCAGACCGTCTTCGCCGTGTGGGCCGCGCGGCGCGAGGCGTACGACGCCGACCCGGACGCAGTCCGCGCCTGCATGCACGCGCTGACCGACGCTTACACGTGGTCGCGCTCGCACATGGAGTACGTCGTCGCGCAAGCCCAGCGCATGCAGCCCCGTCCGGTAGGTTTCTACGAAGCCTACTACGGCAAACTGAACTTCACGTTCCATTTCGCCGCGCAGCGCGGTCTCGAAGCATACTGTAGGGAGCTGCACGCGATCGGGGCGATCCAGCACGTCCCGCCCGTCTTTCCGGAGGCGATCGGTGTCCTCGCTTCATAGCCTGATCGATCGCGCCGCATCCGGCGGCCGGCTGGAGTTCGACGAGGGCGTGCGGCTCTATCTCGAAGCCGACCTGCACGATCTCGGCGCCGCCGCTCACGCGCGCCGCATGCAGCTGCATCCGACCGACGTCGTCACGTACGTCATCGATACGACCGTCAACTACACCAACGTCTGCAACGTCCACTGCACGTTCTGCGCCTTCTTCCGGCCCGAGCACCATCGCGAGGGCTACACGATGTCGCACGACGAGGTGCTCGCACGCGTGAAGCACGCGGCCGATCAAGGCGCTACCCAGATCATGATTCAGGGCGGCGTCAATCCCGAACTTCGCATCGAGTGGTTCGAGGAACTCTTCGCGCGCGTTCGCTCCGAATATGCGCATGTCGATCTGCACTCGCTCTCGGTCTCGGAGATCGTCGGGCTTTCGACGATCGAGGAACTTCCCGTACGCGAAGTGCTGCAGCGCCTCAAAGCCGCGGGCATGAAGTCGCTTCCCGGTGCGGGCGCCGAGATTCTCGTGGAGCGCGTGCGCAAACGCATCTCGGCGCGCAAAGTGAAGCCGCAGGAGTGGCTCGGCGTGATGCGCGAGGCGCAGGCGTTGGGGATGCCGACGACCGCGACGATGATGTTCGGCTCGATCGAGACGCCTGCGGAACGCATCGAGCATTTGCACGTCATCCGCGAGCTGCAGGACGAGTTGGGCGGTTTCACGGCGTTCATTCCGTGGTATTACATCCCGTTCAAGACGCCGCTGCGCGGCAAGGAATCGACCGGCCTGGAGTACCTGCGCGTGCTCGCGATCTCGCGCCTCTACCTCGACAACGTGCCGCACTTGCAGGCCTCATGGCTTACGCCGGGCTTGAAGATGGGGCAGCTCGCGCTCTTCTACGGCTGCGACGACATGGGCGGGACCATTATCGAGGAACAGGTCGTGCACGACGCCGGCAGCACGAACGAAGCGACGCGCCGCGACCTCGAAGAGGCGATCCGCGGCGCCGGCTTCACGCCCAAGATCCGCGACACGTACTGGAACATCCGCTCCGACTACGCGCTCGCAACGGCATAGAGAACGGCGGCGCCTCCGGTTGACCGGCGCTCGCCGGTGAGCTATACTATGGTATAGATCAAAGATGAAACGCTCGTCAGGTACTGCCAAGGTCTTTCGAAACGGCCGGAGCCAGGCTGTCCGCCTACCGGCCGAGTATCGATTCGAGACGTCTGAGGTCCGTATTCGACGCGATCGCGATACCGGCGATGTCGTTCTGTCAAGCAAACCCGAGTCGTGGGAAGATCTTTTCGCATTGCTGGACGCAAGTGCGATTCCCCGCGATTTCATGACCGATCGGCAGCAGCATCCTCAGAGGCGAAAGCCGTTGTAAATGGCCGGACCGCGGCGCTATCTGCTCGACACGAATATCGCGAGCTACATCATCCGGGAGAAGGACCCGATCATCCGGCGACGCCTGCGCCGGGTGCCCGTATCCGGCGTTTGCATATCAGCCATCACGCAGGCGGAGTTGCTCTTCGGGGTCGCTAGAAAGTCTGAGGCTAAGGCATTGTCCGCTGCCGTATCCGCCTTCCTCGATCACGTCGAGGTGCTTGCCTGGGGCTCGGATTCTGCGAAATGCTATGCCGAGTTGCGCGCCCGTTCGGAACGCAAAGGCGTATCGCTGGGTTCGCTGGACATGCTGATTGCCGCACACGCAATCGCGGTCGGCGCCGTCTTGGTTACGAATGATGCCGCCTTCAAGAATATCGAGCAAGCGCGCATCGAGGACTGGACGAAACCGCGCTAAGGAAGCTTGCGAATGACGCCGATGAAGAGCAGCGCGCCGGTGTGTTCGTCTCGTAACGCGAAAACGAACGGCCGGTTGACGATGAATGACCGCGGCGGAAGCATGCGCATTCCATGCGTGCGCACCTCTACCGCCGTGGCGGCGGCGGCAACGGTTCCCGCCTCATCGACTCGCACGAACGCCTTGTGCACGACGGACGCGATGCGCAATCGCGGCGGCGGCGCGTGCATCGGCGAAAAGTCGGCCGCGTACGAGAAGGCGATACCCATGCCCAGACTGCCCAGCACGCCGTTCAAATTGGTTTCGTACGTCGCCGTGAAGCGTGGAAGCAGCAGTCTCAAATACTGTGGCCCCGCGGAGCGCGCAAGATGGTCGAACGTCGAGGCGCTGAGCGCTCGTACCAGGGCCGCGGCGTTGTTGCCATTCGGAAGTAAGACGTAGGCGGCATAGCCGCCGCTCCCGTACGGGAGCCGAAGCGCACGAAACGACGGCTCGTCGACGGTTTGAAAGGAGCCCGTCCGGGACATCATCGGCACATTATGCTTGAGCCCGCTCTCATCGGTAAACGGCTGCGGACTCGTCGCATTGTGCTCGAACGGCACGCTCCAGTTTCCTTCGAAAGCGAGCGCGTTTGTGAGGAATGCAAAATCGGTCGGATCGGTGCTGTCGACGAGGTGGTCGATCAAGCCGAGGGTGTGCAGCCTCGTCCATGCATTGATCGCCGCCGCTGCCGAAGGATCGCCGAAATGCAGCGCCTGCGCTCGTGCCGCGTAACGATCGCGCAGGAGCGCGACGTACCGTGGCCGAGGCGGCAGATCGTTGCGCAGCCATATCGCATTGGCGATGCCGACTCGCGCGTCATGGTTTGACCTAAGCGAAGCAACGAGCGCTGCATTTGCCTGCGCCAAGTTCGGAGCGTCGACGCGCAAACCGTGAAGCAGCGACGCGCGGGTACTTCCGGCGGCGCCGTCGGCGGCCATCGCCAGCGCGATGCCGATGCTCACCGGCGAGATAAAGACGTTCGCATCCTGCTGATGCGCGGCGAGTCGCTGCAGCGCCGCGATGCCGAACGCGTTATAGTTGGCCGGTGCCGCGGCTCCCAAAAGGCAGGCACAGGCAGCAAGCGCCAATAGCTTCTTCATCCTAACACTCCCCAACTAAATCTCTCCAGGGGTGCCGCGCCGCTCAAGCAATTCGACAGCAGGTAGGAAGGACTTTGCAAATAGCTCCAGCTTGCCTGCCACCTCAAACAGCGCAAATACCTTTCGAAGGTGGACGCGCACCGTGTTTTCAGAACATCCGAGTTCGGTGCCGATGCGCTTGTTGCTGTATCCGCGCAGTGCGAGGCGGAAGACCTGGCTCTCCCGACGAGTAAGCCCATGAACGCGGCCCTCTGTGTCTATGATGGGTGAGACCAGCGAAACGGGAAAACTCATGAGGGCGAGTAAGGCTCTTGTTCATGTCAACCAACCCCGAAGTGCGATCGCGCGCGAAGCATCGCACGTTTCCCGCCGATGAGAAGGCGCGGATACTCGCGGCATACGAGGCCGCGACATCGGCGCTCGAGCGTGCGGCGTTGATGCGCCGCGAAGGCGTGTACAGCTCGTTGCTCTCGAATTGGCGCAGGCAGCTGGCGCAGGGAGATACGCCGAAAAAGCGCGGGCGTCCAGCCAATCTCGAGGCCGCCGAAGTGGTTCGCCTCCGAAAGGAACTCGAACGATTGCGACGGCGCTTGGAGAAGTCGGAACGCACGGTGGCCGCCCTGGGAAAAGCGCACGCACTCTTGCAGATGATCGCAGGCGAGAGCAGCGCGGACGACGAGCGGTCGAAGGTATCGTGAGGGAACTCGCGCAGCAGATCGGAGGGCGCGCTGCATGCCGGCATCTTGGTGCGGCTCGCGCAACGATGCAGCGTCGCGAGAAGCCGCCGACCCAGCCTTCGCGGCGGTCGGGTGTGGCACCACGTCGGCTCGGCGATGACGAGCGGCAAGCGATTCTCGATGCGGCGCATAGCGGGCGATTTGCCGATCTGAGCGCGCGGGAGATCTATGCGACCTTGCTCGATGAAGGGCGGTACCTCGGGTCGATTTCCACGTGGTACCGCGTCTTGCGCGCCGCTGGAGAAACGCGCGAACGCCGCCGTCAGGCGACGCATCCGGCGCGCGTGAAGCCGGAGCTTGTGGCGAGTGCTCCGGGGCAAGTGTGGTCGTGGGATATCACCAAGCTCCTCGGCCCGCAGAAATGGACGTATTTCTATCTCTATGTTGTGCTCGACGTCTTCAGCCGCTACGTCGTTGCCTGGCGACTCGAGACGCGCGAGAGCGCGACGCTCGCCAAAGAACTTTTCGCGGCGGCGGTCGCTCGCGAGGGTGTTGATCCGACGCGCTTGACCGTGCACGCCGATGGTGGTCCAGCGATGACCTCGAAAACGCTGGCGCAGTTCTTTGCCGACCTCGGCATCACCAAGAGTCGCTCTCGGCCGCACGTGTCGAACGACAACCCCTACAGCGAAGCCCAGTTCAAAACCCTCAAGTACGTACCGACGTTCCCGGGGCATTTTGCGAACATCCAACAAGCACGCGACTATTGCCGCCGGCTTTTCTCGTGGTACAACGGCGAGCATCGGCACAGTGGCATTGCGCTCCTTACGCCGAGCGACGTTCACCATGGCCGCGCCGGCGAACGCCGCGAAGCTCGACGTCTCGTCCTTCTCGATGCGTGGAAGGCGCATCCCGAACGGTTCGTTCGCGGCCAACCCGAACCCCTGACGCTCGCGCCGATCGCGTATATCAATCGGCCCGAGGCAGCGGCGTAGAATTCTCAAGCATCCGTGGTCTCAAACCCATTGACACATTCCGGGCGACCCGGTACCGTCACTACGACTGCAATAATAACTACGTGATCCATTTCGAGAAAGGGTGGCTGCCGCCGTGTTACTTGATTAGCGTGACGGGTTCCTTTGAGTGATGCGTTCTGCGGCGTCAGCTAATGCCGCGCGGATCGCGCTTGGGCTGGGTGGGCAACCGCACACAGTCACTGTCGCTCCGAGCTCAACGACGGCGCCGTCGCCCGCCTCGGCAGCCCCGACCCACGGTCCTTCTCCTAACGCGCAGTCGCCAACCGCAACGATGACATGTGGCGTTGGCGTTGCCTCCAGAGTGGCGTGTGCCGCATTGCGCATCGCATCCGTTACTGGCCCCGTCACGGTGATGACGTCGGCGTGACGAGGTGATGCGACAATATCCCAGCCCTCCTGCGTAATGTCATAGTACGCATTGGTCAGGGCGTTCACCTCGTGCTCGCAGCCGTTACAGCTTCCGCAAACGAGGTGCCGAATGCCCAGCGATTTTCGAAAGCTCATCAGCGATCCGCGCATGCGTAGCACAGGTTGAAGCTCTTGTTGACCAGCGGAAAGTCCGGCACGATGTTCCCCTCCATGGCGCGGACGACCAGCGGCCAGTTTCGGTACGACGCCGAAATGACGTGCAGACGCTCGACGGCTCCGACAGACCCGGTGCGTAAGGCGACGACCTCCGCACCACGCGGCCCCTCGACGACCGTTACGACCGAGCCCGCGCCGGGCGACAGATGCTGCACGTCGGGCAAAGCCGAATCGCCGATGGCAGCCAGTGCATCCCGGGCTATGCGAAACGATTCGGTCAGCTCTGCACGCTTGACCAAACAACGTGCAAATGCATCGCCGCTTGAGGCGTGCGCGACGCGAATGGACAGGCCGCGATATGCGCCGTACGGAGCAAATGCGCGGATGTCGACCGTGCCGTGCGACGCCCGATGTGCCGGACCAACCGCACCAAACGCGCGCGACGCGTCAGGAGGAACGACGCCCGCGCCGTGCCAGCGTGAGACCAAAGATGCGTTGCCGAACAACTCGTCAAGATAGCGTTCCGTACGCCGCTCGAGAACCGCTAGGCCCGCTCGAACGGCTCGCCGTTCTCCAAGCACTGACGCACTCACCCCGCCGGGGACGATCGCGTCGAACAACAGCCGATGGCCGCTCGCGATCTGGTTTAGGCGCATCGCTTCCTCTTTCAACGCCATGCCGCGAGCGAAGCCGACCGCCGAACCCGCGCCTGACGAGCTCGCCGCGAGATCGCCGAGATGATTGTAGACGCGCTCCAGCTCGGCGATGACAAGCCGCGCGAGGTGAACCGGAACGCTCACCCCGACGCTCGATAACATTTCGAGAGCGTTCGCATAAGCTAGCGATCGCGCGGCGCTGCAACTCCCACAGATGCGAGCGACGAGCGGCGCGCAAGCGAATACGGAGCGGCCCTCGAGCGCGCGCTCGACGCCACGGTGGGCGTACCCCAACTGCGCATCGAGGTGCACGACCGTTTCCCCGCCCGAACTAAATGTGAAACGGCCCGCTTCGATGACTCCCGCGTGAACCGGACCCACGACGAAGTGCATCAGACCCTCGCCGTATGCAACTATCGCCTCGGGCATGACGCCGCGTTGCGCCCGCAGTGGTCTTGAATCGGGCAGAGCATCGAAGCAGACGCCGCGCTCTTGTGCCATCTCGCGTTCATCCCACGAGAATGCCGGCCAAAGCGCCGAGACTGCTGATGCGGCACGCGATGCGCCGAGGCGATGCGTGAGCACCAGCGGTTCGTTCGCCTCGCGCAAGAACAGATAATGGAGCGAGTCAGCGTCGGCGTACGCTCCCAGCGGAACGCCCGATCCGAGTGCTTCCGCGAGGACATGCTCCCTGAATATCTCCGCGGTCACCGTCGCTTGCGTGCCGAAAGTCAGGGCCCGCCTCCGATCCGAGCGGCCGTTGCCTGCAGTACAGTGCCGAACGCGGACCAAGGAAGCACCGCGAGCACGAGCGCGCAACTCAGCGCTACGGTAGCGGTCACGGCCGCGAGGCGCGCGTACGGACGCGCAGAACGTGCATGTATATGGGCCGAACGGCCCGGCGCCGCGCCGGCCGCGATCTCGATTGCCGCACGAGCAATTGCGGCAAACGCGAGCGCGAATCCGACGACACCGACTGCGAGCGGGGCCCACTTGTGCGCCGCGACGCCGGCAGCGATGACGAGTAGCTCGCTCACAAACAGCCCAAATGGCGGTGTCCCCGATAACGCTGCGAGTGATCCCAGCAGAATCCGACCCGACACGCTGGCGTTCCACAGCCCGTGTAGCCGTCGAATCTCGGTCGCGCCCCGCTCGCGCTGCACGATCCCGGCGCAGAAGAATGCCGACGACTTCGCGAACGCATGCGCCACCAGGTGGAACAGAGCTGCGAACCAGCCGAGGGGCCCGCCAAAACCAAGCGCAATCGCAACGATGCCCGCGTGTTCGACCGTCGAGTACGCGAGCAGCCGCTTGATATCGGTCTGCGTCAGCATCAGCACACCGGCGACGACGATCGAGAACGCGCCGAACCACGCGAGTAGGCTTGAGGCGAAAGAACCGACGCCTAAAGCCGATGCCACGCCAAGAGCGCGCATGATCGCATAGAGGGCGCACGACACGAGCACACCCGAGAGGAGCGCACTTATCGGCGCAGGCGCCTTCGAATGCGCGTCGGGCAGCCACGCGTGCATCGGCGCAAGCCCCGCTTTCGTCCCGAAACCGACGATCATCAGGGCTATCGCCAGACGCGCGAGCACCGTCGAACCGCGAAGCCCGTGCCCTTCAATTGCGGTCCACGACAGTGCGGCCGTTGGAGCGAGGCCGTCCGCAATCGAGGTGTGCGCCAACAGTACGATACCGAGCAAGGCAAACGCAATTCCAACGCTGCACAATACCAGATATTTCCACGCCGCCTCGAGTGCGGCCGGCTCTCCGCTGTAGCCGACGAGGAAAGCCGTCGCGAGGGTCGTCAGCGAAATGCCGAGCCAGAGTACCGCGAAGTTGGCGGCTAAAACGACGAGGAGCATCGCGCTCCAGAAGGCGCCGAGCAGGATGAAGTAAACCGGTTTGCTCGACCAGATTGCGTAGCCGTTCGTCCAATCATCCGCGAGAATCCCTGCCGAAAAAAGGGTTGCCAGCAGGCCCAGGGCCGAGACAAGGGTCGCGAAGACGAGCGACAACCCGTCGACGGAGCCCGCGGCGGCGAAGGGCAGCAATGCAGCGACGAACGCGAGCACCAGGCGTGCGACGCGCCGGCTTGCGCGCTGCGGCACGAGCCGGACACCAAGCGCGAACGCAAGCGGCGCGGCGACACTTATGGCGATGATCACCCGCGCAAGCTCCGCAGTGCGTCGACGTCGAGCACGGCGTTGTGCGCGAAGAACGCACGTACAAGCGCGAGGCCGATGAAGGTCGCGACGAGCGCGTCGAACGTTGCGCCGAGCTCGACCGACTCGGGAAGCGTCGGCGCGAGAAGTGCACCTGCCAGCGTCACACCGGTGCCGAGTACCAACAGGCCGATCACGTGCGAGAGGAGGTTGCGGTGTACGATTAGGGTGCCGACACCGCACAGCACGATATAGATAGTAACGCTCTGCAGAGCAACGTCGCCCAACGCTGAGACTGCCGCACCGTGCGCCACGAGCGCAAAGACGACGACCAGGAGAAGCCGCACCGGCGCCGCGAGCGAGGGGCGCAAGTCACCAGCCTTCGGGTTCGCGCGCACGAATGCCAGGATGCCAACCGGCGCGACCGCGACCTTCAGCAACGCGGACACCGCAAACAGTGCAAGCGAAAGCGGCGAGCTCAGTGCCGCCGGCTCGACGAAGACGGCGACGGTTATCGCCAAGACGACGTAGCCGACGAGCATCTGGGTTGTGCGGGTGCTCAGCAGTAGGACGGCGCCCGCAAGCAGCAAGATCGCATCGATCATCAGAGTGTCGCTCCAAGGAGCCGCAGGGCGATGCTTGCGGCCGCCAACACGAAAGCGCTCACAAGCAGCTGCGGAACCTCGAACAGCCGCACTTTCGCGAACAGTGTCTCGACCGCCGTGACCAACGCGGCGAGGGCCACTGCCCACGCAGCCAGTGCCCACACCGTGCCACCGGGAAGCAGCAGTCCGGCGAGCAGCAAGAAACTCAACTGCCGTACGTAGGACGCCGCTTGAACGAACGCCAGTTGCCAGCCGGAGAACTCGAGCGACAGTCCCTCGTGGATCATCGTTAGTTCGTAGTGCGTCTCCTGATTGTCGATGGGCACACGCGCCGTTTCGGCCAGGAGCACGAGGAAGAACGCGCCGATGGCAAGCAGACCGGCGAGGCCAAAGGGCACATGCATGAGCGCGGAGAGTTGTGTTCCCCGCCCGAGCGCCGCGGCGCCGAGTAGCGCCAACAAAAGGGTCGGCTCAACGAGTGCCGCAATTGTCTGCTCGCGGCTGGCCGCCATCCCGGCGAAGGCGCTGCGCGAGTCGAGCGCTGCGAGTCCCAGTGAGAAGCGCGATAGCGCGAGTAGAAAGATCAGCGCGACGATCTCGCCGAGCGGCGGAATGGCGGGTACGGCGAGCGGGAGCGCGGCGGCCAGGGTCAGGGCGACGCCGAGCGCGATCCCGGGCGCAGCGACCGCGATTGGGCTGACGCCATCCGGCAGTATTGCCTCCTTACACCAGAGCTTGGCAAGGTCGCGGTACGGTTGCAGCACCGACGGTCCTGGCCGGCCTTGCAAGCGCGCGCGCAGCAGTTTCATCGCGCCGTGTAGCAGCGGCGCAAGCCCAGTGATGACGAGCAGTTGGAGGACCGAAAGTGCGATCATCGGCGCGCGAGCACGACGACGAGCCCAAGCGCCGCAACGGCGTAGGCGAGATAGAGACGTAAGCTGCCGCTCTGCAGCGCCCGCGAGCGCCGCGCAGCGTAGAGCGCTATGGCGCCCAACCGTCGCGCGGCTTCGTCGATCACATCGCGGCTCTCGATTCGGTAGACAATGCGCGCCGGAAACCAGGGCGATGTGCCAGTCTCGACGAGACGGCGGTGCTCCGGCCGTAGCACGAATGCGAAGATCAAGCGCAGCGGCTTGGAGAAAGCGGTCGCGGTGTATTGCGCAGCGGGCGTTACCGGCGACCCGCACGTCCACGTCGGGACGCGGCGCAGGCCGCGACGGGCGACAAGTGCGAGGCACGCGAGCACGCCGGCCACAGATAAGATGACCAACGCGATGGGCAAGGCTGAGAGTGATGCAAGCGGCGCAAACGCGATCCCAGGGGGTTGAAGCGCCCCGAGCGTCGCCGCCGAGATGCGAACAAGCGGCACAACGGCCAATGCCGGAATCAAGCCGAGCGCCGCGCAGGCACCGGCGAGCAGAGCCTGCGCGAGGGTCGCACTGTTAAAGCGCTCTCGCAGCGGCTCATCTACATGCGACTGCTTTGCTCGCCGCGACCGCCCCAAGAACGCGACTCCAAAAACTTTCACGAAACACGCGGCGGCGAGCCCGCCCGTCAGCGCGAGGCCCGCACTCGCCCCGAGCATTAGGATGCGCGCAACTGGGTCCTCAAGCGCAAACCCGCCGACGAGACTTTGAAACGTCAGCCACTCCGATGCGAAACCGTTGAACGGCGGCAACGCGACGATCGCGGCGCAGCCAACGAGAAACAACGGCGCCGTCCACGGCAAGCGACCCCAGAGCCCCCCGAGTTTCTCCAAGTCGACCGTTCCCTGCGTCTTCGCGACAATGCCGGCGCCCATGAAAAGCAGCGCTTTGAAGAGCCCGTGATTGACAGCGTGAAAGAGTGCCGCAATAAGCGCAAGCGTCGCAAGCGCGATGACGCCCGACGAACGTGCCACGAGCGCAACGCCGATGCCGATCGTGATGATCCCGACGTTTTCGACGGAGTGATATGCCAGCAGACGCTTGAGGTCGTGGTCGACGAGCGCGTAGAGCACGCCGCCGATCGCGCTGACCGTCCCGAGAATCACGAGCGCGACGCCCCACGCAGCCGGTGCCGGCGCAGCGAGTTCGAACACCACGACGCACAAGCCGTACAGCGCAACCTTCAGCATCGCGCCGGAGAGCAGCGCCGACGCGCCCGGCGGCGCAACCGGATGTGCGCGCGGCAGCCAAAAGTGCAGCGGCAGAAGGCCGGCCTTCGAGCCGAACCCGATGAGCGCGAGGACGAACGCTGCCGTGCGGGTCCCAGGGGGCATCGTGGCGGCAGCTACGGCGATCTCGGAAAACGTCGGACCAGCGGCACGACTCGCCAGCAACAGCAGTGCGACCAATATGCAGAGCGCTCCGCTCTGCGCGACAACGAGATACACGAACGCCGCACGGCGCACACTCCTGCAGCTGTGATTCGCGGCAACCAGGAACGCGGAGACAAGAGACATTAACTCCCACGCCAGTACGAATGCTGCAACGCTGCGCGCGACGAGCACAAGGAGCATCGCCGCAACGAAGCCGGCAATGAGGACCGCGTCGACGGGTCGATCGCCGCGCAAACCCCATGCCCCGACAGCGACACCGAGCATCGCAAGCAGTGCAAGGAACGGCGCCGCCAGCGGCGTCACGCCGACATCGAACCTGAGCGCAGGTAAGACTGCCGGGATGCTCGCGAACGCCATGTGCCCGCGGGTCACAGCGACGAACGCCAGGAACGCAGCGAGCAACGAGATCGCCCACGTTGCACCGACGCCGAACAGGCGCAGGGTCACGCCGGCTTCGAGTCGCGCGCGTCCGCGCGAGCGAGGTCTTCGAGGACGGAACGCACGTTGACGAGTTGGTTATCAAAGACGACCCGTGCAGAGTCGAGCAGCTGCCAGATCGCCGGGTCACCGATTTCGTAGCGAATCGTCGTGCCGACGCGCTGTGTGCGCACGAGATTGCGACTACGCAGAATCGCCAGTTGCTGTGAGAGCGTCGATTGCTCGACCGCGAGCCGTTCGCGCAGGTCTCCTACACTAACCGGCCCGGCGCGGAGTTCGTCGAGGATCTCGATCCGAAGCGGATGTGCCAAAGCCTTAAAAAACTCGGCCTTGAAACTATATCTCATTATTTGAATATTTGGATTATAGGCAGATCCCCCCTTCCGGTCCCCAGCACCCTTCCGGTCCTTCGGAAGGGGTGCAATTGGCGAGAAGGCTCTAGGCCTGAGAACGTGCCGGCGCAAGAATCAACCTTTTCCGAAATTGCCGATCTGTGGGGGCCAAGGGGATGACGTCCCTTAGAATGCTGTAGAATGCTGTAAAAGCCGGTGGTGAGGAGCCACCGTTTCGGTTCGGAAGATTCGATTATGGAACTCTTCTCAACCGAAAGGAGAAACGGTGGCTGACTACGACGTTACCCTATCCGAGGCGATGATGCCAGACCTCCTGCAGCGGCCTAACGCCCTCGCGCAGCTCGTCGAGCGCGTGGTGCAGCAGGTACTCGAGGCGCAGATCGGCGAGCACCTGGGCGCAGAGCCGTATGAGCGGACCGAAGAGCGCACGGGTTACCGCAACGGCTACCGCGAGCGCAAGCTCCACACGCGCGTGGGTCCGATCACCTTACGCGTCCCACAAACGCGCGACGGCAGCTTCTCCAGCGACATCTTCACGCGCTATCGTCGTGAAACGGTGAAGTTGAGTTCGTGCGCTATGCCTCGGTCTGGAATAGGACGTCGTAGCGCAGCGTGCCGTTCGCGGTGACTCGCACGCCTGGCGTCGGAACGTGCTGGCGGAGTTTTCCGTCGTGCATTAAATGCCGGACGTCAACGCCATGCAGCAACATGGCGGCATCGGAGATGAGCCGGCGATGGCAACGCCACCACAGGGTTTCCGAGCACATGATTACAGTTCGCTCCTCGGCCGCGCGCGCCAGCAGTTCGTCCAAGGCAAGGGCAAACTCGTCGGATTCCATGTAATCGGCGTACGCGCGGAAAGCCGGATGACGCAATGCAACGTTGCCGCTCTCGAGATTGTGTTTTCGAAATCCGCCGAGGGCGGGCTGCCAGGAGTATGCGCTGCCGCTGAGCTGCGGAACCCATCGCTCCATCTCTTCTCGCCAGAACTGGGGATGCCGCCGACTCTTCGGTATTGTTCGCACGTCGACGACTCGTTGAATCTGGGCGTTGCGAATCAGGCCTGCGAGTTCGTCGGCAGTAGCGGTCCCGTGCCCAAGACTAAGCAGCGCGGTCACGTCGCCAGGCGAGTTGTCGCCCGGAGCCTTTGCACTCGAGTTGTAGCGGCGTCGTCCCCTCCACCGTAAAGCCGCCTGAAGCTCTTGCCTCAGCCATTGGCTACCTGTAGACGGACCTCACGCGCGGACACGCGTTTCCAGCGCCTGCTTCACGGTTTCCGTCCGCCCATCATCCATGCGTGAAGCAGGTCCAACTGCCCTTGGCCCCAATACGGTCCGCCCGGCGGCATTTTCGGCTCTTGTTTCCCGGTGAGAAACTCGTACACCGCTTGAGCGTTCATGTCGTCTGACATGTATTTGTAATCGTCCAAGGCGACCCCCATGGGCTTCATGTGCTCGATGTCAACCTGGCGGAACAATGGGCGTATATCTCGCTCAAACGAAACAGTTTCATTGGGCTGTTGCACGATGAATCACTCCTAACTTCGCAAGGGTATGCTGTTTGGTTCCACGCTCGCTACGCGCGCCGTTGCTTCGAAAGATCGGACGCTACATCCCGGTACAGCGTGCGGGTAGCCTGAGCCAAAATCTCGAGCACGCGGAATAAACCGTCACCTGAGATGGTAATTGCCTGCCACTCGACGGCTGCATGGCGATGTACCAGGGCATAGGTATCGCTGCCGACATCAAAGATCGCGAATTCATTCGACTCCGCGATCAGTTTGGCATGATCGAGGGCTTCGGCATCTATGGCGGTTACGAGTTTCATCCGTTTCTCCTATGGGAATTCCTGATCTTCTTGTCTCTCGCCTTGACCATTACCTAGGGCTCTTTCGGTGCGCCATCGGTCGGAGCGCACGCAAAAGATGATGGTGGTTGGATCAGGCGTCGCCGACCAGGGCCTAACACGGGGACGCAGAATCCAAGACAGTCCGGAGGTGCGTATGCTCCATCGCAAGCGCGCTGCTTTAGCCTTCGCTCTAGCAGCTGCAATGCTCGTCCCACGGGTAGCTTCTCCCGAGGCCGGTCGCGCGCAAACTCAACCTACAGCGTGGGCCGCATTTACGCTGGCGTGGGCTGGAATTGTCGGATACAGCGCAACGGTTACGATCTTCGAGCAGGAGGGCGCTCAGGTCCAGAACCTGGTTCTTGACTACACCTTCCGCAAGCCGTCGAGCGCGGTCGTTCATTTCGTTCAAGGTCCCAACGCCGGCGTGACGCTCGTCTGGAACGGCGGAAGCACAATGGCAGCTCATCGCGGCTCAGGTTTGATGGCTCTCTTCACGAGGACGCTTTCGCTCCACGATCCTCTTGCGACCACGATCCGCGGTTCATCGATCGATCAGCTGAGCTTCGGCGCGATTCTTACGCACGCGCAACAGACGCCGGGGACGGTCTCGCAGGGCCCTGGGCCGCTAATCGACGGCGTCCCCACAGACGCGGTAACGCTGATTCCCACGAGTTCGGTGAGGAACACCGGGTTGACACTTGAAGTCGTCGACATCTCGAAGTCGACCCACTTCCCCATGCGTGTGGTCGGCTACGAAGGCCTCGCCCTCGTGCGCGCGATCGAGTTTTCGAACGTTAGGACCGAAAACTAGCGACTCGGGCTTCGGTTTGCGATGCGCTCGCAAGAGCATCGCCACGCAATCGCGGCACATCCCAAACCGAAGCATATTGCCATTGCTGAGTTAGGAGTCGTCTATATCAGCAGCAGCCGTTGTTCCCGTTGTGCCAGTTGCCGTTTTGGTCCTGCCAGCGACCGTTGCCGTTGTTGCACTGGCGGCCGTTCTGGTAGCCGTGGTTCTGATTACCCTGATTTTGGTAGGTGCCGTTCTGATAGCAGCCGGTGTTGCCGTTGTGCCAGTTTCCGTTTTGGTCCTGCCAGCGACCGTTACCGTTTTGGCCCTGCCAGTAACGCTGGTTTTGCGGCGTCTGGTTCCAGTGGTGCTGCTGGTAGTACGCCGCTGCGTTGGGGTTTACGTAGTGGCGGCGTCCGTAGTGGTCGTTGTAGTACGGGCGGTGGTTGCTATCGTAGAGCACCGCGCCGACGATTAACGCGGCCGCTGCCGCCCAGGTGGCAGTCGATGCGGAGCTTGCAGCGGCAACCTGCGGCGCTGCGAACATGAAGACGAGCGGCAGTGCTATGACAGCAATGCTGCGGCTCAGGAATCGGCTCATAAATGGCTCTTTCATCGCATCGAAATGATGCGTATACACTACGTACCCAAATGCGACGACTTCGAATCAGTGCGATGCGTCAATGCAGCAGCTCGCCGAACTGTCCTCTGGCGACCGCGTAACACTCGCACGAAGCACCCTCGAGGCCGGCCCTGTCGAGAATGGTGATTCGGCCTTGAGCGTATTCGATGAAACCGGCGTTCTTGAGCGTGGCCGCTGCAATCGTGACGCCGGAACGACGCGTTCCGAGCATCATGGCTAAGAACTCGTGCGTCAACGGAAGGACGTCGACTTGCACCCGATCGTGCGTCAGAAGCAGCCATCGGGCGCATCGCTCGTAAACGCTATGGAGGCGATTGCATGCGGCGAGTTGGCCCAGAAGGTTGATGTATGCCTGTAGGTACTGATCGAGCAGTCGGCGGAATCCGGGGTTCCCCTCCTGCAAATGGGTGAAGAAAGCAGCGGGAAGTGAGATCGCCCGTCCTGGAACCTGACAGTAGCTCTCATTTGCCGATGTCGTAGAGCCGAACAGGAGAGGAATGCCTGAAACCCCTTCGCGTCCGATCGTTCCGACCTCGATCATCTGCCCGTCCTCCAGCCGCGCGACCACGGAGAGGACGGAGTTAATGGGGAAAAACACCTTGCGTATCTGTTCGTTTGCATCATAAATTGGTTGCCGGGTCCGAAGGTGAACGAGCCTGCCGGACTGCATCGCAGCGGCCGCGTCGGTGCCGCTTAGGCCGCTCAGCAGCGAATTTTGCTGGAGTAGATCGACTGTCAGCAGGCCCGTTGAGGGATGCTCTTCAAGGTCCATGGCGCTCGCTTGGTAAGGGGTTTTCGCTGCCCTCTTACGACCCGGAAAAACCCGCTCCCTTGTTTGGGAGCGTACGGCCCTCTCGCACTCCTCAGGCCTACTATGCGAGGACGCCATAACGCAAGGCGCCGCGAAGCCCGAGTTGTGAACTCGGGCTTCGCGCTATCTTAGCCTGTGAGGGTCTCTCTTGTGCCGGACCGTACAGACGTTCGATGCCCTTCAGCCTACTGTTAAGCATGCCGACGGCATCTCCGCCGGAGAAAGCGCTGCATATGAGTGCACTCGCACTCCACGCCCAGCACCCCTCAATACTCTTGCGAGGTGACCTGGACTATTTCCACAAGGACGCGCTGCTTGCGCAGCTGTGGCCCGCTACGACCTGGGGACGCGTCACCGTTGACCTCAGCGGCGTTCGGCTGGTGGACGCCAGCGCTCTCGGCTGTTTCGTGCGCCTGCATAATGCGATGCGCGGGATCAACCCTGACGCGATCGTGCGCTTCATCGGCGTACGCCCCCGGGTTGCCTGGCTCTTCCGCCTCACGCACTTGGATGCTTTGTTCGAGTTGATCGAAAGCGATAAGACTGGCGGCGGGGGCGACACCATATACCGTGCAAACGCTGGGCATGCACGTCCGATGGCTGGAGTTTTACCGTTTCCTCAACGCAGATCATAAGGAGTATTCGAGACATGCATTTAATTCAGTTACGCCGGTATGGGATCGCAATCGTGGCAACCGCGGCCCTCGTCGCACCGCAGATCGCGATGGCGGCCTCGACATTCTACGGCGAGATGACCCACGTTTCGACGACGAACATCAAGGTACGTAATCCGCACACGCGACAAGTCCTCAGCTTCGAGATCGTCCCCCATTTCGACCGCGTCTTCTCCGCTAACGGCAAGACGACGTATCAGATGAGGGACATTCACGCCGGCCAATACGTCGCGATCATCTACGATCAGAGCTTCCTCGGTATGCGTCACGCAGATGACGTCTACATCATGAACAACGCGAATCAGAGGTTGCAGAAGCCGTAAGCCGCGAGCGCTCTCGCTACGGCAAACTAAAGGAGCCACAGTCCAATGCTCATCACGTTACTCATCGTCGTCGTCATCCTTGCCTTGATTTTTGGGCAGTTGGGCAACTCCCCATACCGCAACTGTTCAAGGCGCTCATAGGCTTGATTGTGGTCATCATCGCGGTCATCTATCTGCTCCGCTTCGTTCCCGGAATTCACATACCGGGGGTTCATTTATAATGCACGCCACGGCGCAACGACTCGCTTGGCCAAAGCGTCCGAATTGGCTGAACGCTGCACCCCTCATCGGCATTCATGTCGTGGCGCTTCTCGCGCTATGGCCTGGATTTTTCTCCTGGTCGGCACTCGCCGTCGCGGCGGTGCTTGCCTATGTGACCGGGGCCATGGGCGTGACGCTCGGATATCACCGCACGCTCACGCATCGCAGCCTGCGTCTTCGCTGGGGGCTGGAATACGTAGTCGCGACGCTCGGGACGCTGGCCTTGCAAGGGGCGCCGATCGAATGGGTCGCGACGCACCGGGTCCATCACGCGAACTCCGACCACGAGGGCGATCCGCACACCGTACGCCGCGGCGTCACGTGGGCGCACGTCAAGTGGCTGCTGTTCAAGAATCGTTACGTTCCGACGCCGCAGGAGCGCGCGCACCACTGCCCCGATCTCGTCAACGACCCGTATTACCGCGCCCTTTCGTTCCTGAGCATCCCGCTCCAGGTCTCACTGGGCCTCGGGCTCCTTGCGCTCGGCGGATGGTCCTGGGTGATCTGGGGCATCTTCGTGCGCCTCGTCTTCACGTATCACACCACGTGGTTCGTGAACAGCGCTTCGCATTGGTCC
>DATCTQ010000059.1:0-56322 GCA_036567865.1 Candidatus Tyrphobacter sp. | reverse complement strand
CGAACTCGCCGGCCTGCGGCACGTAGCGGTGCGTGCAGGCGGCAAGCACGAGAAAACTTAGTGCAACCGCTAAATACTTCATGCGCTGCTCCATTCTACGCGCGCTAGCAGCGGCCCGTCATGGGTGGCTCCCCTAGGCATTTCCCACGTCGTCGTGATAGGCTGGCGGAGGTTCGCATCGTGAACGCAGATACGCTGGATGCCCGCGTGGCTCGCTTGGAAGGCATCATCGAGCAGATCAGTTACCGCCTCGCAAGCATCGAGCAGCGCCTTGGGATGCTCGAGCAAAAGGTCGACGCGAACCGCGATCGTTCCGATCAGCAGTTCCGATGGCTCTTCGGGTTGATTGTCGTCTCCATCATCTTGCCGCTGGTGGCGCGATTGCTGGGGCACTGACGATCGTCGCGTCGCCGGCGAGCGCGCGAGCGATCGTACCGGACTTAGCGGCGCAGATGTACGCGGCGTTTGCGCCGCCGCCGACCGCCGCCACGGCGGCAAGCAGCTTCGGCTTCATGCTGGAACGGCAGGCCTCGCTCGCGGCAAACGCGCGCGCCTCCTCCGGCGTGAGGCGGCCGATGCCAGACGCCGGATCGTCGGGATCGCGCAGCACGCGTGAAACGTTCGTAACGATGATGAACGCGTTCGTCGCAAGCGCGCCCGCGATCGCGGCGGCGGCAAGATCTGCGTTGACGTTGTACGCTTGCGTGCCGTCGCGGGAGATTGCGAGCGGCGCGATAATGGGGACGTAACCGGCGTCGAACAGCGCGCGCACGAGATGCACATCGCAATCGACGGTCTCACCGACGAAGCCGAGATCGGCACCGCCGGCTCCCTTCAGCGTTTGCGCGAGAAGCGTCGGCCCGTCTTGACCGCTGATTCCGGCGGCGCGAATGCCGAGTGCGAGACATGCGCGCACAAGGCGCTTGTTCAAGGTTCCACAGAGCACGGATTCGACAACCTCTAGGGTCGCTGCGTCGGTAATGCGCTGCCCCTCGACGCGCCGCGTCACGATACCGCGCTCGCTCAGGCGCCGGTCGATCTCCGGGCCCCCACCGTGAACCAGAACGATCCGCTCGCCCCGTTCGTGAAGCGCCGCGATCTCGGCGAGAAGCGGGTCCGAGGCACCCGCTCCATCGAGAGCGGCACCGCCGTACTTTACGACGATCACGCGAACTCGCTCAGCGTAACGATCGGAAGCTCGGGAAGCGCTTTTGACCAGTCGCCGTCGTTGGTGACGATCGCGCCGGCCGCGTGGCGCACCGCACTCGCGATGATGAGAGCATCCGGAGTTTTGAGCTTCGTGCGGGCTCGAATCGAAGCGGCGCGGCGCGCCACGGCGAGGTCGATCTCCACGCAACGCAGATTCGGAAAGTGTTGCAAGAAGTCGAGGATTGTGGTTTCGACTTGGCCCGCTCGTTGCGTGCCGGAAAGAAGTTCCATCGCGCTGACCACGGAGATGATGCCGCGATTGCGGCCCGTGCGGATCCAACCGTCAACGATGCGCGCCGCGGCGGCGCTGATTCGTTCGTCGCCTTGGAGGTACGCGATAAGCGGCGCCGTGTCGAGGAGGACGGTGGCATTTTTCGGGATGGCCGTCTCGAGCGGTGCGTTCTTCACTCCCACGTGCTTCGCTCGCGCTCGACGTAGCGCTGAGCGTCGCCGTAGACTCCGGCGAGGGCGCCCGCATAGGAACGGCGCACGGGCCGCAGCGTCGCGACATCGCCCTTCACATCGATGACGACCACGTCCCCCTCCTCTAGCCGCAAGGCACTCACGGCGCCGGGCGGCAGGGTTAGCTGATTCCGTTTTCTCAGTATGGCCTCGATTTCTGATTTGTGTCCCATCATCTGAATATCTCCTGATATCCGACAGTATAGCGTGCGTCAGAACCGCGGGCAAGCATTGGCCTTGCATAATCATGCCGAATATGCATAAATATACAGAATGATCGCTTTTGCGGCGGAGCCGGCGACCCTCCTGGGGCGGAATCTGCTCGAGGTCACCGACTTAAGCCCTGAGGAACTGCTTCGGCTCCTGCGCCTGGCGGAGTATCTCAAGGTCCAGGGTCGTGGCGAGCAACGCACGCTCTTGCGCGATCGCACCCTCGCGATGCTCTTCGAAAAACCGTCGCTGCGCACGCGCGTTTCCTTTGAGGTGGCGATGACGCAACTCGGCGGCGAGGTGCTCTTCGCGCAAGGCGCCGAGTTCATGGTCGGCAGCCGCGAATCGCCGGAGGACGCGGCGCGCACGCTCTCGCGGTACGTCGACGTCATCGCGGTACGGACGCACGCGCACGAGCCGCTGCAGCGTTTCGCGCACGCATCGACCGTTCCGGTGATCAACGCGCTCTCCGCGCGCGCGCATCCGTGCCAAGCGATCGCCGACGTGCTCACCATGCGCGAGCGTTTCGGAAGCGTTACGGGCCTGCGCGTGACGTACGTCGGCGATGCCCGCAACAACGTCGCGGCGTCGCTTGCCGAGGCTGCGGTCATGCTCGGAGCGAGCATCCAGTTCGGTTGTCCGCCGACCCATCGCCCCTCGGAATCCTATCTTGCGAAGCTCGACGCGCTCGGCAGCGCGAGCGGCGGCTCGGCGCGCGCCTTCAGCAACGCCGTGCGTGCGGTGCGCGGCGCGGACGTCGTCTACACCGACGTCTGGACCTCGATGGGAGAGGAGCGCTACCGCGAGCGCAACGACGCGATGTTGCGGCCGTATGCCGTCACCGAAGAACTCTTCGCCTACGCGAAACCAAACGCGATCTTCATGCACTGCCTGCCCGCACACCGTGGCGAAGAAGTGGTGGCCGGCGTGATCGACGGGCCGCGCAGCGCCGTTTTCGACCAAGCCGAGAACCGCATGCACGCGCAGAAGGCGCTGCTTCTCGCGCTGCTCACCGAGTTGAAGGGGTTGCCGATATGAAGGAAGATCGCCAACGCGCCGTGCTGACGCTCGTTGCCACGCGCCCGGTGCATTCGCAGGAAGAACTCGTCGCGCTGCTGCAGCGGCAAGGCTTCGAGGTCACGCAGGCGACGATCTCGCGCGACATCAAGGAGTTGGGCTTGGCGAAGGTCCCGATTCGGGAGAACGGCGGCGACATCTTCAAGTACGTCGTCCCGACCGCCGCCGTGAACTACGTGAGCCGGCTGCATCGCGTGGTCGCCGAGCTCGTGACGAGCGTCGAAGGTAGCGTGAATCTGATCGTGCTGCGCACCCCGCCGGGAAGCGCGATGCTCGTGGCGTCGGCGATCGACGAGGCGGGATGGCCGGAGGTGCTGGGGACGATGGGCGGCGACGACACCGTGCTTGCGATCGTGAGGACCTCCGAAGAGATGCCCGTCATCAAACAGCGTTTTCTCGACTTGAAAGGAACGGCCGCGTGAGCAAGATCGTGTTGGCGTACTCCGGTGGCCTCGATACCTCCGTGCTGCTGAAGAAGTTGGTCCTCGAAGGCAACGACGTGATCGCGATGACCGCCGATCTCGGCGAGAGCGACGCCTCGACCGCGCTCGAGACGGGTTCGGCGAGCGGGGACCCTGCCGGCGAGCTGGAGCGCGTGCGCGCGAAGGCGATCGCGCTTGGGGCGAGCGATGCGGTCGTGATCGACGCGCGCGAGCGCTTCGTGCAAGACTACGCCTATCGCGCGCTGCGCGCGAACGCCATGTACGAAGGGGTCTATCCGCTTTCGGCGGCGCTCTCGCGTCCGCTGATCGGCGCGCTGCTGGTCGAGACCGCGCACGCGAGCGGTGCCGATACGGTCGCGCACGGCTGCACGGGCAAGGGCAACGATCAGGTGCGCATCGAGTTGGCCGTGCGTGCGCTCGATTCGCAGGTGAAGGTGCGTGCGCCGCTGCGCGAGCGTCCCCTCTCACGCCCCGGTGCGATGGCGTTTGCCGCCGAGCACGGCATCCCGCTGAAGCATACCGCCGCCCAGCCGTACTCGATCGACGCGAACCTCTGGGGGCGCTCGATTGAAGCCGGCATTCTCGAAGATCCTTGGAACGCGCCGCCTGAGGACGCGTACGCGTGGACCGCTTCGCCGCAGGTACGGCCGAGCGCGCCGGATGAGATCATCCTGCACTTTGAGGAAGGCATACCCTGGATAGGATCCTTCGACTACGCTCAGGATGACAAGAGCGGGCCTGCGATGATAGCTGCACTCAACGTGCTGGCGGGAAGGCACGGCGTCGGTCGGATCGATGTGGTCGAGGATCGCGTGATCGGGATGAAGTCGCGCGAAGTCTACGAGGCGCCCGCGGCAACGACGCTGATCGCTGCGCACCAGGCGCTCGAGCGGCTCGTTCTCACGCGCGACGAGCTGCGCTTCAAGGCGGGCTGCGATCAGAAGTACGCCGAGCTGACCTACGACGGCCTGTGGATGTCGCCCCTGCGCATCGCGTTCGATGCCTTCAATGCGACGAGCGCGTATCGCATCAGCGGAGAGGTGCGCGTGCGCCTGCATCAGGGGTGTGCGACGATCGCCGGCGTGCGCTCACCCTTCGCGCTCTACGATGAAACGCTCGCGACCTACGGTCAGGGCGACGCCTTCGATCACCACGCGGCCGACGGGTTCATCCGGCTGCACGGCTTGCCGCTCGACCTGGTCGCAAGAACTGGGAAACGCTCCCTCGACTTCGACCCTTCGGGGCTACGCTCGGGATGACGAGAACGTTGCAGTGGGGCGGGCGCTTCGCGCGCGCGCCGGATGCGCAGTTGCTCGCGTTCGGATCGTCGCTCGAAGAGGATCTCGTGCTCGCGCCCTTCGACGTGCGCTGCTCGCTTGCGCACGTCACGGCGCTTTCCGGCGGCGGTATCGTCAATGCGGGCGTGGCGAGTGCGCTACGCGATGCGCTGGCGCGCGTCGCCGGCGAGATCGGTGACGGATCCTTTGAGGCCTTCGCGCGCGGATGCGGCGCGGAGGACGTTCACGGCGCGATCGACGCGCGCGTCCGCGAGCTATGTCGCAACGGCGAGGGCGATTGGCTGCATGCAGGACGCAGCCGCAACGACCAGGTGGCGACGACGCTGCTGCTCTACGCGCGCGATCGAGCGGAGCACGGTGCAATGGTATCGCTCGAGATCGCGCGCGGATTGGTTGCGCGCGCGAAGGAGGAACTCGCGGCGGGGACGCTGCTCGGCGCGACCACGCATTGGCAGCCCGCGCAGCCGGTGCTGCTCGCGTTCTGGCTGGTCGCCGCGACGGAGCCGTTCCTGCGCGCGGCCGGGCGCTTTCGAGCGGCTGCCGAGGCGACGCGATCCTCCTCACCGCTTGGATCAGCGGCGCTCGCGGGCTCGACGCTCCCGCTCGATCGCGCGGCGGCGGCGAAAGCGTTGGGATTCGAGGCGCCCTCACGCAACGCGATGGATGCGGTCGGGACGCGCGATGCGGCGCTCGATGCGGCGCACGCGTTCGTGAGGGCGGTGATCGATGCGTCGCGTGTCGCCGGAGAGCTCGTCATCTGGTGCACGCCTGCGTTCGGTTACGCGCGCTTAGGCGACGCATCTTCGACGGGCTCGAGTCTCATGCCGCAAAAGCGCAACCCGGACCCATTCGAACTCGTGCGCGCGACCGCGGCGGAACTGGTCGGCGCATATGCGGGAGCGCTCGGCACGCTCTGCGGCTTACCCTTGTCGTACCATCGCGATCTACAGCAGACGAAGCGATCGACGATCTTCATGATGGAACGGGGGCTCGCGACTCTGCGCGCGTTCGCCCGGGCAATCGCCGACGTGCGCTTCGTGCGCGAGCGGATGAGCGCGAACGCCGGCGACGGATATACGATCGCGACGGATATCGCGGACGCTTTGATCCTCGCGGGTGTTTCGGCGCGGCGCGCGCACGAGCTCGTGGGCGGCGCGGTGGCAACCGCGGAAAGCGAAGGGCGTGCGCTCGCGGCGGCAGATCTCATCGCGCCGGCGAAGGAAGCGGGCGTGGCAAAGCTGGATGCGCCGCTCGACGCGATGGCCTCGGTACGCGCAAAACGCACGACGGGTTCGACGAACCCGGATGAAGTGCGCCGAATGATTCTTCAGATCGAGAAAGACCTTGTCAGATGACCGCGGTTCACGTTTGGGGGGCGAGCGGGTACGCGGCGGCGGAGGCGATTCGCCTCCTGGAGCGCCATCCGTTCGTCGAGTTGGGCGCACTCGAAAGCCGGAGCCACGCAGGCGAACGGCTGGGCGATCATTTCCCCTTGCTGCGCAAATCCGAGCGGCGCTTCGACGAGCCCGGGAGCGTGGTCGAAAGGGCACGGCCGGGCGACGTCGTGATCACGGCGGGCGCGCACGGCGAGGCCAAAGCGCTCGTCCAGGCGCTGCTCGACGCCGGCGTGCGCGTCGTCGATCTCTCCTCCGACTATCGGCTCGACGCAACCGCGGCCTACGGATTGACCGAATGGAACCGCGCGGCGATCGCGCAGGCGCCGGTGGTCGCGAATCCCGGTTGCTATGCGACGGCCGCGTTGCTGGCGCTGCTGCCGCTCGCGGAGCTGGGTGCGCCGCTGCAGATCGTGGTCGATGCAAAGAGCGGGATCACCGGCGCCGGGCGCAATCCCGTCGCGGACTCGCTCTTCGCCGAAGTTTCCGGTGAGATACGTCCGTATGCGCTCGACGGCCACCGCCATCAGCCGGAGATGGAGCGCGCGCTGCACGTGCATGCGCTATCGGCGCCTTTGCTCTTTACGCCGCACGTCGTGCCGCTCTCGCGCGGCTTGCTCGCCGATGCGTACGTCCTCTATGCGAAAGCGCCCTCGCCCGATGCCACGCGTGCGGCGTTCGACGCGGCCTACAGCGGTAGCCCGTTCATTCGCGTGCTTGGTGGAGCACGCGCGCCGAGTGCGGCGGGAGTCGCCGGAAGCAACGACGCGGAGTTGCGAATCGACGTGCGCAGCAACGCCGTGCGCGTGCTGTGCGCGATCGACAACCTCGGCAAGGGAGCCGCGGGGCAGGCCGTGCAAAACCTCAACGTGATGCTGGGATATCCGGAGGAGACATCGCTCGGTGATCGCGCAATCGTTGCCTGACGTGAGAAACGGCGCGGCGACGGAGCCGCGCTTGCTCGCGATGCGAGGCGGTCTCGGCAACGTGCCGGGGGTGCGGCTCGCGGGCGTGCACGCGGGCATCAAGCCGCGTAAGCGCGATTTGGCGGTGATCGCGTTCGAGCAGCCACAGGTCTGCGCATCGGTGATCACAACCAACGAAATCAAAGCGGCGCCGCTGCTCGTGAGCGCCGAGCATCTTACGGCATCCGGCTCGGCGATGCGTGCAGTCGTCTGCAACTCGGGCTGCGCGAACGCGTGCACGGGCGAGCGCGGCGAGCGCGACGCGCATGCGACCGCACGGCAAGCCGCCGCGCTGCTCGGAATCGCGCCCAAGCAGATCGTCGTCGCATCGACGGGCGTGATCGGCGTGACGCTGCCGATGGATCGTTTGCAGAGAGGCTTGGAGCGCGCGGTCGAGCAACTCGAGAGCGGCGGCAAGTCGGCGCACGACGCCGCGGAGGCGATCATGACGACGGACCGCGTGCCGAAGATGGCGGCGTACGCGTTCTATCGCGGCAAGACGAAGTACGTCGTCGGCGGGATCGCCAAAGGCTCAGGCATGATCGCGCCCTCGATGGCGACGATGCTCGCGTTCGTCGCGACGGATCTGCCGCTCTTGCAGCCCGCCTTGCAGCGCGTGCTCGTTCCGGCGGTCGACGAGAGTTTCAACATGATCTCGGTCGATGGCGACATGTCGACGAACGACGCGGTCTACGCATTCGCGCCGGCGGCGGAGGGCGAGGCGCCGCCGGAGTTCGTCGAGGCGTTGCGGCGCGTCTGCCTCGATCTCGCGCACGCGATGGTCGCGGACGGTGAGGGGGCGACGAAGACGATGACGGTACGCGTGAGCGGTGCGCGCAACGTGGAGCAGGCACGCGCGATGGCGCGTGGGGTCATCAACAGCAACCTCGTGAAGACCGCGCTTTACGGCGAGGATCCCAACTGGGGGCGGATCGTCTCGGCGGCGGGCTCCGCGCGTGCGGGCCTCGATCCGGGAACGTGGTCGCTTCTGCTCAACGGCAAGAGGTGGGTCGACGTTGGTGGTGCCGAGGCGCTCTCCGAAGCCGAGGCGCATCGCGAACTGGAGGAGACGAACGTCGAAGTGGAGTTGCGATTGGGCCTCGGGGACGCGGAGGCGACGGGCTGGTGCTGCGACCTCTCGCGAGACTACGTCAGAATCAATGCGAGTTACCGCACGTGATCGAGACGAATGCGTTGTTGGACACCTACAACCGTGCGCCGATCACGATCGTCTCCGGGCGCGGCTGCGAGCTGGTCGATTCGGAGGGAAGGCGCTACCTCGATTTCATCGCGGGCATCGCCGTCTGTGCGCTCGGCCACGCGCACCCGGCGATCACCGAGGCGGTCGAGGATCAAGCGCGGCGCTTGGTGCACGCCAGCAATCTGTATTCGCACGAACCGGCGGGCACGCTCGCGCGGGAACTGGCGCGACGCTCAGGAATGGCGCGTGTGTTCTTCTGCAACTCCGGGACGGAAGCAAATGAAGCGGCGATCAAGCTCGCACGTAAGGCCGCGTTTCGGCGCAACGAGTCCGGACGCACGACGATCCTCGCATGCGCGGGTTCGTTTCACGGTCGCACGCTCGGCGCGCTCGCGGCGACGGAGAACCCGAAGTATCGCGAAGGGTTTGGGCCGCTGCCCGGTGGTTTTGCGTTCACGAAGTTCAACAACGCCGGGGATCTGGAGCGGCAGGTCGACGATCGCGTCGCGGCCGTGATCGTTGAGCCGGTGCAGGGGGAGAGCGGCATCCATCCCGCCGACGTCGCATTTTTGCAAGCGGCGCGCCGCCTCTGTGACGAGCGCGGTGCGCTCTTGATCTTCGACGAGATCCAGTGCGGCATGGGCCGGAGCGGCCCGCTTTTCGCGTTTCAGCATTTCGGCGTGCGTCCCGACATCGTGACGCTCGCGAAGGCGCTGGCGAACGGATTGCCGATCGGCGCGATGCTCGCGAGCGAACGCGCTGCGGAAGCCTTCCAACCCGGGGATCACGGTTCCACGTTCGGCGGCTCGCCGGTACCGGCGGCGGCGGCCCTCGCGCACCTGCGCGTTCGAGACGAGTTGGACTTGGAACAGCGCGTCGCAGAACGCTCGGAGCAATTGTTCGACGCGCTGCGCGGGCTCGCGTCACGACACGGGAACGTTTTCGGGGAACCGCGTGGGCTCGGGCTGCTCGTAGGCGTACCGGTGCGCGCGCCGTTCGACGCGAAAAAGATTCAGGCCGCGGCGCGCGAACTCGGATTGCTGATCGGCACGGCGGGCGGCAACACCGTTCGGATCGCGCCGCCGCTGATCGTTAGCGAGGAAGAGGTGCGGCGCGCGGTGGGCATCTTGGACGACTCGACTGCGGCCGTCGTAAGCGACTACGTGGAGTAGAAGTAACGGCGCAGGTTCTCGAGACGCGGATCGAGGGTGATCTGTGCGAGCAAGACGGGCGGTAACTTTCGGAGCAGCCTGATTGCCGCACTGCGGTTGCCAACCGCATCGAGTGCGGCGGCGAGCGTCACGCTACTGACGTCGCGACGATCGGCGAGCGCAATCGCAAGCGCGCGACGCGCCTCGGCGGGTTGGCGAGCCTGCACGTAGGCATAGGCGAGCAGCGCCTCGGCTTCGGCGCGCTGTTCGCGCATCGCGGCCATGCGCCGGAATGCGGCGATCGCCCGGGGCCTATCACCTTGCGCCTCGTAGCCGAGGCCGAGGTTTTCGAAGATGCCCGCGCGGTCGGGGGCGAGGTCGATCGTTTCGCGCGCATAAGGGGGTCGATCGAGGCAGCAATCCTCAATTGCTCGAGCGCGCGCGTAATAGGCTGCAGGTGCGAGGGATCCGCGGTACCGTTTCGATCGCGCAGGCATTCCAGCCCCGCAACGTCTTGCGCAGCACGTAGACGTTCTGCGAGAGGTTGCCCTCGGTGACGTAACCCTCGGGCCAGACTCGATCGAGCAATTCGGCCTTGGTGCAGAGCTCGCCCTGACGCTCGATCAGGGCGAGCAGGGTCCCGACGACCTTCGGCCCGAGCGCAAGGGGTTTGCGGCCCTTGAGCAGCACCAGGCGGCGTGCGTCCAAGAGGAACGGCCCGAACGTGTAGTGGTTTTCAGATCTTTCTGAGGACATCGATACAACGCTTCATGAGAGTATTTTCGAAATGAGGCAGGCGGCCCTCGCGCTAGCGTTCCTGGTCGCGCTCGTTTCTGGCGGGCGGGCGCGCGCCTCCGTGCCCCAGACCTTCAGCTTCCCCGTCGTGCGGGCGCCGCATCCCCTCGCCCTCGACCCGTCCCTACGCGATCCTGCATGGCAGGCGGGGCTCGTACCCGGCGGGACCTGGGAGAACCTCACGACGCGCTCCCCGGCGCAGCAGCAGACGCAAGCATACGTCCTCTACGACGACCACAGCCTGTATGTTGCGTTCCACGCACAGCAACTGGGCGTCCCCATCACCGCGACGCAGGGCACGAATGACATCGGCTTCGGCATCGATGATTTCGTTGGGATTGGCGTCGACCCGAGTGGGACCGGAACGCAGGCATACTATTTCGAGGCGACGCCCCTCGGGACGCGGTACGAATCGGCGAACGAGAACGTGCGCTACCGGCCTCGGTGGCAGGCGGCGGCGGCAAAGACCGCCGACGGTTGGAATGCCGTCATGATCATCCCACTCGACGTGCTGCGCATCCCGCGCGGCGGCACGCAGACGTGGCGCTTTCAGTTCGTTCGTGCGATTGCCGCGAAGGGCGAGCATTACCTGTGGGCCTTCGACGGCTTGATGGCCGACGCGCCGGCCGGCGTCTGGCCGACGTTTGCCGACACACGGTGGTGGGCGGCGGGCAGCGGCGTGCGCATCGCATCGACCGCGGCGTCGCGTCCGCGCCCGCGCGCGAATATCTACGCGCTCGAGAGCCTCGGGCGCGATCGCAACCTCTTCGCGCAGGCAAACGGAACGTTCTTGCCGGAGTCGGTGCGCCACTTCGGCATCGACGTAAGCGTTCCGGTGACGTCGACGATCAACTTCGTCGGAACGCTCGATCCGGATTTTTCGAACGTCGAGGTGGATCAGCAGACGATCGCGCCGCAAGAGTTTCGGCGGCAACTCACGGAATATCGTCCCTTTTTCGCGCAAGGCGCGGTGTTCTTGAATGCCACGACCTCGGGACGCACGCCGGCCGGCGAGTATTCCACGGCTTCAAACTATGTCTTTTTCTCACCCGACATCGGACCTTTCGATCGCGGCGCGAAGGTCGAGGGCACGTTTGGAGATCAAAGCTTCGGCGTTCTGAGCTTTCGCGGCTACGACGAGACGACGGGCAACACGTTCGACGACGAAGCATTCGGTTACGAGCACGCGCTGCCGGACCGCTCTTTCCTCTACTGGACCGACGGCGCGCTCGCGCATCACAGCCTCGCGGGAAACGATTCGACCATCGAGGGTGGTGTCGAGGCGCGCAACCTGCACTCGGGACTCATCGGCTATTTTGATTATGCCTTCGAAGACGGAAGCTGGGTGCCGCAGGGGCACGCCGACGAACTCGAGAGCTTCGTCGACGTGCACAAGCCGAACTACGAAATCAACGCGGGCTACATGGACATCTCACCCAACTACAACCCGATCGACGGGTATACGGCGAACTCCGACATTCGCGGCCCGCAGGGAATCGTGGACTTCACCGGCGGCTCGTCGGCGGGGATCAAGAACTGGACTGCCTTCATCGAAGGCGATCGCTTTCAGGACGAAAGCGGTGCGGTGCACCAGGCGGATACCGGGATCTTCGTCAACGTGACCTTCACGAACAAATTCTCGCTCGACGGCCTAGGACCGGCGACGGGCGAACTGCGTTCCTACGGCATCCCGTCGGGCCCTGCGTGCACGGGCGCGGTCGTCGCACGATCGTACTTCACCGGATTTCCATGCTATCGCGACGGCGTGACGCAGGCATTCAATCTGATGAATATTCCCGTCGGGTACGGCGACGGGACGCCCTCGCCGATCGACGGCGCCTATGCATGGGGAACCTTCGGAAGCAACGAGACGCATCTCTTCACGCTGACGACAACGCGCCAGATCGGGAACAGGCTGACGTTGGGCCTCGAGTACGACGGGACGTACGAGCGTGCGTTCTCGACGGGCACTCTCGACTCGCAATGGCTGCGCCGCGTCTCGCTCGGGGTCAATCTGTCGAGTGAGAGCACGTTCACGCTCTCGTTGCGGTCGATCAACGGCTACGGTGGATTCGCGCCCGCGGTTGGGACGAATCTGGCCGCAGCATTTCAACAGCGCTTTCACAACGGCGACGAACTGTACGTGAACTACGGAACCCCGGCGTCGGCCGCGACGTTGGACCGCTTGATCGTGAAGTTCATCTTCCACGCCGGTGCCGACACCGGAACGTAACCGCTTCAGCCGGTGTAGGAGAACGGCAGGTTCGGGTCGGCGGTGAGGGCGAGCGGATCGGCGATCGCGGTGGCGCGCTGGTGATAGGCGGCGGCGGCGATCATTGCGGCATTGTCGGTGCAGTACTGCAATGGCGGGACGAACGTCTCGACGCCGTTGCGGGCGCTCCATTCGCGAAGCGCTGATTGGAGCGCCGAGTTCGCAGCGACGCCGCCGGAGACCACGACCGCCGTATAGTCGCGCTGTGCGAATGCGGCTTCGAGGCGTGCGATCAGCACGTCGACCACCGCTGCTTGGAACGACGCGGCAACGTCCTCCTTCCTCGCGTCCTTTCCATCCTCCGATTCGAGGAAATAGCGCACCGAGGTTTTCAAGCCGGAGAAGGAGAGGTCGAGGCTGCCGGGATCCGGGCGATGGCGTGGGAACCCGTACGCTTTCGGATCGCCGCGTTGCGCGAGCCGATCGAGTTGCGGGCCGCCGGGATAGGGTAGGCCGAGGAGGCGTGCGGTCTTGTCGTAGGCCTCCCCCGCGGCGTCGTCTTTCGTGCGGCCGAGAACGTCCATGCGCGCCGGCGATTCCACGCGCACGAGTTGTGAATGCCCGCCGGAGACGAGCAGTGCGAGAAAAGGATAACGCGGCGGCTCCAGCCGATCGAGAAAGGCAGCGAAGATGTGGCCGTGCAGATGGTTGACGCCGTAGAGCGGCTTTCCGAGCGCGAAGGCGAGCGCTTTCGCGGTCGCGACCCCGACGACGAGGCTGCCGATCAGGCCCGGGCCGCGAGTGACGGCAATGCCGTCGACCTCTTCGAGCCTGAGGTCGGTTCGGCTGAGCGCGTCCTCGACGGCGGCGGAGAGCAGTGCGAGGTGCTGCCGGCTCGCTATCTCCGGCACGATACCGCCGTATCTCGCATGGAAGTCGTCTTGGTCGGTCGAGACGGATACGAGCACGTCGCGGCCGTTGCGCACGAGCGCCGTTGCCGTGTCATCGCACGAGGTCTCGATGCCGAGCAGGAGCATGGGAGGCCGTCAGTTCGACTTGCTGATCGAATATCCCATGATCGCCAGCCACGCGCCTTCGCCGGCTGCGCACGCGGCCGCCTGGCGCCCGAGCCCTCGCTTTGTATGAAAACGTACCCACTTGGGTAGGATTACCTCGACGGCGGAATCGCCGTTGGGTGGGAGGCCCAGGATGCGGCGCGCGGCTCGCTCCCCGATCAGGTGGTGGTTCGATGCCGCCGACGCGATGGAAGCGCTGTGCGCACGCCGCGCGTTCGTCTCCTGGCTTCGCGCAACGTGCGCGCCGGCGTCCGATTTCGGCGCGGCGGAGATCGTCTTCGGCGAACTGATTGCTAACGTCGTACGGCACGCTCCCGGAGCGATACGCATCGTCGCGGAGGCCCACGCGCGCGGATCCGTCGTCCTCACCGTCTGCGATACGGGCCCAGGCTTTGCGAGCGTGCCGGCGGCTCCGCCCCACGCCACCAGCGAAAACGGCCGAGGCCTTTACATCGTCTCGCGGCTGGCCGGGAAGTTGAAGGTTACGCGAAGCGAGGATGGGCATCGGGTCAGCGTCGTGCTTCCGGTGACCGCGATCCAGAGCGTGGCTCGGGTGGAACTTTCGGCGGTCGCTGCGAAGCCATACGTGTGATGGAAAACGTGACCGAAATTCTGCGACTCCCCTCGCCCGCTCCCAAGCCGCAATCGCTCGCCTTCGACGGGCGATTGTTGTGGATGGGATCGATAGCGACGAATCGGCTCTACGCCGTGCGCCCGACGCAGTGGACCGTCGAAGAGGAAGCCGCGGCACCGGGCAAGCCCTATGGTATGGCGGTGGTCGGCGACGAGCTGCGCGTCATCTGCAGCGAGGGTGCGGAGGACCATCGCATGGTTCGCCGCTTCGTTCCCGGTCACGGCTTCAAAGCGCAGGGTGCGTTCCAGTGTCCCGACGACACGGGATCGCAGCTCGGCTACGACGGCGATCTCCTGTACGTCAGCCAATGGTACAACCGGCGCATCGTCGGCGTCGACGAGAAGGGCGGGGTCGTGACGGTCATTGCGGTGCCGCACGGCATCTGCGGCCAGGTCGTCGTCGACGGGCGATTCTACCTGCTGACCACCGACGATGAGGGCACCGAGAGTTACTGGCTCACGCGAGTCGACGCGCGCAACGGCTCGCCGAATTCCGAGGACATCGCGCGCGTACCGTTTGCCGCGCGTGGTCTCGCATTCGACGGTTCCAAGTTTTGGACCAATCACCGGGAACACGACGAAATCGTCGCCTTCGCGCGGCCGTAAGCCCTAAGAGAGTGCTTCGTTGCGGCGTTCGGGCGCGACGAAGTATCCGATCGCCGTCATAACGATAACCGCGATGAAGGCGAGCAGCATGAAGAAGGCCATCGCCCTCGCATAGTCGGGTGCACCGGAGCGTGATGCGAAGCGATGCGCGGCCAGCAGCGCCTCGATTTGCAGCGTCCCGGCAGCGATGAGATTACCGAGCTGGTAGGTGAAGCCGGGAAACGTACCGCGCGCGCCGCCGGGCGACAACTCGTTGAGGTGCGCCGGGATGATCCCCCATGCGCCCTGGACGGCGAACTGCATGACGAAGCCGCCGAGCGTCAGCATCGCGATCGTGTGGCTGAAGACCCACAGAGGAATGAGCACGACGCCGAGCGTCGCGCTGATGACGATTGCGAGCCGGCGTCCGATGCGTTGAGATATCCATCCGAAAAAGATTCCGCCGGCGATCGCGCCGAGCGAGGCAATCGCGCTGACCGTGCCGACGAGTTGCGGAGACAGATTCGCTTGTTTCGTCAGGAACGTGGCGTAGGGGTCCTGCGAGCCGTGCGACATGAAGTTGAACGCCGCCATCAAGAGCATTCCATAGATGAAGAGCGGCGCGTAACGCCGCAGCGAGAGCCATACGTCGCTCCGGAGCGCGAGGCGCTGCGGCGCCCCTTGCTTCCAGGCAGGCGATTCGGGCACGTGCGCGCGGATGAAGAGGATGAGCAATGCGGGCAGCGCGCCGATCGCGAACATCCCGCGCCAGCCGATGAGTGAGTAGAACAGCGCGAGCGTGACGCCGGCGAGCAGACTGCCGACGGCATAGCCTTGCTGAAGAATGCCGCTGAAGAGCCCGCGCTTGGCCGGCGGCAGCGATTCCATCGCGAGCGCGGCGCCGAGGCCCCATTCGCCGCCCATCGCGATGCCGAAGACGGCACGCAGAATCAGAAAGACCGTGAGGTTCGGCGAGAAAGCCGTGAGCAGCTCCAGCAGCGAGTACAATCCGATGTCGAGCATCAACGGCGTACGGCGGCCGTAGCGATCGGCGAACCAGCCGAAGATCAGCGCGCCGACCGGTCGTAGGGCGAGTGTGAGCGTGACCGCGACGGCGATCGCGGCGATGCTCTGGTGGAAGTCGTCGGCGAGATGCGGCACGACGACGATGACGAGGAAGAAGTCGTACGCATCGAGCGTCCACCCGAGAAAGCACGCGACGAAGGTCTTGTTCAGGGCTGTGTTGAGGGCGATGCCGACGGGGTGATGCTCGGCGAAGCCGAGGCGGCGGGCGAGACGGACGTGCCGGGTGAGGCCGGTGCGCCGGCGGATGGGAGCTCGCTGGCGTACAGCACGAAGAGCCATGTTTCGCCGCGCTTGCTCGTCACGTGCGGCGGCGTGATCGTAAAGTGGAGCGTCGTTCCGGCGATGCTCGACTTCGAATAGGATCCGATGAAGGTATCCGTATGGCGATTGTGCGGCGCCGCCGTTTCATGAAAGAGTTGCACGGCGAAGCCGCGTCCGCCGACCTGTCCTTGCGGAAGGATGAAATCCGCGGATGCGGTGCCGCTGAGCGCAATGTCGGCATTGGTCGTGATACGGAGCGCGATCAGCGCGGTGGTCGACACCGACCTCTGGTTTGCATTCACCATGACGGGCGCGTCGTGTGGTTGCGCTTCGAGCTTGAGGGTGATCGACGGCGTTGCGCTCGGCGAGGGCGCGGGCGATGACGAAGCCGATGCGCTGGGAGAGGGCGAGGGCTGCGGCGTCGCCGCCGCCGTGCCGGGTTTCGCGCTCGGAGTCGGCGTCGATGCCGGCACGTTCAAATGAATGATGCAGCTGTAACCGTTCACCGCGGGGCAGCGCACGCCGCTGACGGCGTCGGTCAATGCGTAGGTCGCGGTATCGCCCGGAGGTGCGCTCGGCGTTGCCGTTGGTTGCCCGGGTCTCGCGGAGGTTCCGGGTGCGACGTTTTGCACGCCCTGTTGCACCGGCGGGGTGATCCCGCCGGGTGAAGAGGTTCCCGAGCCATACTCTCCCGAGCAGGCGGCCAGGCCAAGCGCCAAGCCCGCAAGGACGATCTGGATGCGATTCATGACGATAAGGCCGCGACCTCGGCGCGAAGCTCTTCGATAAAGGATGCGACGGAGAGGGTGTTCTTCTCGTCGACCCCTCGCGCGTTGACGTTCACGGTTCCATCCGCGACTTCTTGCTTCCCGGCCACCAGAATGTATGGCACCTTCTCCGTTTTCCACCGGCGGATCTTGTAGCCGAGCTTTTCGTTGCTCTCGTCGATTTCGACACGGAATCCCGCCCCGCGGAGTTGTGCCGCCGCTTCGTGCGCGTAGGCGGCTTGATGCTCCGAAATCGGAACGACGACCGCCTGCACCGGTGCAAGCCAAGTGGGGAAAGCCCCGCCGAAGTGCTCGATCAGGATGCCGAAGAAGCGCTCCATCGAGCCCGCGAGAGCCCGATGGATCATGACCGGGCGATGCTCGCGCCCGTCGTTGCCGCGATAGGTGAGATCGAAGCGCTCGGGCAGAGTGAAGTCCACCTGTACGGTGCCCAACTGCCATGGCCGGCCGATCGCATCGCACACGTTGAGGTCGAGTTTCGGGCCGTAGAATGCGCCCCCGCCCTCGTCGACGACGTATGCGAGCTTGGAGCGCTCGAGCGCCGCGCGGATTGCGGCTTCGGCCGCATCGTCGGTTGCACCGCGCAGCAGCGGCTCGCGTGTCGAGAGGCAGTACGTGAAATCGGTGAAGTTGAAGGCGCGCATCAGGCGCAGCGCTTCGTCCAGCGTTTGTTCGAACTCGCGCTGGAGCTGCTCCGGAGTGCAGAAGAGGTGCGCGTCGTCCTGCGTGAAGCCGCGCACGCGCGTGAGGCCGTGCAACACGCCGGAGCGTTCGTAGCGATAGACGGTCCCGAACTCGGAGTAGCGCAAAGGGAGGTCGCGATAGCTTCGCAGGCGGCTCTTGTAGATCAAGATGTGTCCAGGGCAGTTCATCGGCTTGAGGCGATAGCGTTGCTCTTCCACTTCGAGCGGGCCGAACATGTTCTGTGAAAAGTTTTCCAGGTGTCCGGAGGTCTCGAAGAGTTTTTCGCTGACGATGTGCGGGGTGACTACCGGCTGATAACCGCGTTCGCGCAAGCCTTCGCGGATGAAGTCTTCGACGATGCCGCGAACGATCGCACCCTTCGGATGCCAGAAGATGAGACCGCCGCCCGCAGATTCTTCGATGGAGAAGAGGTCGAGTTCGGCACCGAGCCTCCGGTGGTCGCGCTGTTGGGCCTCCTCTACCTGTTGTAGATAGGCATCGAGTTCGCGCTGCGAGTGCCAAGCCGTGCCGTAGATGCGCTGGAGCATCGGCTTCGTCTCGTCGCCGCGCCAGTATGCGCCCGCGACACTCTGCAGTTTGAACGCCGCGATCTCACCGGTGCGCTTCGCATGCCCGCCGCGACAGAGGTCGGTGAACTCGCCGATGGTATAGAGCGTGATCGGCTGCCCCTGTGGAATCTCGCGCGCGATCTCGACCTTGTATGGGTTGTCGCGAAAGGTCGCGATCGCCTCATCGCGGGTGACCTCACGGCCGGTCATCTCGTAGTCGGCCGCGACGATCTCGCGCATGCGCGCTTCCAGCCTCTCCATGTCCTCGGGCGTAAACGGCGCCGCCCGATCGAAATCGTAATAGAAGCCGTTGTCGATCGCGGGGCCGATCGTCGGCTTCGCATCGGGGTAGAGGTCTTGGACGGCGTATGCCAGCACATGCGCCGCGGTATGGCGCAGCTCGGGAAGCTCGGTCATGCTGAGCGGGCGTTTCGGCGGCGAGACCGAGCACGGCCTGCCCCGCTTGCCTCGATCGACATAATGAAGCCTTAATCTTGCCTTAGCATGGCCCGTGCATCATGAGGCTGGTAGCCTTTTCATAAACATTGCAATTCTTCCATGGGAGTTCTGATGAGTAAGAGAATTGGACGCACGGTCGGCGGGAGAGCACTGATCGCAGCGGTGCTCGTCGCGTTCGCGGCGCCTGCCATCGCGGCGACCCAGTTGACCGGTGCGGGCTCGACGTTCGACTACCCGTTTTTTTCGAAAGCCTTCTTCGAATATAGCAAGGCGCACTCCGACGTGCAGGTCAACTATCAGTCTATCGGAAGCGGAGGCGGCATCGCGCAGTTCACGCAGCGCACCGTCGACTTCGGCGCGACCGACGTGCCGATGAACAGCAGCGAGGTTGCTGCGGCGCAAAGCGGCGGCGGCCCGGTGCTGCAGGTTCCGGTCGCGCTCGGCGGCGTTTCCATCACGTACAATCTGCCGGGCGTGCACGGCCTGCGCTTCTCCTCGACCGTTCTCGCCGACATTTACCTCGGCAAGATCACCTCGTGGAGAGATCCTGCAATCGCTAGGCTCAACCACGGGATCACGCTGCCGAACATGCCGATCGTCGTCGTGCACCGTTCCGACGGCTCGGGAACGACGTACATCTTCACCGACTTCCTCAGCCACGTTTCGTCGGAATGGAAGTCGAAGGTCGGTAACGCGAAGAGCGTAAGCTGGCCGGCGCCGAGCAGTGTCGGCGGCAAGGGGAACGAAGGAGTCTCCGGGCAGGTTCGTCAGACCCCGGGAGCGATCGGCTACGTCGAGTACGCCTATGCGCTCGAAAATCATATGGAGCAGGCAACGCTTTTGAACCGCGCCGGAAAGTGGCTTTCGGACACGCCCGCAGGCGTGCGTGCCGCAGCAGCAACCAAGCCAAACGTGAGTTCGACGAACTTCTCTATCGTCGATACCGGCTGTGCCGTCTGCTATCCGATCGCTGGCTATAGTTGGGTCGTGGCGTACCAAAATCAGTCGGACAAATCGCGGGGAAAGGTGTTGCAGCAGGTCCTCCAATGGCTCGTCGGGCCGGACGCACAACACATGGCGGGAACGCTCGACTACGTACCGCTGCCGAGGAACGTGCAGGCACTCGCTCACCGGACTTTAGGCTCGATGCACGTATAGCGCTCGGGCGCGGATCGGCCGGATCAACGACGGCGAAGATACGCTCCGGTTGCGGCAACGGCCGGGCGTTTCTCTTCGCCGTCGAGCACCTTCACGAATCCGGCAGATCGTAACCGTTAATGCGGATGTATGGTGCGTATAAGGAGTTGTTAAGCCGTCGCTCGTATGATTGCTCCATGCTGACAAAAATCGTGTCGGCGTCTTTCGCTGTACTTGTTGCAGCCGTGGGATTCCCCGTGGTAACGCAGGCAACGCCGGGAAAAACGACGGTGGCCCAGGCAGCGCCGGCGCCCAAGCCGACTCCGCCGCTCTTCGCCGTCAACGGGTATTTTCGCGCGTACGACTTCACGCGTCAAAATGCGAGCAACAATCTCGGATTTCAATACGCGCCGCCACCCGCGAAATACAACTACAACGCAGTCAATCAGTCATCGTTCGAAGCCGCCTTGTCGTTGCACGCCGGATTCAACTTCGGCGGTTTCAATATCGGCGGAACGTATCTCTTCGCCGATCCGTTGGGAACGTGCGACCTCTTGACCGATAATTTCAAAGGTCTGCCCTGTATCTCGCGCATACCGCCGAACACGAATCCGGACAACACGCTGCCCGGCTACCAACTCGCGACGTTCTACGAAGCCTACGCGGGATATTGCGAACACCCCACCTGCACCGGGAGCGGCCTGTATGCGCGGGTCGGGAATCAGGTGATCAACACGCCGTGGGCAAACGCTTCGGACTCCCGTGTGAAGCCCGCCGCGTTCCAGGGCGCAGATGTCTCCTACACGTGGGGACCGTGGACGCTCGAAGGCATGGACATGTGGGCCTTTCAAAGCAGAGTATCCTCGTTCTTCGTACGCGACACGCTGCTGACGGGTTACCCGCCGACCGGCAATACGGGCCTGGGCGGCAACAACACGCTTCCCGGGAACGTTCATTTCGCTTCAAACGACCCGTTCGGGTTCATTCCGACTGACGGATTCTGGTTCGGGCGAATCGGCTACTCGGGTCACTCCGGCCTGACGGGCGACGTCGACTACTATGCGGTCCAAAACATCGCGAACATGCTGTGGATCGACGGCAAGTACGCGTGGAGGGGCTTCGTAAAGCCGTTCGTCGCGATCCAGATCGGCAACGAGAACAACGCCGGTGCGTCGGTTCTCGGCAGGATCGACAGCCAGATGTACGGCGTACAGGCCGGACTGAACATCATGCCTCAGGTGCAACTCGTCGCCGGTTTCGACGATCTGCCGTGGCACAGCGACAACGTCACGCTGCCGACGGGCGTCTCGTGCAGCTCGACCACGCATCAGTTGCATATTCCCACCCCCGCCAACGGATACTATGCGTACCCCTATCTCATCCCGAACAACACCTCGCAGTGTGTCCCGGGGGCAACGCCGGGAACGGTGACGGTCTTTTACGGCGGCTGGGCGAGTCCGTATACGGACAGTTACGCGACCGATCCGATGTTTACGACGACGATGACGCAGGGCGTCGCGGATCGCCACATCGCAGGGCCGTCGTATAAGGAAGCGCTGGTCTTCACATCGGCGGACCATCGCTTCGCCGGGCTGATCAGCCACGCCGATTACGATGCCACGAACGCGGGAGACACCCTCGGGGCCGAATGGTCCTCAGAGAACAATATCGACGGCCTGTACTATGTGATGCCCGTCCACCCGGGACAGCGCTATCGCGGTCTTCTCCTGCGCTACCGCTACGGAGAGCGGTTCTTCACGAACACGAAAATCTACGGCGGGGCGCCGCTCTTCAAATACAACCGTGCCCAGCTGGAGTACGATTTCTAGGCATCGAATAGGCCGCGACGTGAAAGCCGCGGCCTATTCTTTCCGATTCTCCATCATCGACAGAGGGGCACACAGGACCCTCGACTCGATGCGCGTATAGCGCTCGGGCGTGGATCAACCAGCACAGCGACGGCGAAGGTACGCCGCGGTTGCGGCAACCGATCGGGCGTTTCTCTTCGCCGTCTACGCGGCCGTAGGACTCTTCGTCCTACTGGTCGCGTTGCTGTTTGCTTCGCTCGTGCACGGCTCGTGGCCGTCGCTGCGGGAGTTCGGCGCGCGCTTCCTCTGGACGTCGCAGTGGAACCCGGTGACAAACCAGTTCGGCGCATTGCCGTTGATCTTCGGCACGCTCGTCAGCTCGCTGATCGCGATCGTTTTGGCGGGCATCGTCGGCGTCCTCGCAGCCGCGTTCCTTGCCGAGTTCGCGCCCGGATGGCTCGCGCGCCCCTTGAGCTTCATCATCGAGCTGCTGGCCGCCGTGCCGAGCGTCGTGTTCGGATTATGGGGTCTCTTCGTGCTCGCGCCGGCGGTGCGGAGCTCGATCGGTCCATTCCTACAGAAGACCCTCGGTTTCTTGCCGATCTTTGCGGGACCGATCTATGGGGTGGGCCTCTTTACCGCGGGGCTGGTGCTCGCGCTGATGATCCTTCCGACGGTGACCGCGATCAGCCGGGAAGTGATCGCGGCAATCGCACGCGATCAGCGAGAGGCCTCGATGGCGCTCGGTGCGACGAAGTGGGAGACCGTTGCGAGCGTCGTGCTGCCGGCGGCGCGCGTCGGCATCTTCGGCGCGATCGTTCTCGGGCTCGGGCGCGCGCTCGGCGAAACCATCGCGACGACGATGGTGATCGGTAATCGGCCGGAGATCGCGGCCTCCCTCTTCGCGCCATCCTATACGCTCGCGAGCCTCATCGCAAACGAATTCACCGAAGCGAACGGCCGGATCTATGTCAGCGCGCTCCTCGAACTGGGGCTGTTGCTCTTCCTCGTGAGCTTCGTCGTGAACGGTTTCGCGCGCCTGATGCTCTACACCGTCCTGCGGAGGGGTTGATGCGCGCCCGCCATATCCGCAGTTTCATCGGAACCGCGCTGACGGCGTTTTGCGCGTCGCTCGGCGCCGTCGCGCTGCTCTTGATCTTCGCCTACGTGTTGCTGCAGGGATTCCGAGCGCTGAATCCGGCGTTCGTGACGCAGCTGCCGGTGCCGGTCGGAGAGTCGGGCGGCGGCGTCGCGAACGGCATCGTCGGTAGCGCCATCACCGTCGCACTCGCAATCGTGATTGCGATGCCGATCGGGCTGCTCTCGGGGCTCTTCCTCGCGCTTTTCGGGCGCGGCTGGTTCCCAAGCGTCGTGCGTTTCCTCTCCGACGTGCTTTCAGGGATCCCGAGTATCGCGATCGGGCTCTTCGCCTATATTCTGTTCGTCGCGCCGTTCCGCCATTTTTCTGCGCTATCGGCGTCGTTTGCGTTTGCCATGTTGATGCTGCCGGTGATTTTACGCACCTCCGAGGACGCGGTGAGATCCGTTCCGCGTGAGATTCGCGAGGGAGCGCTTGCGCTGGGAATGTCGGAGTACGCCACGACGATGCGAATCGTCGTTCCGGCAGCGCGTTCGGCGATCATCACCGGGTTGCTGCTTTCGATCGCACGCGTGACTGGAGAAACGGCGCCGCTGATCTTCACCGCGTTCGGCACCCCGTTCTGGGAGCTGAATCCGAGCAACCCGATGGCACAACTGCCGCTGCAGATATTCACCTACGCGATCTCGGCGTATCAGAGTTGGCACCAGCAGGCGTGGGCGGGCGCGCTGTTGCTGATCTGTGCCGTCTTCGTGCTCAACGTCTTCGCGCGACTGGTCCTTTCGCCGATGGCGAAGCGATGATCGCCCTCGAAGCGCCGCTGCGCGTCAAAGCCTTGAGCGCCTACTACGGCGCACGCCGGGCGATCGCAGACGTCGGGATGGATTTCGCAAAATGCTCGATCACCGCGCTGATGGGTCCGTCCGGTTGCGGCAAGACTACGCTCCTGCGTTGCCTGAACCGAATCCATGAGATTCTACCGGGCGCGCGCGTGGAGGGCGAAGTGCTGCTCGACGGCGAGAACGTCTACGAATCGGGGATGAGCGTGATCGAACTGCGCCGCCGAATCGGTATGGTGTTTCAGCGGCCGAACCCGTTCCCGACGCTCTCCATTCTCGGCAACGTGCTCTCGGGGATTCCCCCCGGGGCGCCGCGGCGCGAGCGATTCGCCGCCGCGGAGAAAGCGCTGCGGTCGGCGGCGCTATGGGACGAGGTCAAGGACAAGTTGCAGAAGTCGTCGATGGCGCTCTCCCTCGGGCAACAACAGCGCTTGTGTATCGCTCGCGCGCTCGCCGTGAACCCGGAAGTGCTGCTGATGGACGAGCCCACGGGCTCGCTCGATCCCATCTCCACGCTAAGCATCGAGGAGCTGATGAAGGTGCTTGCCAAGCGCTATACGCTCGCGGTCGTGACGCACAATATGCAGCAGGCGGCACGCGTTTCGGATTACGCTGCGTTCATGCTTGCCGGCGAGGACGGCGTCGGGCGGCTCGTCGAGATGGACGAAACCTCGCGCATCTTCACGAATCCCTCGGATCGTCGCACGGAAGACTATATCACCGGCCGCTTCGGGTAGGACGACGCTCTGTAGTCTATCTTGACCGTGCCATGGTGCGTACGGCAATGCCGCCGATCCCCACGATCGCGATACCGAGTGCGAGCCACAGCACCCACGGATTGCGATCGGTCCATGGTCTGGCCGCGGGAACGAAAGCGGGATTGCGTATCGGCTTCCCGAGTGCGACGTCCGTTGCGCGATCGAGCACAGCCACGCCGTGTGTCGCGGCGTAGTCGAACGATGGAGCCGGCGCAGACGGATTTCCATAGATCAAGCGATACGGCGCCGCAGAGGGAGAGGCATCAAAGTCGATGCGCCTCGGTGCGCCGAACGCCTCGATGTCAACGCCGGCGAGCGGCGCGTCGTCGCCGTCGTGGATGACCAAGCGCCAATGCCGCGCCTGCGCCTCGCCGAAGTCGATGAAGAGCGAATCGCGACCGGGCCCGGTTCGCGATATCTGCTGCGACGCGATGGCGGACCACGAGACGCCGTCGTCGCTCGTTTCGACATCGGCTGATCGCGCGAAGCGCGAGGTCGTTGACGCTAAACGAAGGCGATCGATCGGCACTTCGCCGATGCCTTCGATGCCGTAGGACGTCGTCTGCGCGGGTGTATCGTGAGACGGTAGACTTAGGGCAAGAGCGTAGCGCGTGCTCTCGACAGCCTTGTTCGCCGAGTTGGCGACGCGGATGCCGTCGATCGGAAATGGCGACTTCCGATCGAGAATGCGGACACGCATATAACGCGCGGTACTGCTCGGGAATGCGATGCGCGTATTTGTAGCGAGCCCATCACGCCGGTAGTCGTAGATCGGAGCACCGGTTCTGATCACGCGCCACGTCGCACGGTCGTCGCTCGCCTCGACGTCGGCGGTCGTCGCAAATGCCGCTCGCGGGGTTGCAATGTCAAGAATACCGTACGTGCCGCGATCCGGGCCGAGATCCGCAACCACTTGCGAGTAGTTTCCGGGAACAAAGCCTTCATCGGTAAGCGTCGCATTTACCCACGTCTCCGACGATGCGGGCTCTGGCGTTCGAAGCATGAACGGGACGAGAAGACCGTGTCGGTCGACAACGCGAAGGTCGTCCAGCGATGACTGCGCGTTCGCGTATATCGAAGGCGGCATCGCAACGCTCACCGTCTTGGTTCGTGAGCCGGTATCGATGAGGCGCTCGTATTTCCATTGCGCGAAGAAGACGAGGGCGACCGAGGCAATCACGGTGTAGTTCCGGTAGCGCGTTTCGTGTGTCGCTGGTATGCATACGAGATGGCAAGCATCACGCTGCCTAGTGCCAGGAACGAAACGATGCGAATCCCCGGATTGACCTCGCTCATATCTACGATAAATGCTTTGAGGATTGCAATCGCAAGTAGCGCGAAGCCTTCCCATCGAACGAAGGACGAACGGCGCAAGAGGCCGATGCTGAAGAGGGCGGGGGCGTAGACGAGCCAGAGCAAGGTGAGCGACAATTCGTTTGTACCCGTCCAGTAATACAGTTCGTACGATAGTGCTACGAGGGCGAAGACGTGCCCAATGGGTTCATAGGCGACGTAGGGAAAGCGAAAGATTTCCTTGCTCTGCGTGGCCACTCGGTATACGGTAAAGAACGCTGCCGAAAATACGGCGAGCGCGAGGAAACGCTCGTTGGCGAACAATGCGCCGCCTTGGGGCGGCTGTGCCATAATGTGCAGGATGCCCAGGGCAAGCGCGGCGATACCGAATGCCTGCACGACGTTCTGACGCTCGTGAATGCCGATCCACCCGAGCAGCGCACCTTCGATCGCCCACAATAGCGGGACGGCATTACCGCTAAAAGTGATCGCAACGCCGCCCGTGATGAGCGCGAGTCCGACTACGGCAAAGACGGACCGACCCATCGGGTCCTTTGCCAAGCGCGCGAACGTTACGTAGAGTGCCGCAAGAACGATAACTGCCGCCGTCAGCCAATGGCGATGCGCCTCGTACAGTTCCCCATGCAAAGCAAGGTAGTACGCACAGGCCGAGAGGACGACGAGAGCGGCCTCGTACGCGTCCAAGGCGATGGTTCGAATGGTCTTGTGAAACGGCTGCCAAACGAAGAGCGCGAGATACAGCGTGGTGAAACCGACAAACGTGACGATCGGAAGTGCCGGCGGAAAGGCGAAAACGTCCAAGACGTAGAGCTGCGTGAATATAAAGGCGGTGCCTTGGATCCGGGGCCAGCGTCGATTAACGGGCAGAAACGCGAGCGTCGCGTCGAGAATCGCGATGTAGATGAACAGTTGCAGGGGTTGCGGCGTCGCTGTGACGTTGAGGAGGGGCGTAATGAACCCGCCGAGCAGAGCGAATGCGGCCGTAATCTCCGAATCGCGAGCGATCGAGAGGGTGAGGAGCGCACCCGTGACGACGACCATCGCGATGAAGGTTGCAGAGGTGGGTACGAGATGGAAGCCGTTGCCGGCAGCCCACAGCGACAAGTAGAGAATGGCGCCGCCCAGTCCCGTCAAGCCTCCCGCGTATACGCGCTGCCCAGTGCGCAGCAGGTACTCGCCCCCGCTTATGAATGCAATACCCGCGATTAAGCCGATCGCGACCCGGCCCGTCGGCCCGACCCAGTTGTTGTCGAAGGCGTACTTGATGAAGAAGCCCACGCCAAGCAGCAGCACGAATGCGCCGATTGCGAGCAGCACACGACCCCCGAAGAAGGTCTCTGCGTCCATGCCCTGTGGTGCAGCAGCGGCTGGTTCGATGTGCGGTACTGTCGGGGGCGCGGCTTGCACAACCGGAGGTTGCGGGGTCACCGACGGCGCGCTTTCCCGCCGCGCGAATGCTTCAAAACCGTGCTCTAGCCGAGCAAGGCGTTCTTCAATGGCGTCGAGACGTCGATTACGCAAAGCTAGCGCGCCGCGATGAATTCGAAGAGTGCGTGCCCGGCGGCGGGGCCGCCGATTGCGCGGAAGCGCGGATCGTTGAGCGGCTTTGCGGCACTCGTGACGACGTAGACGGGCTCGCGTGCCGACCACGCCGCGTACTGCGAGGCGATGGCGAGGGGATGCGCGGCGACGATCGTTCGTCCGGAAAGCGAGCCGTCCGCATACGCGGCGTACGCGAGCGTGGTGGCATCCGCCCACGGCGTCACGACGATGGCATGCTGTGGAACCGATTGCGCGACCCAGGCGATCAGCGGCCGGTTCGAGACGGAGCGCTGCTCTCCCGAAACGGCGTGATTTGCGATCCCGAGATAGAGAGCGTTCCCGAGGAGCACGAGCGCCCAGAGCATGCGGCGCGGGTCGACCGTCCATGTGAACTCGACGGTCACGGCACCGGCGAGAAGCGCCGCGATCCACATGAGGAGCATGAGGTAGCGTGTCGGATCGCCTTCGGCGCTCGCCAGAGCGGTGGCGGTGAACGTGACCGAGATCGCCCCGACGAGCAACATGATACAGATGGCGGTCCTTCGGTGGAGAAGAAGGAGGATGCCGAGTGCCATGACGCCGATGAAGACGACGTCGAAACCGTCGTGGATCGTGCGGTAGAGCGTGCCCAGATACCCGATCCAGTTGCGCGGATCGACGATGCCGGCCCAAAGAGACGTCGCACCGAATGAGCTGCCGGTGACCTCGTTGACGAAGCCCGCTTGCGTGCTTGGGGCGTTCGCGTCCCAGTAGACGCGCGCTGCGGGCGGCGCGAGCATCTGCACCGCGTCGACCGGCTGTCTCTCGAGCGCCGAAGAGCGGAGTGGGAGATAGGCGTAGCATCCGAGGATCAGGATGAAGATCGCGATGCCAGCGCCGACGTTCGAGATGGTGACGTGCTTGGCGCGCGCCGCGAGGGCGACGAGCACACATGGCAACAGCCAGATTGCAATCGGATGGACCGCAAGCGCCGCGCCCCAGGCGGCAAAAGCGCCGACGACGTCGCGTGTGCGCTGGTGCTTGAGCCATCCGGCGAGATAGAAGAAGGTCGTGGTTTGAAAGAGAAGCGCGAGATCTTGCGTGTCGGCTTGCGCGCCGTGGAACCAGACGATGCGCGCCCACGCAAAACAGAGAAAGGCACCCAGGGAAGTTACCGGGCCGACGCCGATGCGTATCGCGGTGATCACTCCGACCGCGCACGTCAAGGACATGCAGAGCGCGCCGAAGAGATTCATCCGGTACGCGAGCGAATCGATGGCGATCGCGTGCGAGAATACCCAGCCCAGCAACACGAAGAGCGGATAGCCGGTCGCGTGCGGAATGCCCAGCAGATAGGGAACACCTTGCATCTCGGCGAGATCGCGCGCCGCGACGTCGTGCGAGATCGAGAACACGTACGTCAGCATCGGGACGAGGAAGGCCAGCGCCACAACAAAGCGGTGGCGATGGCGATGCGCCGTGCGGACGGTATGGTAACCGCCGTGGAGCATACGCGCGTAGGCGAGGTAATCCATCGTTGCCCCCTCGAGAACGGCACGAACAGCCGGCGGTATGGATGCCGGCCGACTCTCGATCGCTCGCTTTGCAGCCCGCGGCGGCGGCTCCTGCTTGGCCGGTGTGAATCGGGGGTACGAGGGAGTTCAGATGCCCGTCTGCGCATGCCAAACCTGCACCTGCGAGGTGCGCAACGAAGGCGATCTCTGCTCGCAAGCTTGTGGGGATTGCGACGAAAACGCCGAGATCTGCCGGTGCAATCATCCGGATTGTGCTGGTGGCGAATTGGAAGAGGAGTTGTTCGAAGGCGAGATCGGCTAGCGAGGGCGCCGGTTCATATTGCGTTCATCTTCGATTGGTAGATATACCAACGAGGGGGTTTTGGTGCGCATTCTCATCATCGAGGACGACGAGCCGCTGCGAACGGTCCTGCAGCGCGGCCTCGCGGAGGACGGCCAGGTCGTCGATGCGCTCGCCGACGGGCGCGAGTGTGACGCGTATCTGGCCGGCACGCGCTACGACGCGCTCATCCTGGACCTCAATCTTCCGTATGAAGACGGGCTTTCGATCCTGCGTCGCATCCGGGCACGCAGGGACTCGACGCCGGTCCTGATTCTTACCGCTCGCGACGGCGTCGATGACATCGTCGCAGGTCTCGACGCGGGGGCCGACGACTACCTATGCAAACCCTTCGTCTTTGCGGAGTTGGGAGCGCGCCTGCGCTCGATTGCGCGCCGCCCGCCGGAGTGGAGCGGTGACGTGCTGCAGGTCGGCGATCTCGCCTTTGATTCCTCAACGCGGGAAGCGCGGCGCGGCGACCGCGCCATCGATCTCACGGCCAAAGAGGCGACGTTTCTCGAGACCCTGATGCAAAACGCCGGCCGGACGGTGACGCGCTCGGCGCTGGAGGCGCGACTATGGGACCGGGAGAGCGATCGCATCTCGAACGTATTGGACGTCTACGCTCGCCGGTTGCGGATGAAACTCTCCTCGAACGACGAGCCGCAGGTGTTGCAGACGATTCGCGGGATCGGCTATCGTCTCGAGGTGCGCGAATGAGCATTCGCTCCCGAATGGCGTGGACGGTCACCGCCGCGGTCATTCTTGCGGTCGCGGTTTTGGGAACGCTCCTCGTGGTTACGGTCGATCGTGAGCTGCGCTCGAGCTTTCACGCGCAGCTCGACACCCTCGTGACGGCTGTCGCAAGCTCGGTGGACGTGAACGACGGGCGCGTCGGGCTGGACGCTCACGATCTCATGCAACTCTCCACGTTGCATGCAGGAACGCCGTTTGCATTATTCGATCGGCACCACATCCGGATCGTCGGCGACGTCTTGCCGCCGCCTCCCGAACGACGAGGAATTTCGGTCGCAACGGTGCCGGTCGTGCGCCATGGAAGGATATATGGATGGGTGGCGGCCTGGGAGCCCGACGGCTGGATCGCCGCATTCGATCGCACCATGACTCTGGCGACGCTTTTTATCGGCATTGCCCTCGTGGGCATTGGGATCATGCTCGCGCGCCGCTCCGCGAACACGATCGTCATGTTGCTCGAGCGACTCGAGGCGGCGTTCGCGCGGGAACGCCGCTTCGTCGCGGATGCGTCGCACGAACTGCGCACGCCGCTTGCGGTGATCAAAGCGGAAGGCGAGTTAGCCCTGCGCCGCGAGCGCAGTGCCGTGGAGTATCGTACGGCGATCGAATCGATCGCGCGCGAGGCCGGCCGGTTGGAGGAGTTGACGGACGAATTGTTGGCGGCCGCTCGCACCGAGCTTGACGCTCGCGAGCGGGATAAGCTCGATCTGAACGATCTCGCGCGGGAAGTGGGCGAACGCGTCCGCGCCGCAGCGGAGGTGCGCGACGTGCGAGTGCACGTGGAAACCAACGGCGACGCCCTCGCGCTCGCCAACGGCGCGACGATCGAACGCGCGCTCTTAGCCGTCGTTCACAATGCGATCATGCACGCGCATGCGCGCGGCACCGTCGAACTGCGGGTCATCGGGGGTACTCGCGAGGCCCGTATCGCGGTCGAAGACGACGGCCAAGGGTTTTCGCAGGAAGCGCTCGAGCACGCGACCGAGCGTTTTTGGCGCGGTGACGCGGCGCGTTCGCGGGGCGGCAGCGGCTTGGGCCTGGCGATCGCGCGCACGATGCTCGAGGCCAACGGCGGATCGATGCGCCTTTCGAATCGCGCGGAAGGCGGCGCGGTGGTGACGCTCTCGTTGCCTCGGATCGCATAAATGGCCCTCGCAGGGTTCTCGATCCGCCACGAGCGGGCGATCTTGTTCCTGCTGGGTGTGCTCGTCTTGCTCGGTGCCTGGAGCTACACACAGACGCGCGCCGCGATCTTTCCCGAGATGCGCTTCTCCCGGGTCGACGTGGTCGCCACGGCGGGAAACCTTCCCCCGGAGCAGATGCACGTATCGGTGGGATTGCCGCTGGAGCGCGCGTTCTTGGGGCTGCCGTTCGCGCAGCGCGTCATTACCACCGCCGCACAGGGCAGCGCGGAGTTGGTGGTGCAGTTCGACCCGAAGACCGACGTTCAACTCGATCTCGAGTACGTGAACGCCGCGATCTCACGGGTCCGCGCGCAACTGCCTCTCGGCACTGACGTTCAGGCGAACATCATCATTCCACAGAGCGAGCCGATCCTATCCTACGCATTCACGTCGCCGCTTCTGTCGCAGACGCTGATGAGCGAATACGCCCAGCAGCGCGTGTTGCCGACGCTCTACGGCGCACCCGGCCTCGCGCGCGTGCTCGTGATCGGGGGACCGCAGCGCGAATACCACGTGGAGTTGGACCCGGCGGCGCTCGCAAGCGCGAAGCTCATTGCAGGCGACGTCGTGAACGCGATCGCCGCAGCCAACGACGTGGAAGCGGTGGGCATCTCGCAGCAGTACTCGCAGCGTAGCGCGCTGCTGGTCGACGCGGGGTTGCGCGACGCATCCCAGCTGCAGCGGATCGTCGTTCCGACGGCGCAGGGACCAGGCGTAACCGTCGGTTCTTTGGGCAGCGTGACCCTTGGAGTCGCTCCTGAAAGCGTGCAAACCTCGTACGACGCAACGCACGCCGTATCGATGAACGTGTATGCACTTCCCGGCGCCGATGCCGTGCGGCTGGCGGACGAGGTGAAAGCACGGATGCGAAGCATCGCAGCGGCGCTGCCGCGCGGGATGGAAGTGCACACCTACTGGGACGCGACCGACATCATCGTAGCGTCGCAGGCGAGCCTGCGCGATGCGATTCTCATCGGTGCCCTCCTCGCAATCGGGGTGATTTTCTTTTTTCTGCGCAACCTGCGCATCACGATGGTCGCGGCGCTCGTCATCCCGGCTGCGATGGCGATCGCCGTGTTGGGGGCTCGGCTCTTCGGTGAGTCGCTCAACATCATGAGCCTCGGAGCGCTTGCAATTGCCGTCGGTTTGATTATCGACGATGCGATCGTCGTCGTTGAGGGGATCGCCCATCGGTTGCATGAGGCGCCGTCGAGCTCGGTGCCGGAGGCGGTGGTCGCGGCGATGCGCCGCCTCATCGGACCGATGACCGCATCGACCCTGACCACCGTCGTCGTCTTCGCCCCGCTCTCGCTTTTGAGCGGAGTCGCCGGATCGTTCTTCCGCGCGCTCGCGCTGACGCTGACGTGCGCGCTCGTGGTGTCGCTGGCGCTCGCGCTCTTCGTGACGCCGACGCTCTTTCGGCGACTTCTGGCGACGCACGAGCCGCGTTCGGAGAGTTCCGGCATCGCGCACGTGCTCGACCGATACGAACCCATCTTGCGTTGGGCGCTCGATCGCCGCCGCAGCGTGTACGTCATGGCCGGCGTCGTGCTGGCGGCAACCGCGGCACTGTTGCTGACGTTGCCGACGGATTTTCTGCCGAGACTCGACGAGGGACAGTTTGAGGTTGCGTACCGTATGCCGGTCGGCACGACGTTGGCGGCGAGCGATGCGGCGGCGATGACCATCGAGCAGGTGGTGCTCGCAGATCCCGCCGTCACGTCCGTCGGGCGCGTGACCGGCATCGATACGAACGGGTTTTCACCGACACCCGCGCGGACGGGAACGATCCGCGTGCGCTTGAAGCCGCTCGGCCGGCGCGCCTCGTTCGAGCGCATTGCCGAGCGCCTACGCGTTGCCATCGGCGCCGCGGTACCTGCGGCGCAGCTCGACATCCACCAAATCCTCGAAGACATGATCAACGACGTTTCCGGTGCGCCCGCTCCGATCGAGATCGTCGTGAGCGGGGCGGATCAGGCGACGCTGGTACGGGCTGCGACGCGCGTCGCGAACGACATCTCCCGGGTCCGCGGCGTTGCCGACGCCTTCTCCGGCGTCGAACAGGACGATCCGACGCTGCGCGTCCAGCCGGACTTCGCTAGGCTCGCGCGCTTGGGCGTCAACACGCCCGGCCTCGCGCAGGCGCTGGCGGCGAGTGCGCAGGGCTCTGTCGCAACGCAACTGCCGGAGTCGACGATGCTCGTGCCCGTGCGCGTCGCAATGGCCGGCGCCGCCGGGTCGAACGGAAGCGTTCCGGACGCCGTCACCCTTCCCGGGGGGTCGATTCCGTTCACCCAAGTCTCGGGGACGATCGTCGATCGATCGGCAACCGACGTAACCGACATCAATGGCCTGCGGTCGATGCGAGTGACCGCGAACGTCGGCGGTCGCAGCCTCTCCTCGATCGTCTCAGATCTGCGACGCGCGATCCTGGCCGCAAAACTTCCTCCTGGATACACGGCGCAGATCGAGGGCGCCTATCAAGCGCAGCAAGCTTCATTCCGCGAATTCGGCATGGTGTTCGTGATTGCGATCGTGCTCGTATTCTTCGTCATGTTGACGGCGTTTCACTCGTTTCGCCAGCCGCTCGTGATCCTCATGGCGGTGCCGCTCGCGCCGATCGGCGTCGCACTCGGACTCGTGCTCACTCGCACGCCGTTCAACGTTTCCTCCTTCATGGGATTGCTGCTGCTGATCGGCCTCGTCGTCAAGAATGGCATCCTGCTGATCGATGCGGCGAACCGCCGGCGCCGTGAGGGCGCCGAGGTGACGCAAGCGCTCGTGCTCGCCGGCCGCGAGCGTTTGCGACCGATTCTGATGACGGCGTTCGCGACGATCGGCGGACTGTTGCCGTTGGCGTTCGGCATCGGAGCCGGAGCGGCGATGGAACGCCCGCTCGCCATCGCCGTCGTCGGCGGCCTCTCGACCGCGACGTTCTTCACGCTGATCCTCATCCCGGTGCTCTACGCGGCGTTTTGCAGTACTGAGGAGCCGGCGATATGAAGTATCTGCGAGCGCTTGCAGCCGTTGCAATCGCGATCGCCTGCGAGGGAGCGAACGTCCCGAGCATTCCCGTCTTCGCGGCGCTCTCGCCGGCCGATGCGCAGGCGCGCGCAATCGGGCGAAACCTCGGCGTGCAGCAGGCCGTCGCCGCCGTCGACGAGCGTGTCGCGAACCTCCGCCTCGCGCGCATACAGGGCGTCCCGCACTTTGCCGGCGACTACACGCTCGCCCCGCAGGCGGGCAGCGGAGCGCAGAGCGCGACGACCGTCGAGCAACATTTTATCGCGGCCGGTGCGAGCCTTTCGGTCAACGATCTCCTCGCGACCTCCGATGCGGTCCGCGCCGCTGCGGGCGATTTACTGGCGGCCCAGCGCCAGGCCGATGCCGCCACGTTGCTCGCTCGCGAGAACGCACTGCGGCTGTACTTTTCCGCGTTACGATCGACGGAACTGGAGCGCTTGCGCACCGAAGTGCTCGCGAGCGCGATCCGCGACCGCAACGCCGCCGCGATTCGCGTTCGCGCGGGCGAGTCACCCCGGCTCGACGTCATGCGCGCCGACGTCGCGGTGCAACAGGCACGCGCGGATCTCGCGCTCGCGCAAGCTGAGCGCGTCGATGCCGTCGAAGCGCTGGCTTCCGCGACCGGTGTCTCGTCGGTCTCGCTCGGCGCGCTTGCGAACGTGCCGAGTCCGCCGCAGCCCGTGCTCGATGAGAACGCAGACGTGGGACGGGCGCTTGCGTCTCGCCCGGAGATCGCGGCCTTGCTCGCATCGGTGCAAGCGCGGCGTGCGGACGTCGGGCTCGCGAGAACCTCCGGGCTTCCGACGATTACTGCGAACGCGGGATACCAGCGCGGCGTCGACACGGGACAGGAAGTGCGCGGTCCTCAGGCGAGCGTGCACCTCGACGTCCCACTCGCACCGCAGAGTCCGGCGCGCGTCGCCATTGCGCGCGCGCACGTGAGCGCGGTGGAGGCGCAACTCATAGACGCACGGCGAACGATCGCGCTCGAGGTGGGAGCCGCGGTCCGCGACGCTCGCGCGGCCGACGCATCGGAACGCGCGGCCCTCGCCGCCCGCGACGTCGCGGCGCGTGCGCTTGCCGCGGTCGAGCTGGGGTATCGCGAGGGTTCGAGTTCGAGCCTCGATATCTCGGACGCGCGACGAACGTACGTGCAGACGTCCGTCGATGCCGTCGTCGCAGAATATGCCCGCGCGCAAGCGTATGCACTCTTGGAGGTACTGGTTCCGTGAAACGCCCCATGGCAATCGCCGCGACCGTCGTGGTCGTCGTCGCCGCGCTCGTGTGGTTCGTGATGGCACGCCGCCCCGCGCCGAAGCCACCGGCAACCGCGCCGGCGATCCCGGTCGCGACCGTTCGCATGGGTATCGTCGAGAGGACCCTCGCGCTCGCCGGGCGAGTCGGCCCCGCGGCCGGGACGCAGACGAAGCTTGCGTTCTCGATTCCGGGGACCTTGCGGCACATCGACGTGACCCTCGGTGAAGGCGTCGCGCAAGGGGCGGCCCTTGCCGAGTTGAACGCGACGCCGCTCGCGCTCGCGGCACAGCAGGCGCAAGCCGACGCACAGGCGGCGCGCGCTCAAGAAGCGTATGCGCAGATCGACCGCGTGTCGGTGAAGCTCCGCGTCGACGAGGCGGAGCTGGCGCGGCAACGCGTTCTGTTCGCGGCCGGCGTCGTCGCGCAGCGCGACGTCGAGGCGGCGCTCGCGATCGTCGCAAACGATCGCGCGGGCGTGCAGGGCGCGCAAGAGCAGCTCGCGCTCGCGCAGGCGCAGGCGAGCTCGGCGAGCACGCGAGCGGTCGCGGCGGGTTACGCGCTCTCGCTTGGGACGCTACGCGCGCCGGTCGACGGCGTGGTCGTCGGGATCTACGCGCAGGCGGGTGAGGTCGTCGACGTTTCGACGCCGATCGTTGCGATCGCACCGAACGCGACGAACTTCGCGACGCTGGACGTTCCCGTTGTGGACGTCGCGCGCATCGCAGCGGGCGATCTCGTGCACGTCCGCGCCGGCGGGCGGCAGTTCGATGCGCGGATCGGCGGCATCGCGCCCGCCGTGGATCCGGCGACCGGACTTGCCGTCGTCGGCGTCACCGGTGTTCCCTCGGATATCCCGCCGGGTACGCCGATGGACGCAACGGTCGTCTACGGACACGTGCGTGGACTCGTCGTACCGCAAAGCAGTCTCGTCGCCGATCCGCAAACCGGTGAGATGATTGCGTTCGTGCAGACGAGCAGCGGGAACGGCGGCATCGTGTTCACGCCGCGGCACGTCACCGCGAGCGTGCAAAGCGGCGACCTGGTGCTCGTGAACGGCCTGCGTTTGGGCGAGCGCGTCGCCGTTCAAGGCGCCATCGATCTACTCGCACCTCCTTCGAATAGCGGGAATTAGTTCGGCCCGACGCGCGCTGGGAGGGGAAGCCCCGGGGGGCGGCGCACCTCGGATTGCATGCCGAGGATAGCGACGGCGTTGATCGCGGTAGCGTTTGCGCTGATTGGATGCTCGCACGCGCAAACGGCGACTTCCACCTCGCCCAGCGAATCGGCGAGCGCATTGCCGACGGCGTCACCGAGCGCACTGCCGACGGCGTCGCCGAGCCCTTCGCCGACTCCGGCATTTACGGATTTGAACGGGGTCGCGAGCACGCCGTTCATCGATCAACTCGCACAACTGCAGATATTTTGGCCGGCCGGCGGATCCTTCGAACCAGGAAAACCCGTATTGCGGCGTGAGTTCGTACGCTGGCTGATGCGGGCGGACAGCGCGATTTGGGCGATCGACCCATCGAAGCAGATCCGTCCCGCGCTTGCCGGTTCGAGGGCATATTTCAGCGACGTTCCCGTGACCGATCCGGATTTCGGCGCGATCGAGGGGATGCACGACGCGGGGATCGCCATCGGGTTCCCCGATAAGACGTTTCGGCCGGACCGTCCGATTACGCGCGAAGAGGCGCTGACGATCAAGGCGTACGTCGATTGCGGTGCACCGGATCCGATGCTCGCGGACGATCTCGGGCAGGCGTACTACGAGCTTCCCGCGTGGAGGGACAAGCACGCGATCTCGCACGCCTACGTCGCGGCGATCGCGAGTTGTCTGCTGCAAGATCAAGGGACGACCGGCACGAACCAACTCGATACCATCGGCCGCACGTTCGGGGCGATCGTTACGCTCGATCCGAAACGGCCGCTCAACCGCGCCGAAGCGGCGGCGATGATATGGAAGATCGGCGAGCAGAAACCCGACTTGAACAACTTCCCACCGCGGACCGCCGCGGATGCGCTCGGGCCGTCGCCGACGCCGCAGCCGACCTAACTGGTTCGAAAGACGCTACCTCGCCTTCAGCGATGCCGCATAGCGAGTGTCGGCGTCGAGCCATTCGTCTTCGGGAGACAAGCGTCGCATGCCCGGGGGATAGGTGCCGTGCGGATGATCGGCGATCCAATCTTGAGATAGGACGGCGAGATACTCGAAGTTCTCCCACAAAAGGCTTCCGAACTGGCGACGGAATATCGCGGTGGCCGGCGAGAGCGCTTCCCAACTGCCGACGCACGGCCCGGACCACATCTCGAGAACGCTTCGCTTGTCGACCAAGCCCGCCCGGATGAGCAGGCCGACGCCTTCATAGTGGTTACCGACCGTGTTGATCTTGGATATCATGGTTTGGTTGGCGCTGGTTCTGGCATTCCGGTTGAAGAGCTGATGGCGCAGTTCCGGGTCTTTCAAGGCGTCGGCCAACTCCGTGAACACAAAGTGCTGCGCCGCCGCGAACGCCGGTGTTTCCATGCTCTCGCGGAGTTCGTTGATCGCTGCGATCTGATTGCTGGTGCGAGCGTGGCGCAGTTGGAAGATTGCGGCGATCGCCGTGGCGGCAATGACGAGAAAGGTCCCGAACGTCGCGAGGGTATTCCATAACTCGAGGGTCACGCGGTCCTCCAAACGCTCTTACGTTCCAAAGGCCGTTATACTCGGCTCGCACCGCGCCTACCCGCACGGACGCGGAAGTCGGGTCCCGGGCCGGAGGGGCGCGAAGCGGAGGCGCGGCCGGTCGCGCGGAAGCTACGCCCTTGAAAGGAGGTGAAGATTGATGAATCGATATCTTGCTTCGTTCCTAGCTTCGGCATTCTTCGTGAGCGGCGTTGCCGTCGCGGCGACGATGGCGAAACCCACGCCGACGCCGAAGAGCCATATGGCGAGTCACATGGCAAGCCACACGGCAAGCCATCCGACCCCGAAGCCGAAGGCAACGCCCAAACCCAAGGCTACGCACCATCCATAAACGTCAGGGTGTTCGTTATTATCGGATCAAGATCGGCGCAGCTGAGATGCTGCGCCGATTTCGCGTTCCCAAAGGTGGCGCGGGATCGGATACGAAAGGGTACTCGCCTATGCGATATCTGACGCATGTTTTGGTCGTGGGGTTCGTCGTTGCGGCGCTCGCGAGCGGCTGCGCTGCCCATCGGCAGTCGACCGATACTTCTAGCCAGTCATCTACTTCCAGCCAGTCATCTACTTCCAGCCAGGCATCGGACTCCCAGAGCACGGTCCCGGCGGGACGCTACGAGTGCTCGACATTGAGCGGCGGCGAACTGCAAGCGGCGGCGGGAGAGAACTTCACGATTGTGGACGCGAGCAACTACACGGACGCCGGCGGGAACCAGGGCACGTATGGGCTCGACGGCGACACCATTTCCTTCCAGGGTGCCGCTCTCGACGGGCAGCGCGCGAAGTACACGCCGGGCGTCGTCGGCTCGGAGAATCCGCCGTCGATCGCCATCCTCATGTCGGACGGCAACCCGGGGGATACGTGCCAGCCTCATTAAGCAGCTAACTTCTCCGGCAGAGTGAGTGGATCGCGCGGTCGGCCTGCGCGTTCAACGGCAACCCGATGTCCCGCGCGTAGATCGCCATGTACGTCGTACCAGCGTACGACGTCATCACCATTTCGACGTTTTGCTGCGAGTGCGCTCGAGTACCGCGCCCGAGAATCAACAGCGCCGGCTGCTTCCCGCAGATGGTGATCTTTCTTGTCGTTGTGCCTGCCGTGTTGATGTCGGCTTGCCGCATGACGGTGTTCGGGTCGGCGGCAACCGGCAGCCGGAATAGCACGAGCGTTTGTTTGCTGTCCGCCGTGTGCCACGCTTGGAAGCCGAAGAGGCTCGGCGTTGCCGTCCACCCCGCAGGCGGCTGGAAGTCGATCGACTGCGTGGGGCTCGAACACGCCGCGAGCGCTGCCATCGCGGCAAACAGCATGGTGCGAACGGTCATGGCAGGATCCTCAAAAGCCTAACGGCAGGCTCGACTAAACCAATCGAGCCTAGAATGAATGGTCGGTGTACCGTGGGAACGCGGAGCATACGCCACCCTCTGATACGCGATTTGCCCATTTGGGCAGCGTTGCGTTCCGGAAACGGCGAGCGTAGCGGCGTATGTATGGAAATGCCCCTCGGCGCAGTTCGGAGTGCAATCGTTCGCGTGCATCGTTGCCGTGGCCGTGGCAAACGCTTTCCCCCAATCGCTCCATCGAACGCCGTCGGCGTACACGCCCCCGTCGCCGCAAGCAAAGATCACCGACGTTGGGCGCACCTCCGGCTTGTCCAGGCAGTTTGGTAGTGCAGTAACCCGCGTTTGGGTAAGCGCGTGGGTCGGCGAACCCAGGACAACGAGGAGCGTTGCGAGGCCGATCACGATAAGACGACGCAGCATGGTCTTTTCCTCTGTATTGACATGGTGGGCGGTAGAAGGATTGAACTTCTGACCTCTTCCGTGTCAAGGAAGCGCTCTCCCACTGAGCTAACCGCCCGGGATCCTTCGACAGCCCAGGATGACAGGGCCGATTTATTCGTATCTCTGCGGCGGCCCTGCTTCGAAGGCGGCGATCGCGGAGCGCCAGCGGTCGGGAACCTTAATCGAATGTCCGGCACGGAAATCGTAGGCGACCAACACGCTCTTGCCGTGGGCGGCGCGATAGCTGTGGTCGTTGCTCCACACCTCGTAGGTCATGTCGAAAGACTTGTTGCCGATGCGTGATACGCTGCAGCCGACGGTCACTTCCTCGTGATACCGCAGCTGCTGCTCGTACGCGAAGTCGAGTTGCGCGAGGATCATGCCGTGCTCGCCGTTGATCGGCTCGCCGATGACGCGTGTGAAATACTCGCAGCGGATCGTTTCGATCCATCGAATGTAGGCGACGTTGTTCACGTGTTGAAGCATGTCGACATCGGCCCACGGGACGGTAAAGGTCCACAGCAGCGGAAATCCGGCAATCACACTGGCGCGCTTCGCCGCTAGACAGATCGCTTCCGGCAGGGGTACAATGCGGCCTGTCCAAGAGGGGTTGGCCGGAAGCGCGGGCGCGTAGCTCAGTGGGAGAGCATTCGCTTCACACGCGAAGGGTCGTTGGTTCGATCCCAACCGTGCCCACCATTCTGGCGCTGTAGCTCAGTTGGTTAGAGCGCCGCCCTGTCACGGCGGAGGTCGTGGGTTCGAGCCCCATCAGCGTCGCCAGCCTTGAACGTCGAGCGCATCGCCGAAAGGCGGTGCGCTCGACTTCCGAAAAGTACTGCGCATGCCAAGGTAGCTCAGTTGGTAGAGCACGCGCCTGAAAAGTGCGGTGTCGGCGGTTCGATTCCGCCCCTTGGCAAATCTCTTTTTAGCGGGCGAGTTCGGACAGCGTTTGGAAGAGTTTTCGTAGGGCGATGACCACCGCGACGGCGGCGGCGATTGCCGTGGCGATGCGCTCGATCTGCGCTTCCTTCTCGCGTTTCGCGTCGACGTTCTTCATGGGGGCGTTCATGGCGCGAGATTCTGCTCGAAGAACTCGATCGTACGCCTGAATGCCGTCTGAGCGATCTCGTGGTCGTAGTTCCCCAGCCCCTTGGGGTTCGCAAACGCGTGCTTGGCATCATAGGTAAAGAACTCGTGGGGAACGCTGCCGGCTTTGAGCTTGGCTTCGATCGCCTCGACGCCGGCGAGATTGAAGTGAGCGTCATGCTTCGCCCAATGTCCCATCACTGGGATGCGGATCTTCGAGAGATCTCCCGCCTCCGGACCCGGATAGCCGTAGTACGTGACGACCGCGGCGAACTCCGGATCGTGAAGTGCCGCGATCAACGCCAGCGCGCCGCCCATGCAGTAGCCGATCACGCCGACCTTGCCGCCCTGCTTCTGGAGAAACTGCGCCGCGCCGCGCGCATCTTGCGTCGCAGCGTCACCGAAGTCGAGGCCCGCAGCCAGGTGATTCGCTTCTTCGCCCTCTGCCGTGGAGCGGCCACGATAGAGATCGGGGATGAGCACGCGAAAGCCCTCGCGCGCGAACTCCTCCGCCGTCTGCTTGATCTCGTCGTTGAGCCCCCACCATTCCTGAAGCATCACGATCCTAGGCGCGCCATCCCGCTTCACCGGTTCGGCGAGGTATCCGGGCGCGCGCTTCCCATCGGGGCGCGCGAACTCGATCATCCGTCCCATGCAGCCCCATTCCACGAGGCTTTCCCCGGCATCCTGTCGGAATGCGGCGGCGGGATGAAACGCGCTCCGGATCACTCGCGTTGGCATGCGACGCTCGCCATTCTGGCCGCCATGCTCTTGTACGCGCTCCTCCCGGCGCGCTTCACGATCGGTCCCGTTTGGGTCGGCCCCGCGCTCGTGCTGATCGTCCTCGTGCCGCTGATCGTCATGCGCGCGCGGCAGAGCCGAAGCATGCTGCAACGGGCGGCGTCGATCGTACTCATCGCCATCGTGAATTTCTTCAACGCGGTGTCGGTCGTGTTGCTGGTGCACACGTTGGTAACCCAAGCGCACCAGCAGACCGGCGCGGAGTTGCTGTTGTCGGGATCGCAAATCTGGCTGACGAACGTGCTCGTCTTCTCGCTGTGGTTCTGGGAGCTCGACGGCGACGGTCCCGTGCCGCGTTCGTTGGCGGCGTGCGCGAAAGACGTCTCGAACGCCGACTTCCTCTTCCCGCAGATGAGCGCCGATCCAGCTCGCAATCCATGGGTTCCAACCGACTGGAAGCCGCAGTTCGTGGACTATCTGTATCTGGCGTTCACGAACGCAACCGCATTCAGCCCCACGGATGTTATGCCGTTGACGCCCATGGCGAAGATGCTGATGCTCGTCGAATCGCTGATCTCACTGGTGACGCTTGCGCTCATCCTCGCTCGCTCGGTGAACATCATCACCTGAAGGAGGCTCCGAGGACGCTGCAAGGGGAATACCGAACCGAGGGGCCTGGTGCGCGCGGGTATGATGTAATGGTAGCCTGCGACCTTCCCAAGGTTGATGCGTGGGTTCGATTCCCACTACCCGCTCCAACCGCGAGCGCCGGTCGGTTCTCGGGGCGACGTAGCCAAGTGGTAAGGCAGAGCTCTGCAAAAGCTCCATTCGGCAGTTCGAATCTGCCCGTCGCCTCCAGGTTTTTCCCGCCCCGATGCGCGTCGTAGTCGTCGGAGCCGGCGCGATCGGCGGCTTCATTGCCGGCGCACTCGCGCACGCCGGCGTGCCGACGTCGGTCGTCGCGCGCGGCGCGCATCTCGAGGCGATCCGCGAACGCGGACTGCACGTCCAGGGCGACCTCGGCGACTTTACCGCGCACGTCGACGCGGCGGGGGATCTGCGCGAACTGCCTCCCGGCGACGTGCTCCTGCTCACGTTCAAGGCGCATCAATGGCCGGCGTTCCTGGAGCAACTTGCCCCGTACGCGGGATCGTGCGTCCCCATCGTGACGTTGCAAAACGGCGTGCCGTTTTGGTTTGCGCGGACGCCTCCGCTGCAATCGGTAGATCCGGGCGGCCGCATCGGCGCGATGTTCGGCGACGCACAGATCATCGGCGGCGTCGTGCACGTCTCCGGGAACGTTGCCGAGCCGGGGCGCATCGTGCAAAGCGGAGGCCTTCGATATCTGCTCGGCGAGGCGAGCGGACGCAACGGGGAGCGCCTGCACGCGCTCGCCGAGGTGTTCCGCTCCGCGCGACTGCAGGCCGAGATCGACCCCGATCTGCGGCGTAGCCTCTGGTTCAAACTCGTTGGGAACGCGAGCCTCAATCCCGTCAGCGCGGCGACCGGCATGAGCATCGGAGCGATGATGCGCGATGCGCCGACGCTCGCACGGGTGCGTGCGCTGATGCTCGAAGTGCTCGCGGTTGGGCGCGCGCTGGGTCTCGTGGCCGACGTCGAACGCGAAGCCGACGCGCGCATCGCATACGCCTCGCGCCTCGACGATGTGAAGACCTCGATGCTGCAAGACGTTCAAGCCGGCCGCTCGCTCGAGTTGGACCCGATCCTGGGGGCGACGATCGAACTTGCGGAGCGCTGCGGCGTCGAGGTCCCGCATCTGCGTGAGATCGATACGCAATTACGAGCACCAGTCGCATAGCATGCTGGTTCGCCGCATCATTGCGTGCCTAGACATCAAAGACGCGCGCGTCGTCAAAGGCGTGAACTTCCTGGGGCTGCGCGACGCCGGCGATCCGGTGGATTTGGCCGCGCTCTACGAACGATCCGGCGTTGACGAGCTGGTTTTTCTCGATATCACCGCGACCGTCGACGGACGTAAGGCGACGATCGAAGTCGTTCGGGCGGTTGCGCGCGAGCTGACGATGCCTTTCGCCGTCGGCGGCGGAGTCGACGGCGTCGCGGACGTTCGCGCATTGCTGCGCGCGGGCTGCGACAAGGTCTCGCTCAACAGCGCCGCCGTGCGCGCCCCGGACGTGCTGCGCCGCGCCGCCGCGGAGTTCGGAAGCCAATGCATCATGCTCGCGATCGACGCGCGGAAAAGGCGGCGAGGATGGGAGGTGGTGATCGACGGCGGAAGGACGCCGACCGGACTCGACGCGGTCGCATGGGCGGCCTCCGCGTGTGGTGAGAGCGGCGCGGGCGAGGTGTTGCTTACGTCGATGGATCGGGACGGCACGAAGTCGGGCTACGATCTCGAGCTGACGCGCGCGGTTCGCGACGCGGTGCCGGTTCCCGTCATCGCCTCGGGCGGTGCGGGAAGCGTCGAGGACTTCGAGCGCGTCTTCACCCACGCCGGAGCCGATGCCGCACTGGCCGCCTCGCTCTTCCATTTCGGGGAGATTCGGATTCCCGACTTGAAGGAAGCGCTCGCGCAGCGCGGCATTCCCATGCGACCATGGAACTCGGAGCGCTGAAGTTCGGCGAGGATGGGCTCGTGCCGGTGGTGGTTGCCGACGCGCACGATGGAGACGTTTTGACCCTTGCGTGGGCGAACCGTGAAGCGCTGGAGCGCACGCTCGCGACGGGAGAGACGCATCTCTTCAGTCGAAGCCGGAAGAGACTCTGGCGCAAGGGCGAGCAGAGCGGGTACACGCAGCGTGTCGTCGAGGTCGTGGCCGATTGCGACGGCGACGCGGTGCTCTACCGGGTCGTGCCGAACGGCCCCGCTTGTCACACCGGCGCCGTCAGCTGCTTTCATGAGCCCATGCTCCCGCGCACCTCGAACGACGGCGACTTCCTGCGAGCGGTCGCGCATTTGCGGCGCGTCCTTCGCGAGCGTAAGACGGCAGCTCCGGAAGATTCCTACGTCGCCAAGCTCTATGCGGGCGGCGTCGACCGTATCGGAAAGAAGATCGGTGAAGAGGCGACCGAGGTCGTGATCGCGGCAAAGAATGCGGACGACGATGAGTTGGTATGGGAGGCGGCCGACTTGTTCTTTCATTTGCTCGTGCTCTTGGAGGCGCGCGGCGTGCCGCTCGACCGGATCGGTACGCAATTGCTCGAACGCGCGCATTAATGCGGTGACGTCGACCGGGACGCTTGCGATCGGCGACCTCGACGGTGTCGGGGAGAAATCGGAGCGGCTCTTTCTGGAGCTAGGCATCGCAACCGCGCGCGATCTCCTCGATGACTTTCCCTTCCGCTACGAGGATCTGCGAGAGCCGATGTCCGCCGCCGATCTGCGCGAAGCCCGTTTGGACGACGAAAGCGCCGGCGAGGTCAATGCACTCGGCCGTATCACGGCGGTCAAGGAACGCCGCGTGCGCGATCTCGAGATCGTGGAAGCGCGCTTGCAGGACGAGAGCGGGGCGTTCGTCGCGAAATGGATTGGGCGCCGCCGGTACGTCTTCGGGCGCCTTCACGAAGGGATGCGCCTGTTCGTTCGCGGCCGCCTCGAACGCTCGCTGGTCGAACCGGCGATCAACGTCACGCAGCATCGCGTTCTTGGCGAGGAGGAAGTCTATCGCGGCGAGATGCTTCCCGTCTATCGCGCGAGCAAGGAGTTGCCGTCGCGCAAGATCGCAAGCGTGGTGAAGAAAAACCTTGCGCGGCTGTTGAGCGTGGTCGGCGAGGATGTGCTGCCGCCCGCCCTCGTGCGCGAGCGTGGCTTCGGAGCCTTGCGCGACGCGTATCGCATCGTACACGCGCCGCCCTCGCCCGAGGAGGCCGCCCGGGCGCGCGAGCGCTTCATCTTCGGGGAGTTCCTCGTGCTCGCGACAGGGACGCAGTTACGGCGAGCGCAGCGCGAGGGCGAGCATGATGCGGTGGCGCTGCAGGTTCCCAAGAATTTGCTCGAGCAGTTCGAAGCCTCGCTGCCCTTCGCACTGACCGGCGCGCAGCGGCGTGTCATCGATGAGATTTGGAGCGACCTGTCACGGGATATGCCGATGAACCGTCTGTTGCAGGGCGACGTTGGAAGCGGCAAAACGTTGGTTGCCGCGGCTGCCGTTCTGCTTGCGGCGCGCGGCGGCTTTCAATCGGCACTGATGGCGCCGACGGAGATCCTCGCCATGCAACACGTGCAGAAACTCACGCCGTTGCTCCTGCCGTTTCAGATCGCCGTCGAGCCGGTTCTCGGGAGCCAAGGGCAACGCTCGCGCCGGGCGGCGGTGGATCGCCTCGCGAGCGGCGAGGCGGCGCTCGCCATCGGCACGCACGCGCTGCTCACGCAAGACGTGGAGTTTGCGCGGTTGGGCTTGGTGATCATCGACGAACAGCATCGTTTCGGCGTCGAGCATCGCGCGCGGCTGCGTGCAAAGGGCGGCGCGCCGCATACGCTGCACATGACCGCCACGCCGATCCCGCGCACGCTCGCGCAATCGCTCTACGCCGATCTCGACGAGTCACGGCTCGACGAGATGCCGCCGGGGCGCACACCGATCCAAACGTTTGCCGTGCGTCTCGCGCGCCTCGAGCGCGTCTACACATTCGTGCGCGCCGTCGTCGCTCGCGGCGGTCAAGCGTACATCGTCGCACCCGCGATCGAGGAGGGGGAGTCCGGCGCGACGAGCGTCGTCGCGGAGATGGAGCGACTGCAGGCCGACGTGTTTGCAGATTTGCGGCTCGGGCTCGTCCACGGGCGCCTTCCGTCGCGCGAGAAAGACGACGCGATGCAGCGCTTCGCGCGCGGTGAGATCGACGTGCTCGTCGCAACGACGGTGATCGAAGTCGGCGTCGACGTGGCCAACGCAAGCGTGATGGTCGTGCTCGACGCGCAGCGTTACGGGCTCGCGCAACTGCACCAACTTCGCGGCCGCGTCGGACGAGGAGCTGCGCAGTCGTTTTGCATCTTCGTGTATCCCGACGATCGTCAAGAGACGAAACGGCTGGCAATCCTCACGCAAACGACGGATGGCTTCGCGATCGCAGAAGCCGATTTACGGATGCGCGGCTCGGGCGAGTTTGCGGGAACGGCACAGTCCGGTCATGCCGAACTGCGATTCGGTGACGTCGCTCGCGATTTCGAGGTCTACAGGAGCGCGCGGCGAGCCGCCGAGCAGATCGTCAAGCGCGATCCTCGTCTGCGCGCACCGGAGCATGCAGGCCTTCGCGGCGCGCTCGACGCGACCCCGTCCGTTCACGCGCTACTCGCTTCGTCGTAAAGGGGCCCGCGGGCGTGCGACGGAAGGTCGCCGCACCATGAATCGCCGATTGCTGCGCCTCGCGCTCTCCTGCTGCGCGCTTCTCGCGGCCTTGCTTCTCTCTCGGCCGGCTTTCGCGGCCGGCCTCACCGTAACGCGGGCGACGCTCGCAAACGGTTTGCGAGTCGTGGTCGTGCACGATCCACTTGCGCCGGTCGTCACGGCGATCATGAACTACGAGGCCGGCTCCGACGAGCAGACGCTACCGGGGCTCGCGCACGCGACCGAGCACATGATGTTCCGCGGCAGCGCATCGCTCTCGTCGTCCTCTCTCATGGATGTCGTGGGGATCACGGGCGGCAACTTCGACGCGGATACGCAAGCCGTGGTGACACAGTATTACTTCACGATGCCGGCGCAGTATCTCGACATCGCCTTGCGGCTCGAGCGATCGCGGGCAACGGGATTGCTGATGTCGCAGGGGCAGTGGAATCAGGAGCGCCTTGCGATCAGTCAAGAGGTAACGCAGGACAACTCCAACGCGCTCTATCGGCTCTTCACGAAGATGTCGCAACGAATTCTTGCCGGAACGCCGTACGCAAACAACACACTGGGCACCCTGGAAGGTTTTGCGAGGGGGATCAACAGCCCGCAACTCCTGCATTTCTATCATACGTGGTATCACCCGAACAACGCCGTGTATGTCATCGTCGGCGACGTCGACGGGCCGAGTGTGGTCGCGCACGTGCGACGCGTCTTCGGCAGCGTGCCCGCAGCGATGCTGCCCGCGAGGGGGGCGGTGCATTTGCGGCCGATCCACGCCGTCACCTATCACGATTCGAGCGATCTTCCGGTGACGGTCGTATTGCTGGGCTATCGGATGCCCGGCTATGCCAGTCCCGATTACGCGGCCGGACAGATTCTCGGAGACGTGCTGTCGAGCCAGCGCAGCGCGCTCTATGCGCTGGTGGCGCAAGGCAAGCTGCTCTACACCGGCTTCCAAGCGCAGTCGTTCCCGCAGACCTCGCTCGGCGTCCTGGTCGGCGTGGTTCCGGTGGCCCGCAGACCGGAAGACGCGGCCGCGATGATGCGCGCGGTCGTCGCCCGGTATCGTCAAACGGGCGTTCCGGACGATCTCGTCGATGCCGCGATCCGGCGCGAGATCGCGCAGCGCGAGTTCTCGCGCGACTCCGTCCAGGAGCTTGCCTTCGATTGGAGCGAAGCACTTTCCGTCCAGGGCCTGCAGTCGCCCGATGATATGATCGCGGCCTTCCGTCGCGTCACCGTCGCCGACGTGAATCGGGTACTGCGTGAGAACATCGTCGATGCGCGCAGCGTTGCGGCGTACGCGGTTCCAAAGAATACGGGTGCGGTAAGCATGGGCGCTTCGGGGCTCGCTCCGGAGAACAATCAGATTCCGCCGAGCCGGCACGAGCCGCTGCCGTCGTGGGCGCGCAGCGTGCTTGCGAATCTTCACGTCCCGGCGCAGACGCTTTCGCCGGTGGTTACGCGACTGGCGAACGGGCTGCAACTGATCGTGCAGCCCGAGAGTAGCTCGCGCAGCGTCATGGTGCGCGGGGAGATTCGAAACGATCCCCAGGTACAAGAACCTCCGGGTCAAGAGGGCGTGGCAGACGTTACCGAATCGCTGCTCCCGTACGGAACGGCGACGTACGGTCGCGTTGAGTATCAATCGGCGCTCGATCGAATTGCGGCGACGGTGAACACCGGAACGGCGTTTTCGTTGCAAGTGCTCGCGCCGAACTTCGATCGCGCCGTGCAGCTGCTGGCCGACGACGAGCTACATCCGGCGTTCAATCCAGGAGATTTTGCGATCGTCAAGGCACAGAACGCGCAGGCGCTCGTCGGGGAGACAACGTCGCCGGAGCATCTGGCGGACGTTGCGCTTGCGAGAGCGCTCTATCCCGCGGGCGATCCGGAGCAGCGCTTCGCCTCTCCGCAAAGTGCCGGAGCGCTGACGCTCGACGAGGTTCGCGCGTGGTATGCGAGCGCGTATCGCCCGGATCTGACCACCATCGTCGTCGTAGGCGACGTAACGCCCGCCTACGCACGGGAAGTCGTCGAGCGGTATTTCGGTACCTGGAGCGCGAGCGGCCCGAAGCCGACGACGGATCCTCCGCCCGTGCCGGACAACGTCACGAGCAGCGCCGTCGTCCCGGCGACGGGGCGCGTGCAATCGACGGTGAGCCTCAGCGAAACGCTCACGCTGGCGCGCACGGATGCTGATTGGGCCGCATTGCAGGTTGCGAACACGGTCCTGACCGGCGGCTTCTATAGTTCGTTGCTCTATCACGATCTGCGCGAAGTTCACGGTTACGTCTACTCGGTGTCGAGCGCCATCGATGCCGAGCCGACGCGAGCGACGTTCACGATCGAATACGCCTGCGATCCGAAGAACGTTCTACCGGCGCAGAGTCTGGTCGTCGGCGACCTGACGCGGCTGCAAAAAAGCCCGGTTCCGGCCGACCGGCTCTTGAGGGCGAAGGCGCTTTTGATGGGCGAGGTGCCGATACGCGAAGGCAGCTACGATGGCGTTGCGTCGCTCTTGTTGGGTTACGCGACGCGCGGCCTTCCGTTGAACCAGTATCTTATCGATGCACGCAAAGAGCTCGGCGCGACCGCGCAAGAGGTACAGGCCGCCCTGCGCAACCGGCTGCGGCCGCAAGGCTTCGTGCGTATCGTAACGGGGCAGGGCCCGACCTAACATGCGAGGCTGCGCCGTCGCGTTCGACATCGACCACACGCTGGCGATCGACAATAAGATCGAGCGCATTGCGTTTCTACGCCTGCTGGAGGGAATCGATGCCGAAGGCGGCGCTCCTCTTGGAACGCTCGATCAGGAGACTAGCGCGATCGACGCGCTGCTCCAGCGGCAACGCGACGGCGCGTTTTCGATCGACGAAGCGGTTCGGCGCTTCGTGGTCGAGCGCGGCGTGGCGCACGCGCATCCCTTTGTCGCCCAGTTTCGAGAGATTGCCCTTGCGCTCGTGGATCAGATCGTCGTGCCGCTCGCCGGCGCACGGCGGCTGCTTGCGGAGCTGCGCGAAGGCGGCATCGCGACCGCGATTCTGAGCAATGGGTGGAGCCCGCTGCAGCAACGCAAGGCCGAGCGCGTAGGCTTCGCCGGTCCGGTGCTCGCGAGTGCCGACGTCGGCGCGGCGAAGCCGGACCCTCTCGCGTTTGAGGCGCTCGTCGAAACCTTTGGCCTTCCCCGCGATTGCATCTGGTATGTCGGCGACAACCCGCGCGCCGACGTCGTCGGTGCGAAGGCGGCGGGCTTGCGGGCCGTATGGTATAACGCCGAAGGGCGCAGCTACCCGCCGGAGCTGACGCGGCCTGATGCCGAGGTGACGAATATCTGCGACGTGGTCGAGCTCGTGTCCTCGCCGGTGCAGCGCTGATGCCGAAGATCACGGGTGGGCAACTCGGCAGCCGGAAACTGCGCTCGCCGAAGTCGAGCGCCGTGCGACCGACGCCGGGGCGCGTGAAGGAGTCGCTGTTTTCGATCCTCATGCACCGGATCGAAGGTGCGCGCGTGCTCGACCTGTTTGCGGGGACCGGCGCGATCGGCTTCGAGGCAGCATCCCGCGGCGCGTCGCGTGTCGTCTCGGTGGAAGCGGATCGCGAGATCGCCCGCTTGATGGAGGAGGCAGTCGAACAACTGGGCATCGAGGCCGTCGTCACCGTCGTGGCCGCGCCCGCGGAGCGCGCGCTCTACCGCATCGAGGGACCGTTCGACTTCGTCTATCTCGACCCGCCGTATGCGAGCGAGATGCCGCTCCATCTGCTGCGGCTGTTGCAGGAACGCAATCTCCTGGCGCCGGACGCGCTGGTCGTCTACGAGCACGCCGCCCGGCGCATCCTTCCCGACATACCGGGGTATCGCTCGACCCGCGAGGAAGTCTACGGCGATGTGGCGCTCGCGTTTCTCGTGGCGGAGCCGTGAAGGCTAACGGCCGCGTCCCCGCCGCACCGCATGCAATCCTCCCCGGATCCTTCGATCCACCGACCAACGGTCACCTCGACGTCATCGAGCGCGCCGCGAAGTGTTTCGGGTGCGTCACGGTCGCCGTCGTCGTGAACCCACAGAAGCAGCGTCCGATGTTCTCGCTCGAGGAGCGAGAGGGCATGCTAAAGGAATGCACGGCGCATCTTCCCAACGTGCGCGTAGAACACTTCCGCGGGCTGTTGGCCGACTACGCTAAGCGCTTGCGGGCGGACGTGATCGTGAAAGGGCTGCGTGCCGTTTCGGACTTTGAGAACGAGATGTCGACGGCGCTCATGAATCGCTCGCTCTCAGACGTGGACACGCTCTTTCTGATGTCCGATCAAAAATACTCGTTCGTCAGCTCCAGTATCGTCAAAGAAGTATTCTTTCTCGGCGGCGACGTGGCCGCACTCGTCCCGAAGCCGGTTTTGCGCATCATGGAAGAGAAGCGCGCCGGTTTGCATCGCTCGAAGTAACGGAGGTTCATCATGTCGGTCTATCGCGTCTTGGACAAACTCGAAGCCTACGTCAACGAAGGGACATGGCTTCCCGCGGGTTACCGGGTACTTTCGGGTGAGCGGCTGATCGAGTTCGTCGAAAAGGTCCGCGCGACGCTACCCGAGGAAGTCGGTCGCGCGAAGATCATCACGAAGGACCACGAGCGCATGCTGCGCGCCGCGCAGGAGAAGGCACAAGCGCTTGTCGACGAGGCCGCTACCAAGCACGAGGAGATTCTCGACCAGCATGAGATCGTCCAGCGGGCGAAACGCACGGCCGACGCGATATTGCGCGACGCGCAGGAGCGAGCGCAAAAGGTGCGCGAGGGCGCCGACCATTATGCGGGCTCCGTCCTGAGCGAGATGGAAGCCCGTCTCTCAGGTGCGCTGGGCGCCGTTCGCAAAGGTCGGGAAACGCTCACGCGCGAGACGAGCACGGGCTCAACGTCCGCACCGCAGCTTGCGGAAGCAGCGGCAAAGAGTAAGCGCGCCGCATTCGACCAAGATACCCCACCCGTCGAGGGCGAAACCGCAACGCTAGAGCCCGTAGAAAGCTAAGGAACTCCGGAGCTAAACCGGGGGCGCTTCGACATTACGGGCGAAGGCCTCAAGCCTCGCCCGATCGATCGCTTTGACGCGCCCGCGATCGAGGTCGACCGCGCCCGCGTTCTTGAGACGGAGCAGTGCGCGCGCGGCCATGTCGCGCACCGTTCCCGCGGCGGCGGCGATCTGTGCCTGCGAGAGATTCTCGACGCCGGGGAGCCCGCGCGTCATGCCGACGGACGCGCGCGCGTAGCCCAGCAAGAACTTCGCGACGCGCTGCAGGACGTGCGCGAAAGCAAGGTCTGCGATCGTATCGATCGAACGCCGGCGCGCCTGCGATGCCGCGACGAGAAATCCCAAGGCGAGTTCGGCGTCGTTGCGGCAGGCGTGAATGACCGCCTCGCTCGCGACGGTGAGAACGGTGGCATTCGTGAGCGCCTCCGCGCGCGTCGTCGAGCTGCCGCCGTCGAAGGTCCCGCTCTCGTTGAGCGTATCGTGCGTCAGCCGTTCGCCGATCGTGTGCGTCTTTCCATCGGGTGAGAGTAGCGTGTAGATGATCTTGCCGCTTCGCACGATCCCGAGATACGGCCAGACTTCGCCTTCGTCGAAGATCGTCTCGCCGGCTTCGTAGGACCGCTCGCCGGCCTGGCTCGCGAGATCGCGGATCGTCGCCGCTTTCGCGGTAGAAAACGGCGGTACGCGCTGGAGAAACGATTCCATATCGGCATTTTCGTCGATCCGCTCGAGGCGAACGGTCCAGCGGCTTGCGCCGAGGTTGCGCGCGTCCCACGAAAAGCGCCCAGGGCGCAACTGCATCATTTCGTTGCGCAGTGCGCGCGGATCGGTCTCTTCGACGATCTCTATCGTGCTGCCGACCTGAAGCCGATCGAAGCTCTCGAGAATCTGCTCGGTCCTTCCGGCAGGCGAGAGCGACCGGGCATCCAGCGTGATGGCGGCGGGACGGCTAAACGGCATAATCGGGATAGCTCTTTATGGAAAGTGCCCCGACGAGCCTGCCGGGAGACGGAGCGGCGGCGCGGAATAGGCCGGACCGATGAAGAGCAGCAGCGATTCCGACATCGTGATCCTCGCCGGCGCGCGCACGCCGTTCGGTAACTTCGGCGGAGCGCTCTCGGAGTTGACGGCGACGGATTTGGGCGTGTTCGCCGCCGAGGCCGCGATCGAGCGTTCCGGCGTTCCAACGGAACTCATCGATGAGGTCGTGTTCGGTAACGTCATCCAAACGAGTACGGATGCAGCCTATCTCGCGCGGCACATCGGTTTGCGCGCGGGATTACCGATTGCGGCGCCTGCGCTCACGGTCAATCGTTTGTGCGGCTCGGGGTTGCAAGCCATTCTGTCCGCCGCGCAATCGTTGTTGCTCGGCTCGACGCGCTACGCCCTCGCCGGCGGAACGGAGTCGATGAGTCAGGCCCCGCACGTGGTACGCGGCGCTCGTAAGGGCCTCCATTTCGGCCAGAACGTTCGCTTCGAAGATTCGCTCTGGGAGGCCCTGACCGACTCCTATAACGGCATGCCGATGGCGATCACGGCGGAGAACCTCGCGATGCGCTACGACGTGACGCGCGAGGAGAGCGATGCATTCGCGCTGCAGAGCCAGGAACGCGCGCTGGCCGCCCAAAGGTCGGGATTCTTCTCCGAGGAGATCGTACCGGTGAACGTTCCGGGTCCGAAGGGAACGCAGATCGCGGTTGATCGAGACGAGGGCCCGCGATCCGGCTTGTCGCTGGAGCGACTCGCAAAGCTCCCGGCGCGTTTCAAGCAGAGCGGCATCGTGACCGCCGGGAACGCGAGCGGCATCACCGACGGCGCCGCGGCGGTCGTACTCACGACCGCTCGGCAAGCGAAGGCGGACGGGTTCACCTGGATGGGAAGGCTCGTCGGCGCGGGCGTACTCGGCGTCGATCCCGATGTCATGGGCATCGGTCCCGCGCACGCGATACCGCGCGCGCTGAACAATGCCGGCATCGCGATCGGCGAGCTCGCGGTGATGGAGATCAACGAGGCGTTTGCGCCGCAGGTGCTTGCGTGCATGCGCGAGCTGCAACGTGACGCAACGGCGGAGAGCTTCAACCCGCACGGCGGCGCGATTTCGCTCGGCCATCCGCTGGGCGCTTCCGGGGCGCGTCTGGCGTTGACCACGCTACACGAGTTGCACCGCCGTGGCGGCGGGTACGGCATCGCGTCGGCGTGCATCGGCGGAGGGCAGGGCATCGCGGCGGTCTTCGCCGCGTAGAGGCTTGGTATCGTGCGCTTCTTCAATCGTCTCTGGGATCTGCTTGCGGTCGTCATCGTGCTCGCGATCGCGTGGAAGATCTTTTTTGCACCGCGCTCGCTCGACAATGCCACCGCATATCCCGCGCCGCATGCGGTCTACGAGCGTTTGGACGGCGGAGCCTTCCATATTATGGATGCGCGCGGCCGCGTGCTCTTTCTCGATTTCTACGCGTCGTGGTGCGAGCCGTGCCGGCAAGAGTTGCCCGCCGTGGAAGCGTACGCGCGCGCACACCCCGAGGTCGAGGTCGTGCCGATCGACGTCGGCGAGCCGCGCGTCGCCGCGGCGACCTTCGCAGCGCAACTGAACCTGCGCGACGTCGCGCTCGACCCGCAGGCGCTTTCGCGCGGCTTCTTTTCGATCACCGGCTTCCCGACGATCGTAACGATCGATCCCGCCGGGCGGGTTCGCGCAACCTGGTCGGGCTACGACCCCGCGATCGCTTCGGCCATGTTCAACGCCGAAAAGAGGCTTGAGGAGCCGGCTGCATCGCGCTCTATCGCCCGATAAACTCGGGTTTGCGCTTTTCGAGGAAGGCGCTTGCACCTTCGCTGAAATCGGCGGTTTCGATCAGCCTCGAGAACTCCGTCGCTTCGAGCTCGAGCGCGTCGTCGATCGAGAGATGCAAGCCGCCGTCGATCGCGCGTTTGCAGGCGGCGATCGCGAGGGGCGCCTTCGATGCGATCGTTTGCGCGATGCGCTTCGCCTCCGCCATCAGTTCGGCGGCAGGGACGACGCGCTCCACCAAACCGATGCGCAGCGCCTCGCGCGCGTCGATGATCTCGCCGGTCAGGCAGAGATACATCGCCATGCCGCGGCCGAGTAGTCGCGCGGTGCGCTGCGAGCCGCCGTACCCCGGGATGATGCCGAGGTTGACCTCGGGTTGCCCAAACTTTGCCGTTTCGCTCGCGACGCGGATGTCGCACGCCAGTGCCATCTCGCAGCCCCCGCCCAATGCGAAGCCGTTGATCGCGGCGACGATCGGGACGCGTAGGCGCTCCATCTGCCGCGTAATCGCCTGTCCGATCTTCGCGGCGGCCTTCGCCTCCGCGGCGGATCGCAGCGCGGCGAGGCCCGCGATGTCCGCGCCTGCGGCGAACGCCTTCTCCCCCGAGCCGGTGAGGATCACGGCCCTGACGTCGGGCTGCTCGTCGAGATATGCCAGAGCGTGGGAAAGCTCGGAGAGCAACGCGGCATCGAGCGCGTTGAGCACGCCTGGCCGATCGAGGGTGATGACGGCGATCGCGCCGTGCCGTTCGAGAATCAGGTTCTCATAAAGCTCAGGCATAGTCGTAGAAGCCCTTTCCGCTCTTGCGTCCGTATCGTCCCGAGAGCACGAGCCGCTTGAGCAGCGGCGGCGCGGCCATCATGGGGTCCTTGAACTCGTCGAACATGATCTGAGCGATGTAATAGGTCGTGTCGAGCCCCACGAAATCGAGCAGTTCGAACGGTCCCATCGGATGCCCGCAGCCGAGCTTCATGCCTTTGTCGATGTCTTCTTTGCTCGCGAGCCCTCGCTCGTAGCACCGAATCGCATCCAGCAGGTAGGGTACGAGCAAGCGATTGACGACGAAGCCGGGCGTGTCTTGGGTGAGGATCGGCTCCTTGCCGAGCTTTCGCGCGAACGCGAAGAGTGCGTCGACGACGTCCTGCGTCGTCGCGATCGTCTTGACCACCTCGACGAGTTTCATGATCGGCACCGGGTTGAAGAAGTGCAATCCGGCGATGCGATTCGGGCGCTTCGTCTTGGAGGCCAATTCGATCACGCAGAGGCTGGAGGTATTCGTGCAGACGATCGCATGCGGCGCGAGCAGCTCGTCCAGCTCGTTGAAGAGCGCCGCCTTGGCTTCGACGTTCTCGACGATGGCCTCGATTGCGAGGTCGCATTCGGCGAGATCTCGGAGCGTCGTCGTCGGATGGAGCCGCGCGACGATCGCGTCGCGCTCCTTGCGATCGAGCTTTCCCTTCTCGGCGAACTTGTCGAGCGACGATGCGATAGCGGCCATCCCGCGCCGGAGCGGCGCGTCGGCGACCTCCATGAGCACCACGTCGAAGCCCGCAGAGGCGCATGCCTGCGCGATTCCGTTCCCCATCAGGCCGGCGCCGCAGACGCCGACCGTGCGAATCTGGGCCATCGATGATTATGCCTTTATAAAGACAGGTGAAGAACGGCAGTCTTTCGTTGCGTTGCAGGCGGAGGCCCGCTGCCGTATACTAGTGGCCTGTAACGCCGGGATTGATACTGCCGCTGCCCGTCTTCGGGATGAGGTGCAAGGAGCGATGAGCGACAAAAGCTGGGCTTTGCGAGCGAAGAG
>DATCTQ010000058.1:0-14115 GCA_036567865.1 Candidatus Tyrphobacter sp. | reverse complement strand
GCGCCCGATCGCGCGCCGCATCGGCGAACGCCGAGCGCGCAGCGCCTACGAACGCGCGGTGCGGGGCGTCGAAGCGATCGTGACCGGACGCGCCGGCAGCGATCCCGACGAATATCGCGCGCTGGTCGAACGCATCAGCGCGGAGTGCGCCATGCTGGCTCGCGCGACGGCCCGATGAACTACGAGCGGTACGCGTCACCATTTTCGTGGCGATACGGGTGTGACGAGTTGCGAGCGCTCTTTTCGGAAGCAGAGCGGCGCAGATTGTGGCGCGTCGTGTGGGTCGCTCTTGCGGAGGCGCAGAGTCAAGCCGGGCTCGTCAGCGCCGAAGAACTCGCGGATCTGCGCGCCCACGCGCGCGAAATCGACGTCGATGCGGCGCTCGAGATCGAGCGCGAGACGCATCACGACCTCGTCGCCGAGATTCGGCTCTTCGCTTCCCAAGCACGCATCGGCGGCGGGCGCATTCACTTGGGCGCAACGTCCTATGACGTCGAGGATACGGTCGAAACCTACCGCATGCGCCGCGCGCTTTCGTTCGTCGGCGCGCGCCTGCGCACGCTGCTCGCACGCTTCGCGCAGCGCGTTCGGCAGTACGCCGACCTCGCGTGCATGGGCTTTACCCATTTGCAGCCCGCCGAGCCGACGACGGTTGGATACCGTTTGGCGATCTACGCCCAGGATCTCGTGCTCGACTTCGAGCACCTGCGCTTCGTCTACGATCACCTCCGGGCCAAGGGCTTGCGCGGAGCGGTCGGAACGAGCGCGTCGTATGAAGCGCTGCTTCGAGGCGGCGGTGCCTCGGAGGAGATGGAGCGCCGCGTGCTCGAGCATTTTGGCATCGAGGCGCGAGACGCCGGCAGCCAAGTCTATTCGCGTTCCCTGGACTATCTCGTGCTCTCGGCGCTCGCCGCGCTCTGCGCCTCGCTCTCGAAGTTTGCAGCCGACGTGCGGATCTTGAGTGCGCCGCCGTTTGGCGAGTGGGCGGAGCCGTTCGCGGCGGGACAGGTCGGCAGTTCGGCGATGCCGTTCAAGCGCAACCCCGTGCTTTGCGAGCGCATCGACTCGCTGGCTCGCCTTTTGCCGGCGTATGCCGACGTGGCCTGGCAGAATGCGGCGAACAACTACTTGGAGCGAACCCTCGACGACAGCGCGAACCGCCGCACGATTCTGCCGGAGGCATTTCTCGGCGCCGACGAGGTGGTGTCGCTTGCTTATCGAGTGATCGACGGACTGCACGTCGAGGAACGGCGCGTCGTTGCGAACTTGCGCACCTACGGAGCGTTCGCCGGCAGCGAGGCGGTGATGATGGAAGCGGCACGAGCGGGCGGCGATCGCCAGCGCCTGCACGAAGCCGTTCGCCGGGCGGCGATGGTATCGTGGGAGGCGCTCGAACGCGGCGAGGACAACCCCTTGCCGCAACTGCTGACGGAGGAACCCGAGTTGACCGCGCGCATCGATCCCGCCGAGATTCGGCGGCTCTTGGACCCGAGCGGGCACGTGGGCACGGCGCCCGCGCGAGCGCGACGCGTCGCGGAACGCATCGACGCGCTCGGCGGCTTCCCCGAACAACCGGAGGTGCGGGCGTGAACAAAGGCGCCGAGGTCGCGCGCGGTAAGACGAAGATTCTCTACGAATATCCCGGGGAGCCGGAGCAGTTGATCGTGAGCCAGATGGACGCGATCACGGCGGGGGACGGCGAACGCCGCGACGTGATCGCCGGAAAGGGGCGCCTTGCAGCCCTGACGACCGCGCGCATCTTTCGGATGCTGAATCGGCGCGGACTGCCGACTCATTACTTGGCGGGCGGCGAGGACGCGGACGGTAACGAGATGCTCGTGCGCCGCTGCACGATGATTCCGCTCGAAGTCGTCGTTCGCGGCGTGGTGGCGGGTTCGTTTGCGAAGCGGAATCCGGCGTTGCCCCGCGGCTCCGCCCTCTCTCCGCGCGTCGTCGAATTCTTTCTCAAAGACGACGAGCACCACGATCCGATGATCTCCCCCGAAGAGATCGAAGGGCGCGGCATCGCGACTCCGGAGGAGATCACGACGATGGCCGAGCTGGCGCGGGCGGCCTTCGAACGCCTCGCGCAGGCGTGGCAACGGCGCGACGTCGTGCTCGTCGATCTGAAGGTCGAGTTCGGGCGCGTCACCGGCGGCGCGGAGCAGGACAAACTCGTGATCGCCGACGTCATCGATAACGATTCGTGGCGTATCTGGCCGCACGGGCGGGAAGAGGCGATGCTCGACAAGCAGATCTACCGGAATCTCGATCGGCGTGACGGCGAGGCGCTCGCACGGGTGAAGCGCGCGTACGAAGAGGTCGCGGAGATGGTCGCCGCCTTTACGGCAGATGGTTGAGGCGCCGAATTCGGCGCTGAGTGCTGCCGAGCGGCGGCGAATCACGGGCGCGCTCGGGCGAGATCCCACCACGGTCGAACTGTACGCCTTCGATGCGCAGTGGAGCGAGCATTGCAGCTACAAATCGAGCCGGCATCATCTTCGGCGGCTGCCGGTCCAGAGCCCCGACGTTATTCTCGGGCCGGGAGAAGATGCAGGCGTTCTTCACCTCGGTGAGCATAACGGCGAGCGATACGGCGTCGTCGTGGCGCACGAGTCGCACAATCACCCCTCGCAGGTCGTTCCGTTCGAAGGCGCGGCTACCGGCGTGGGCGGCATCGTGCGCGACGTGCTCTGCATGGGAGCGGAGGTCATCGGCATCGCCGACGCTCTGCGCTTCGGCGACGTCTCGAATCCCGATTCGCACCAGCGCCACGTCGCGCAAGCGGCCGTCGACGGAATCTCCGCCTACGGCAACGCGATCGGCGTTCCAAACTTGGCAGGCGACGTCTACTTCCACGAAGGATTCAACGAGAACTGTCTGATCAACGTGATCGCGCTCGGCCTCGTGAAGGAGCGCGAGATCGTCCATTCGTTCGCGCCGCCGCAGAGCGCGGGTTGGCCGATCCTGCTCGTCGGGAAGGCGACGGATGCGAGCGGCTTCGGCGGCGCGTCATTCTCATCGCTCTCGCTCGATAACCAGAACGAAAGCACCAACAAAGGCGCGGTCCAAGTCCCGGACCCGTTCCTGAAGAACGTGATGATGCGCGCGACCTATCGCGTTTTCGGGCTGTTGCGTGAGCGCGGGGTCACGGTCGCCTGCAAGGACCTCGGCGCGGGCGGCGTGATTGGCTGCAGCGCGGAGATCTGCGCCTCCGGCGGCTTCGGCGCGCGCATCCAGCTCGATCGGCTCAACGTCGCACAGGAAGGCTTGCCGCCGGAGGTTCTCGCGGTCGGTGAGACACAGGAGCGGCTGCTCTTCGTCTTGCCGCCGGACGCGGTCGACGACGTGATACGCGTCTACAATGAAGAGTTCTCGCTTCCGGAGATCGCGTACAATGCCCGCGCGGCCGTCATCGGCGAGGTAACGCGCGAAAAGCGCTACGTGCTCACGCACCGCGGCGAGATCGTGATGGACGTCGACATCGAGTTCCTCACGGCAGCGCCGCCGGCTCCGAAGCAACTTGCCTCGGAACGTCCGACCGAAGAGCGGAGCCGTCGCCCTGTCATCCCGAGCGAAGTCGAGGGACCGCTGCAAGGCCTTAGTTTGCTCCTCTCGTCGCTCGACGCTTGCTCGCGGGAGCCGCTCTACCGGCGGTATGATGGTGTCGTGCGCGGATGCACCGTGATCCCACGGGGCTACGCCGACGCGGGCGTGATCGCGCCCGTCCCCGGTTCGCCGCTCGGCGTGGCGGTCGCCGTCGCCGGGAATCCGCGCTACGGCGCGATCGATGCGCGTCGAGCGGCGGAGGATGCAGTTGCGGAGGCCGTGAGCAAGGTCGTCGCCGTCGGCGCGCGCCCGATCGGCCTGACCGATTGCTTGAACTTCGGCAATCCCAACGATCCACAGCATTACGGCGAGTTCGTCGCCGCCGTCGATGGGCTGGAGCATGCAGCTCGTGAACGCGGCCTGCCTTTTGTCTCCGGCAACGTCAGCTTCTATAATGAGAACTCATCAGGGAAAGCGATACCCGCATCGGCGATCGTCTCGTGCATCGGCGTTCTGGACGACGTCGCGCGCATCGTCACGCCGGCCTTGAAGCAGCCCGGATCGGCGATCGTGCTCGTGGATGACGGCGAAACGGTCCGCCGTGCCGTCGAGGAGGGAATCGTCCGTGCCTGCTGTGCCGTATCCGGCGGCGATCCTCTTGTCGCGATCGCAAGGATGGCCTTCGCTGCGATGCAAGACGGCCGTGCGCTCGGCGCAGAACTGACAAGTACCGGGTATGCGACGCCTGAAGCCGGCGGCTTCCTGGTCGAGGCTGCGGGCCATGTCGAGGGAGCGATCGTGGGGCTAGTCATCGATCGCTCCACCATCATCCTCGGCGAGGAGCGTGTGAGCGTGCCCGATCTCTTACACTCGTGGCGCAAACCTCTTCAGAGGATCTACCCGTGAGGCGAATCGCCGTGCTCGTCTTTCCGGGAACGAACTCGGAAGACGAAACGCTACGCCTACTGCGCGCCTACGGAGCGGAAGCCGAACTCGTTCACTGGAGCCGGTGGCAGACGCTGGCGCAGTATCACGCGTACGTCCTCGCCGGCGGATTCGCGTACGAGGATCGCATTCGGGCGGGCGCGATCGCTGCACGCGACGCGATGATGGAGCCGGTCATCGACGGTGCGTCCCGTGGGAAGCTCGTACTCGGCGTTTGCAACGGCGCGCAGATTCTTCTGGAGGCCGGGTTGGTGCCCGGCGGTTCGGATGGGCAGGCGACGGCGGCCTTCACGCGCAACGCGCCATCCGGTCACTTCATCTGCACGCTCGTGTATGTGAAGCTCGCTGTCGCGCCACAGCGTAGTGCGATCACCGCATCGCTCGAGCCCGGCTGCGTCATGCCGGCATGGGCCGCACACGCGGAAGGGCGGCTCGCGGCGCAGAGCAAGGCGATAGGCGCCATCGTCGACGGCGAGCATGTGACGTTTGTCTATGCGCGCGCGGATGGCATCGTTGACGACGCCGCAAACCCGAACGGGTCGGCGCTCTATTGCGCAGGTCTTGTCAACCGCGAGGGCAACGTCCTCGCCATCATGCCGCATCCCGAGCGCGTCTATCCACAGCACTCGCCGCTCTTCGAAAGCTTTGTGAAGGCGGTGGCGGCATCGTGAAGCGCCGGATCGCCATTCGCTTGAAGGTTCCCGACAACACCGCATACACGGCGCTCGTCGCGTTGCGCCGTCTCGGCGTTCCCGTAGCGCACGTCGAGCGAGCGCGCCTCGTGCAGGTTGAGGGGGAGAGCGCGGCCGCGATGCTCGCGGCCGTCGAACGCGACGAGGAGCTCTTCAATCCGAATCTCCATGAGATACGGCTCCTCGACGCAGATCGGCCTGTGGCAGGGGAGATGTGGGTGTGGCCGCGCGACGCGAGGAGCGATATCGTTGCATGGCGACTCGCGGGCGAGAGCGGCGAGCCGCTCGACGCGCCTTCTCTGCAGCGCGCGTGTGACGTCTTGCTTTGCAACAACGCAGTCGAAGAGGCGACGTTTCCATGAGCCTTGCGTATGCGATCGCGACGCTCGGATCGCACTCGGCGCTACAGATTCTCAAAGGCGCGCACGACGAAGGCTTCCAAACGCTCGCGATCGCGAGCCGCGAGATGGAGCCGCTCTATCGTTCGTTCGGATTCGTCGACGAAGTACTCGCGATCGAGCGCTATGGTGATTTCCCCTCGCTGATCGGGGAACTCGAGCGCCGCAAGGTCATCATCATTCCGCACGGTTCCTTCGTGGCGCACCTTTCTCTCGAAGAACACAAGCGGATGAGAATCCCGTATTTCGGCAACAAGGCCGTGCTGGATTGGGAGGCGAGCCGCGAGCTGCAACGGGAATGGCTGGCGCGCGCCAACCTCACGCTTCCGCGTCAGTTCCGCAGTGGATCGGAAATCGATCGCCCGGTGATCGTCAAGCTCTATGGAGCAAAAGGCGGCAAGGGGTATATGTTTATCCGTGACGCTGCAGATTTCGAAGCGCGGGCGGCGCGCCTGGGCGAGGCGTACGTGATCCAGGAGTACGTCATCGGCGTTCCGCTCTACATTCATTACTTCTATTCGCCGCTGGAGCAGCGGCTCGAGATTCTTTCGATGGACAGGCGCTACGAGACGAACGTCGACTCGCTCGGGCGCATTCCCGCTGCGGCGCAGGAGGGCATGAACGTCGATCCGTCCTACGTCGTAGTCGGCAATCAACCGGTCAGCCTGCGTGAGTCGATGCTTGCCGAAGCCTACCGCATGGGGGACGACGTCGTGCGGACCAGCCGCGAGATCTGCGGTCCGAAGGGGCTCTTCGGCGCCTTTTGCATAGAGACTATCATCACGCCGGACATGCGATTCTACGTCATGGAGATCTCGGCGCGCATCGTTGCCGGGACCAACCTCTTCATCGACGGATCGCCGTATTCGTACCTCTACTATTCGGAACCCATGTCGACGGGCCGCCGCATCGCCCGCGAATTGAAAAACGCGTTGCTCACCGATAGGCTTTCGATGGTGCTGGATGACTCGAGCATTCTTTAGTCTAGGATTGACGCTGGCACTGGCGTTGTCCCTTGCGTGTAGAGCGGGAGCGACGCTGGAGGCGGACCCGCAGGTTCTCTATCAACAGATGAAAGCGGCGTTTGCGAAAGGCGACGCGCGCGGTTGGACCTACTTCGACCAAGTCTACTATCTTGCGACGATCTTCAACGCCGGCCGCGCCTACTCGTTGCAACGTCCGAACGATCCCGCCTACGGCGAACTGGCGACCTTAACCGTGCAGATCGGCGGCGCGCTGCACTATGATCCCCTCATCAATCACGATGCGGCCGGGTGGTACGTGCGCGAAGCCTCGGTATGGGTGGAGAAGAACGCAAGCGATCCCACGTTGATCTCGCAGGCACAGGCGCTGATCGAACGCATCGATGCCGAAGACGGTGATCCGGAGGCGCTCGCGCACATGGCCGATGGGGACGCGGTGGCGATCGCCCGTCAATTCCCGCACGACGTGCAGGCGGAGTTGATGCCCCTCGAAGCCGATTGGCGGGCGTGGGTTCTGACGCACGACACCACGTGGCGGTCGCTCGCGCTGCAGCGCGCCGCGCAGCCGGACTTTCCGATTGCGAATCTCCCGGACATTTTTGGCGGTGCCTTTGTCGACGCAGCGCAGGCCGCAATCGCGAATGTGCCGGGCTACTCGCCGGCCGACCGGGAAAACGCCGCCAATGTCGTCGCGCGGCTGCGACGGATCGGAAAACTCAGCGTCATCGCACATGCACGCGCCGTCCCTCACGACGTCTACATGACGACGCTCGCGCCCGCGGATGAGTATTTCGGCCCGTTCGGCATGTCGGTCCTCGGCATCGAGAACGAGATGAAGCACGTCAACTTCATGCTCGACTACCAGTACGGCAACCTCGAGAGCGATGCTGCGGTGAACATCGCGGTCGCGATCGACGACATGCACAAGGTGTATCCGCGCGATCGCGATATGGCCAAACTCCTCCTCGAGGGCATTCAGATGCTCGGGCGCATGACGACGCCGGCGGTCACGCAGGAGGCGCGTCACCTTCGCGGCATTCTCACGGTCGAGTACCAGGACTCGCCGGAGGCGCAGCACCTCCTCGGCGTCGAGCCGTGAATCGGCAAAGGGTGCGATGGATGCAGTCTTAGCGGACCGATTGCAGTTCGCGTTTACGGTCATGTTCCATTATCTCTTTCCGATTGGGACGATGGGCCTCGCGCCGTTCATCGCGTGGTACACGCTACGGGCGGCTCGAGGCGATGGGCAAGCGGCGAACGCCGCACGCTTTTGGACGAAGATCTTCGCGATCAACTTTGCGGTCGGCGTCGTGACCGGAATCCCGCTGGAGTTCCAGTTCGGAACCAACTGGGCGGCGTTCTCGTCGAAGGCCGGAGCCGTAGTCGGACAACCGCTCGCGATGGAAGGCGTTTATGCCTTTTTTCTCGAGTCGGTCTTTCTCGGCGTGCTGCTGTACGGTGGGCACGCGGTCTCCACGCGGCTGCGCGGGATCGCCGCGGTGGTCGTGTGCGCGGGAGCGTGGCTCTCGGGCCTCTTTATCGTTTGCACGGATGCGTGGATGCAGCATCCGGTCGGTTACGCGCTCGCAGCCGACGGGCGCGTGGAACTGCGCAGCATTGCCGCGGTGCTGCTCTCGACATTTGCGTGGTGGCAGTACGCTCACGTCCTCGTCGGCGCTCTCGTGAGCGGCGGCTTCATCGTGGCCGGCGTTGGGGCTTATTACCTGCTGGCGCAGCGGGACGAAGTGCTCGGGCAACGCTTCGTGCGCGACGGGACGATCGTCGCCCTCGCGTTTTCGCTGCTGGCCGTCTTTCCCACCGGAGATCGTAACGGCGCCGACATCACGCGCTGGCAGCCGGTGAAGCTCGCCGCGATGGAAGGGCTATTTCGATCGCAGCCCGGCGCGCCTCTCGCGATCATCGGCATGCCGGACGTGAACGCACGGACGCTGATCGATCCGATCTACGTTCCACGTCTCCTGAGCTATCTCGCATACGGCAACTGGGGGGCAAATGTTCGCGGGGTCTCCGCGTACCCTGCGGCGATCGTGCCGCCGATCGAGCTTACCTACTACGCTTACCACGTGATGGTCGGATTGGGAACGATCTTCGTTGGCGTCGCCGTGCTCGCCGCCGTGTTGCTCGCCCTTGGCCGTCTCTACCTCGCGCGCGGCGCGCTGTGGGCGCTGATGCTCGCGATGCCGTTCCCGTATATCGCAAACGAGGCCGGATGGGTGGTGACCGAGGTCGGCCGCCAGCCCTGGATCGTGTATGGCGTGATGCGGACGAGCGACGCCGGCTCGTCGACCGTTGCTGCCGGCGAGACGCTCTTCACGCTGATCGGCTTCGCCGGCATGTATTTTGTGCTGGGCGTACTGGTTCTCTACCTCGTGCTACGCGAGATCGTTACTGGGCCGAGAGCTGAAACATGACCATTTTCGCATTCGTACTGGTCGCCTTCATGCTCCTCGTCTACGTGCTCCTGGACGGATACGATTTGGGTGTCGCCGCCGCGATGCCCCTCGTCGCACGAACGGAGCGTGAGCGCGCTGCGACGATGAGCGCGATCGGTCCTTTTTGGAACGGCAACGAGGTTTGGTTGATCGCCGCGGCCGCGGTGTTGTTCGCGCTTTTCCCGAAAGCCTATGCCTCCGCGTTCTCGGGATTTTATCTTCCGTTCATCCTCGTGTTGTGGCTCCTGATGGCTCGCGGAATCGCGATGGAGGTGCGCGGACACTTCCCCAGCTCGATATGGCACGAGTTCTGGGATACGGCGTTCTGGCTTGGAAGCGCGCTCCTGATCGTCATCTTCGGAATCGCCTTAGGAAATTTGTTGCGAGGACTGCCGCTCGACCCGGACGGCTACTTCATGGGGACCTTCGCCTATTTGCTCAACCCGTACGCGATTCTCGTCGGCCTCTTCGCAGTCGAAGTGTTGGTGGAACACGGATTGCTCTTTCTGGTTTTGCGCGTCGATGGCGCTCTGGCTGGGCGGGCGCGCCGCTTCTCCCTGTGGCTGTCCCATGCGAGCGTCGTGGGATACATCGCCGTGACGGCTGCCACGTTTGCCGTGCGCGGCCTAGCAATGGCGCGCTGGCCTCTCGCGGCGGTTGCGATAGCATCGCTTGCGTCGCTGGTCGCGCTGCGCATATGCATTTTGCGCAAACGAGACGGCGCGGCATTCCTTGCGTCGTGCGCGTTTATCGCAACGCTGCTGACGGAGGCGGCGGCGACGCTCTTCCCCTATCTGCTTCCGGCGCCGCTCGGGCAGGGAGGAATTTCCGTCTACGACGTGCAGCCGAATCCGGTCGCGCTCGTAACCGCGATCGTCTCGACCGTCGTCGGCCTCTGCGTGCTGGGCGTCTACGCGCCGTTCGCCATGCGCCGCATGTTGGGCAAGGTGCGCGTTGAGGAGTGATCTCGTGCGGGACGCGAAACGGATCGCGCTCTCGTGTATCGGCAGTCACTCCGCGCTCGACGTCGCTGCGGGCGCGCGCGCGCAAGGCCTGCGCAGCCTCATCGTGACGGCGCGAGGCCGCGAGAGAACCTACGCCGAGTATTTCCGGCGCACGGCATCGCCGGCGCGTGGTTGCGTCGATGCCGTCATCGAGCTGGAAGACTTCACGCAGGTCCTCGACGACGCCGTCCAGGAACGGCTGCTCGCGCAAAGCGCCATCTTCGTTCCGAACCGTTCCTTCGAAGTCTATCTGCGCCAGCGGTTCTCGTACGATGAGATCGAGCGCCGGATGCGGGTGCCGTTCTTCGGGAACCGGCATCTGCTGCGCGCCGAAGAGCGCGACGAGGCGGAGAACCAGTACGCGCTGCTCGAGCAAGCATCCATCGCGCATCCGCGGCAGTTCGACGATCCCGGCCGGATCGACCGGCTCGTGATGGTCAAGGCGCCCCACGCGCGCGTGAGCTTCGAGCGCGCCTTCTTTCTCTGCTCCTCCTTGGGTGAATATCGCGAAACGGCGGCGAGGCTGATCGCCGAAGGGACGATCACGGAGCAAGGATTGGCGGGAGCGGTCATCGAGGAGTATCTGCTCGGGCCGTCCATCAATCTCAATTTCTTCTTTTCACCGATGCTGCGCGAGTTGGAGCTCTTGGGTACGGACACCCGGCGCCAAACGAACCTCGAAGGCCTGCGCAACGTACCGCCGAGTGCGCTCGAAGCGGTGCGTGCCGTTCCGATGCGCCTCGAAGAAGCCGGGCACATCGCCGCAACGCTCACGGAATCGATGCTGGAATCGGCCTTCGAGATGGGCGAGGCCTTCGTCAAGGCGGCAAGCGAGTCGAGGCCCCCGGGCATTATCGGGCCCTTCGCGCTGCAGTGCACGATCGTCGCCGGGCCGCCCAAGGCGCTCGTCTGCTACGACGTCTCGCTGCGCATCCCCGGCTCCCCCGGAACGCGTTTTACGCCGTATTCGGCCTATCGTTGGGGGCGCGATGTCTCCGTCGGCGAACGCATCGCGATGGAAGTCGTCATGGCTCGCGACGCGAACCGGCTGAACGACATCTTGACTTAGGGGCCCGCTGAAAGGGGTAAAAAATGACCACGGAGGGATTGAAGGAGCGTGCCGGCGTGGTGACGTTCAAAGGCGAGCCGAAAACGCTGCTCGGTTCCGAGCTGCGTACCGGCGAGCCGCTGCCGAGTTTTCGCCTTACGGCGGACGATCTCTCGCCGGTCACGCCGGAGATGCTGACCGACGGAGGAAAGCGAACGGCGCTGCTGATCGTCGTGCCCTCGCTCGATACCAGCGTCTGTTCGCTGGAATCCAAGACGTTCAATGCGCGCGTCGCCGAACTGCCGGAGGGCGTCTGGGGGTACGTCATCAGCCGCGATCTTCCGTTCGCGATGGCGCGCTGGAAGAAGGAGCAGGGGAATATCAAATTCCAGATGCTCTCCGATTATCGGGATCACAGCTTCGGGCGCAGCATGGGGCTCGAAATCAAGGAACTCGGTCTGCTGGCTCGCGCCGTGATCGTTGTCGGCAAGGATGGGCGCGTGCGCTACCTCGAACTCGTGAAGGAAGTAGCCGGCGAGCCGAATTACGACCAAGCGATCGCCGCGGCGAAGAGCGCGGCGTAACGCCCGCCGGTGCCGGGGCTCGTCTGCATCCTCGACTTCGGCGCTCAGTATAGTCAACTGATCGCCCGCCGAACGCGCGAGCTTGGCATCTACTGCGAGATCCTGCCGCACGACACGCCGTGGAGCGCGCTCGAGCCGCGCCGCCCGCAGGCGATCGTGCTGACCGGGGGGCCGGAGTCGACGCTCGTGCCCGACGCGCCGGACGTCGACACGGCGATCCTGCAGAGCGGGGTGCCGGTCCTGGGGATTTGTTACGGCATGCAACTGCTCGCGCGGCATTTCGGCGGCGAGCTGGTGAGGCTGGATCGGGCCGAGTACGGAGCCGCGACATTGCAGGTCGCGGCCGCGTCGCCGCTCTTCGTTCGCGTTCCAAAGCGCTCGCGCGTTTGGATGTCGCATGGAGACTCCGTGACGCGTCTTCCAAACGGCTTCGCCTCCCTCGCGTCGACGGAGCGCTGCGCCGTTGCGGCGATCGGCGATGTGGAACGGCGCCTCTACGGCGTGCAGTTCCATCCCGAAGTCGTGCACACCGAGCACGGGCGCACGATTCTCGCGAACTTCCTGCAAGATATCGCCCGCGTGCCCGCCGACTGGGAGATGGGCTCGTTCATCGAGCGCTCCGTCCAGGAGATTCGCACGCAAGTCGGAGAGAGCCGCGTAATCTGCGCGCTCTCGGGCGGGGTTGATTCCGCGGTCGCCGCGACCCTGGTGGCGCGTGCCGTCGGCGAGCAGTTGACCTGCATCTTCGTCGATCACGGGCTGCTGCGTAAAGGCGAGGCGGAGCAGGTGGTGGCCGCATTTCGCGAAGTGCTCCACCTCGACGTGCGAGCGATCGACGCGCACGCGCAATTTTTGGAGGCGCTGTCCGGCGTCGAGGATCCGGAGCGTAAGCGCATCATCATCGGACACGAATTCATCAGAACCTTCGAAGAACAAGCACGCGCGATAGAGGGCGCGCGCTTTCTCGTTCAGGGCACGCTCTATCCGGACGTGATCGAGTCGAAGACGCCGCAAAGCAAGGCCGGCCACAAGATCAAATCGCACCACAACGTCGGAGGGCTGCCGGAGCAGATGGAGCTCGAGTTGCTCGAACCCTTACGCGCGCTTTTCAAAGACGAAGTCCGCGAACTCGGGCGCGCACTCGGATTACCCGACGCGATCGTGAGCCGTCAGCCGTTTCCCGGGCCCGGCTTGGCCGTCCGCATCATCGGCGACGTTACGCCGGAGCGCCTGCGCGTCGTGCGTGAGGCAGACGCAATCGTGCGCGATGAGATCGACGCAGCGTCGCTGGAACCCCACCCATGGCAATACTTTGCCGTGTTGACGCCGGTACATAGTGTCGGCGTGATGGGCGACGGCCGCACGTACGCGAACCTCGTCGCGGTGCGCGCGATCACGAGCGAAGACGGCATGACCGCGGACTGGGCGCGATTACCGCCGGAGCTGCTCGAACGGATCTCGACTCGCATCGTGAACGAGGTGGGTGGCGTGAACCGCGTGGCCTACGACATCACGTCGAAACCGCCGGCAACCGTCGAATGGGAGTAGTTTTGTAACCGTGCGCGTGCTGGTCGTTGGCGGAGGAGCGCGAGAAGACGCGCTCTCGTGGCGAATCGCCGAGTCACCCTCGTGCGAGGCGGTCTTTTCGGCGCCGGGCAACGTCGGCACGGCGGCGCGCGGCGGGAACTGGGCAATTCCCGCGACCGACGGAAAGCAGCTCCTGCGGCGATGTATGGACGAACGCATCGATCTTGCGGTGCTGGGACCCGAAACGGCGATCGCGGCCGGCGTCGGCGATCGCCTGCGTGAAGCCGGCATCGCCGTCTTCGGACCGGACCGCTCGGCGGGGCGCTTGGAGTCGAGCAAGATCTTCGCGAAACGCTTTATGCAGCGCCACGGCGTGCCGACCGCGCAGGCGAGCATCGTCCATTCGCTCGACGCGGCGCGAAGGGCGCTCGAGCATCGCCGAGACGGCAGCGTCGTCATCAAAGCCGATGGGCTCGCCTCCGGTAAAGGCGTGGTCGTCGCGGACGACCTCGATGCCGCAAAGGCTACGCTCTCGCAGTGGTACGGCACGGGGCACGTGCCGGGGGGCGGAAGCGACGTTTTGATCGAGGAGCGCTTGGAGGGGCGCGAAGTGAGTTTCTTTGCGCTGAGCGACGGAGAGCGGCTGGTGCCGTTCGGCGCGGCCTGCGATTACAAGCGCGCCGGCGACGGGGACACCGGGCCGAACACCGGCGGCATGGGCGCATATTCGCCGCCGCGAGAATTGCCGGAGGACTTCGAGCGTACGGTGCGCGAGCGTATCCTTGAGCCGGTGCAGCGTGGTCTGATTGCCGACGGCGAGCGCTACGTCGGCGTCTTGTACTGCGGATTGATGGTAACGAGCGACGGCCCGTCGGTCATCGAGTTCAACGCGCGCTTCGGCGACCCCGAAGCGCAGGTACTGCTGCCGCGGG
>DATCTQ010000057.1:0-15503 GCA_036567865.1 Candidatus Tyrphobacter sp. | reverse complement strand
GTTTTCGCCGCAGATCGAGGAGCGAGGAGGGAGCATACTGGAAGGCGTCTGTGACCGACGCAGCGACAATGAGATGCGGCGAAAACGCCGTTGCCCTTCGGGTTTGCGCCCCGAGGGCCCGTCTGCGTTGTCGCCCGCTCGGTCACAGACCACAGTGGGTATGCTTCCTCGCGGTCTCCTAGCATCCGAACCCTCGGGGCGACAAACGATGGGTACATGGACTTCTTCAGAGGTTCCCTAGGCCGCGTTACTTCGATTCCTTGAACTCGGCGTCGATGACGTCTTCCTGCGGGGTCGTTGCCCCGTTTGCCGCACCGTCGCCGCTCGGCGCGCCGTCGCCGCTCGGCGCCGTCGCCTTGTAGAGCAGCTCCGCCATCTTGTAGCTCGCCTGCTGTAGGCGTTCGATCGCCGGCTTGATTTCCGCTACGGTGCCGTTGTCGCTCAGACGTTTCAGTTCCGCAAGCGCGGTCTCGACCTCGCCTCGAGCGGACGCATCGAGGCGATCGCCGACTTCTTTCAACGATTTCTCGGTCGAGTAGATCAAGCTCGACGCATGGTTTCGGACTTCCGCCTCGTCGCGTTTGCTCTGATCCGCGGAGGCTTGCGCTTCCGCGTCCCTTACCATGCGATCGACTTCCTCTTTCGTGAGGTTCGTCGACGCGGTGATCGTGATCTGTTGCTCTTTGCCCGTCCCGAGGTCTTTAGCGTTGACGTGAACGATGCCGTTCGCGTCGATGTCGAACGCGACCTCGATCTGCGGAATGCCCCGCGGCGCCGCCGGGATGCCTTCGAGCCGAAACCGCCCGAGGGTCTTGTTATCCGGTGCCATCGGGCGCTCGCCTTGCAGCACGTGGATGTCCACCGACGTTTGCCCGTCCTCCGCAGTCGTGAATATCTGCGATTTCTTCGTCGGGATCGTCGTGTTGCGTTCGATGAGCTTCGTCATCACGCCACCCATCGTCTCGAGCCCCAGCGAAAGCGGGGTGACGTCGAGCAGGACGATGTCACGCACCTCGCCGGAGAGCACGCCTGCTTGAATCGCAGCGCCGACCGCAACGACTTCGTCGGGATTGACGGTGAGATTCGGCTCCTTACCGGTGAGCTTGCGAACGAGCTGCTGGATGACCGGCATGCGCGTCGCGCCGCCGACCATGATGATCTCGTCGAGCTTGGAGACGTCGAGTTTCGCATCGCCGATTGCGTTCTTGAACGGGGTAACGCAGCGATCGGTCAGATCGCTCGTCAACTCCTCGAACTTCGCGCGCGTAAACACGTAGTCGAGGTGCTTCGGGCCCTCTTGATCGGCCGTGATGAACGGCAGGTTGATCGAGGTCTGCACGACCGAAGATAACTCGATCTTCGCCTTTTCCGCGGCCTCGGTCAGCCGCTGCATCGCCTGCCGGTCCTTGGCGAGATCGATGCCCTGATCTTTCCGGAAGCTCGCGACGAGCCAATCGACGACGCGTTGGTCGTAGTCGTCGCCGCCCAGACGCGTGTCGCCGTTAGTGGACTTGACCTCGAAGACGCCCTCACCGACGTCGAGGATCGAGACGTCGTACGTACCGCCGCCCAGGTCCCAAACGAGGATCGTTTCGTTGCCTTTTTTGTCGAGGCCGTATGCCAGCGATGCCGCGGTCGGCTCGTTGATGATGCGCAGCACCTCGAGGCCCGCGATCTTCCCGGCGTCCTTCGTGGCTTGGCGTTGCGCGTCGTTGAAGTATGCCGGCACCGTGATGACGGCTTTGGTCACACGCTCGCCGAGATAGTTGCTCGCGTCGTTCACGAGTTTTTGCAAGATCATCGCGGAAATTTCTTGCGGCGTGTAATCCTTGCCGTCGATCTTGACGCGATAGTCGGGCTCGCCCATATGACGCTTGATCGACGCGATCGTGCGATCCGGATTGGTAATCGCTTGACGCTTCGCAAGTTGCCCGACGAGCCGCTCACCGGTCTTGGTGAACGCGACGACGGAAGGCGTCGTGCGCGAGCCTTCGGAGTTTGGGATGACGACGGGCTGATTGCCCTCCATGACGGCGACGACGGAGTTGGTCGTGCCGAGGTCGATGCCGACCACTTTAGCCACGGTAGTTACCTCTTTCGAAAAAATTTTGACGTTGCCGCCGCCCAGGACCAGCTATTCCCCGAAAATCACGCCGTCGCGTGAGGTTACGCGCGCCGGCGGCGTGGGGAGGCGCCTTGCCGCTTACAGACGGACTCGCTGCCCATCATACCAGGATGAGCGACGTCATCAAATACAAACCCCGCCGAAGGCGGCGGGGTTGCAGGATGAACCTTTAAACTATGGTTGCTGGGGCTCTTGGGGCTGGGCTGCCGGACGCTCACCGAGGCGAACGATGAGGAGCCTCTTGCTCGCCTGGGACCAGACGTCGAGCCGCACGTTCTCGCCCGGCTTCTTCGAGCCGACATAGCCGCGCAGCGCCGAGGCCGAGTCGAAAGCTCTGCCGTCGGCGGTGATCACGACATCGCCCGGCTGCAAGCCGGCTTGATCGGCCGGAGAGCCGGTCTCAACTTGGATGACCGCGACGCCGCCCGAACCGTTGTAGCCGATCTGATTTCGAAGACCCGCGCTCAGATCGCTCAGGACGACCCCGAGGAAACCTTGATCCGTGCCCTGATGGACGCCCGGGTGCAGCTCGAGTTGCGCGACGACGCGCCGCACGGTGTTCGACGGAATCGCGAAGCCGATGCCCTGAGCGTAGCCTGCGCGGACGGTTGATTGGTTTATCCCGATCACGCGGCCGTTGATGTCGATCAGCGGGCCACCGGAGTTGCCGGCGTTGATCGGCGCCGAGGTCTGCAGCAGACCCTTGAAATCGATTTCCGTGTTGTTGCTGTCGGCGATGGGCTCGTCGCGATTGAAGCCGGAGACGACGCCGACCGTCACGGTTTGCTGCAATTCGAGAGGCTCGCCGATCGCGATCGCCCATTGTCCCTGCTCGAGGCGATCCGAATCACCCAGCACCAACGGAGGCGGCAGCTTCGCGTAGTTGTCGACCCTGATGATCGCGACGTCGGCGCCGATATTCGCGGCAACGACGTGTGCCGGCACCTTGTCGCCGTTGGCGAAGATAACCGTTAGCCTGGTGATGCGCCCGTTTTGCGGCGGCGTCACGACGTGAGCGTTGGTCACGATGTCGCCCTGTGAATCGTAAACGAAGCCGGATCCCGAGGCTCGGCCGCGGTAGGGCTGCACGATGTTCGGCCCCTGGTTTCCGTAGTATTGCTGGTAGAGCGGATCGACGGGGATGATCTCTTGGCCGTTGACCTCGACTTGGATGGCGACGACCGAAGCTTTCGTGCGCTTGACGGCGCTGACGATGCGGTCTTGATCGCTGACGCCGGTAAGGGGTGCGGCGGAGACCGGGGCCGGCCCGCCGGTCGGATCGGCAACCCTCGCGTAGTGCGTGCCGGCATAGAGCATCATGACGAAACTGCCGATCACGGCGCCCGCGAGCCCGATGATCAGCGACGGTAAAATGCGGTTTTTCAACATGGTCCCATCTCAGAAGAGTCCTTGGAATGTTCTACCCTGCCAGCCTGATAGACTACTTAAAGAACCCCCGGGGCGTCGCCGAAGGTGGCGCCTCCGTAGAACAGAGCCTCAGGCGCGGGCGGCGGCCGGGGTGTCGGAGAGGACGTTCCCGTCCCGAAGCCTGACGATCCGGCGAGCGTGGCCGGCGACCTGCTCGTCGTGCGTCACCATGAGGATCGTGTGCCCGCCCGCATGGAGGTTGGCGAAGAGTTGCAAGAGTTCTTCGCTCGTTGCCGAGTCGAGGTTGCCGGTCGGTTCGTCGGCCAACAAGACCGCCGGATCGTTGACGAGGGCGCGAGCGATCGCGACCCGCTGCTGCTGCCCGCCGGAGAGCTGGCTTGGCTTGTGGTGCGCGCGGTCCTCGAGGCCGACCTGCGCGAGGACGGCCATCGCGCGCGTTCGGCGTTCGCGACCGCCGACGCCGGCGTAGAAGAGCGGCAGCGCAACGTTGCTCAAAGCGTCGGCGCGGCCGAGTAGGTTGAAGCCTTGAAAGACGAAGCCCAACTTGTGCAGCCGAATTTCGGCGAGGGCGTTGTCGTCGAGGCCGGAGACGTCGACGCCGTCGAGCCGGTATTGCCCGCGCGTCGCTCGATCGAGACAGCCGATGACGTTCATGAGCGTCGATTTGCCGGAGCCCGAGGGCCCCATGATCGCGACGTATTCGCCGCGCTCGACGCGGAGCGTCACGCCGTGGAGCACCTCCAGCTCGATCGGTCCATTGACGTAGGTCTTGACGATCTCTCGCAGGTCGATGACGGGAGCGCCGTTACTCATAATGCAAGGCCTCGATCGGGTCGAGCCGCGAGGCGCGATACGCCGGATAGGTTCCGAACGCGAGCGTGACCACGATCGCGAAGCCGGCCGCGACGGCGAGCGAGGAGAGCCACGGAATCGGGGCGACATAGCCGGTGAGCTTGAGGATGTACACGCGATCGATGAACTGCCCGATGCCAAGGCCGATCGCCAGGCCGATCGCGCAGCCGGTTCCGCACAAGATGAGCGCTTCGATGAAAAACTGCGCCAGAATCTGAGCGCCGCGGGCACCGATGGCCTTGCGGACCCCGATTTCGCGCGTGCGCTCGGCGACCGAGACGAGCATGATGTTCATGATGCCGATGCCGGCGACGACGAGCGAAACCGCGCCGATCAACGCGACCACCATGGTCATCGCGTTGAAGACGCCGTTGATGCCCTGCGTGATCTGCGCTTTGTCGAAGGATTGGTACTCTTGACCGGGAGCGTTCCCGTGGAGTGCCCGCAGTTCGTTTTCGACGGCCAGCTCCAACGCCGGAATGCGCGATGGGTCCGCCACCATGAAACGTGCGGCGAAGATCGTCGTGCCGTGGACGTACTGTGAGATGTACGTCGTCCACGGAATGGAGACGTCGTGCACGAAGAGGGGGGGTAAGAGCCCGCTCGTCGGCGCCTGCAAGACGCCGACGATGACGTATCGCTGATCGCCCGCATAGATGCTCTGCCCGGTCGGGTCGCCGCCGCCGGGGAAGAGCCGAATGTAAGCGGCGTTCGAGATGACGGCGGCGTGCGAGGCCGACGTGACGTCGGAGTCCGTGAAGTTGCGGCCGTACAAGAGCGGCGTACTGTTAATCGAGATCGGCGAATCGGCGTAGATTCCGTAACGTCCCGAGCGATGGCCGACGTGCACCAATTCCGTGGTGAAGGCGAGCGGAAACGCTGCCGCGATGCCCGGCACGTCGGACGCGACGTGCGAAAGGTCGCGCAGATGGATGCTCGCGGCTTGCACGTTGTGCTGCGTCGGATTCGGAAAAATCACGAAGGTGTTATCCGACATTCCACCAAGCGCGCCCGCGACGGCTCCGGCCATGCTGTGGCCCAAGACTTGGATGGCGATGACCGCGCCGACGCCGATGATCAAGCCGGTGACGGTAAGGAGCGAGCGCACCGTGTTGGCCATGAGGACGCGCCACGCTTCACCCGCGTACATCATGCGCGAAGTGCCTCGATGGGGTCGAGCCGCGCCGCGCGCAATGCCGGGTAAGTGCCGAAGACCACCCCGACGATGATCGAAAACATCAGCGCGAGGGACACGATGAGGACGTATGGGATGATCATCTCGCCGAGTTGGCGCGAGAGCAGCGTCGCACCGCCGACGGTGACGAGAACGCCGATGCCCATCCCCACCCCGCCGCCCAGCAGCGCGAGGAGGATCGATTCCATGAGGAACTGCAGCGCGATGTCGCCACGGCTTGCGCCTACCGCCTTGCGAATGCCGATTTCTCGCGTGCGCTCCGTGACCGAGACGAGCATGATGTTCATGATGCCGATGCCGGCAACGATCAGTGCGACGCCGCCGATCGCCGAAAGGCCGATTCCGATAATGTTGAGCACGTTCTCGAACGACGATATCGTCCCGGCCGCGTTCTGCTGCGTATACTTCGCGCGCGCCCCGTGGACGTGCTGGAGCGCCGCGACGGCGAGGTTGCCGACCCGGTTCGCTTGTCCGGGATCGGCCGGGTAGATCGCAAGAAAGTCAACCGGTCCGGGGGCGATGACGTCGTGATAGGTCGTGTACGGCATTCCCACGCTGCCGCTGCCGGCGAGTGAGTTGAAGAGCGAGCCTTTGATATCGGCGTACACGCCCACGACTTCGCACGGCGTTCCGTTGATGCGCACGATGCTCCCGACTGCGGGCGCCGATCCGAAGAACGTACGATCGACGTCCGACGTGAGCACGCAGACGCGTGCGGCGGAGGCAACGTCCTGCGCGTCGATCTTGCGCCCCTGCGACATGACGAGTGCGTCCGGCTGATAAGCGCCGACCTGAAATGCGGAGATGTAATCTTGCTTGTTTCCGAACGTGATGCGAATCGTCTGCTGCCATTGGCCCATGACGCTCACCGCGAGATCGCCGAGAGCGGTTGAGACTTTCTGGATGTCACGGTATTGGATTTGGGCGATTTGCGGGTAATCTTGCGCCTGGTCGGGCAAGATCAGCAGCGGTTCTTGTCCGAAGGATGCAAAGGTGCTCGAAATCCCGCTGGTCGCGGCACGACTGATTCCGAAGACCGTGATGATCGAAGCGCTGCCGATAATCATGCCGAGCATCGTCAGCAGGGAGCGCATCCGATTGCGCCATAACGAAGCGACGGCTTCCTCGAGATAGGCGAGTATTCTGTTCACGTCGGTCCTTCGACTTCGCTCGCTGCGCTCAGGATGACAAGGGTAGAGGCGACGGACTGGCAGCCGGTTGAACGCGAGCGCCGTCGGCGAGGCCGGGATATTGCTGCGCGACGATCACGTCGCCGGGCCGAAGGCCGGAGAGGATCACCGTTTGCGTGTCGCTGCTCGCACCCGTCTTTACGAGGCGCTTGTTCGCGACGCCGCCTTGCACGACGTAGACGTAGCTGCGGCCGTTTTGCGTCGAAATCGCGGCGTTGGGTACGGCGAGCGCTCGCGGGAGGTCCGTCGTGAGGATGTCCGCGTTCGCCGTCATCCCATCTTTGAGGAACGAGGGGGAGCGATCCAAGAGGATCGTCGTCAGCACTTGCTTCGCGGTGCTCGTCGCGTCCGTCGATTTCGTCGCGACCGGCGAGATGCGTGCGACATGGCCGGGGATCGTGCGTCCGGGAAAGTCCTCACCCGTGATCAGCGCGCGCTGCCCTAGGTGCACGTTGATGATATCCTGCTCGTCGACTTCGGCACGCACGATATAGTTTTCGCTGGTCGCGATCGTGAAGAGTGGTTGTCCAGCCGTGATCGGATCGCCGATCTGGATCGTACGAAGGGGATCGTTCGCGTTCGCTGCGACGGTTTGGACGATCCCGTCGAAGGGCGCGACGATGCGCGTGAAACCGAGCTGTTGCTGGTTCTGAGCGTTGAGGATCTCCGCTTTGCGCGCGGCGGCTTGTGCGGATTGGACGCTGGCCATGCCGTAGCCGCTCACGGCGCCGAGGCGCAACTGTGCCACGGCCTGGTCGTAGGTGACCCGCGCTTGATCGAGCTTGGCCTTGTCGGTGTCGAGTTGGTTGCGCGGAATCGCCTGGTTACGGTAGAGCGTGACGTCCTCGTCGTAGATGTGCTGCGCGAGTTCGAGATTCGATCTCGCCGTGTCGATCTGCGCTTGATACTGCACGCGCGCATTCTGCTCGTTGACGCGCGCCGTTCCCACGTCGGCGCTCGAGGAGAGGTAATCCGCCTGCGAGCCGGCCGCTTGGTATGCAAGCGCCGGATTGTAAACGGTCGCGAGCAACTGCCCCGTGACCACGCGTTCGCCCTCGTGTACGTCCAGACTCTCCAGATTTCCGGCGACGAGCGAGGGAACGGTTTGCGTGTGAGGGCTCATGACGACGCCGTTTTCAGCCAGCTTGACGCTGAAGGGCGCGTAGGCGACGGTCGCGGTCGTTACCGGAAGGCCCGGTTGGCGCCCTCCGTGGGAGAAGACGGCGATGAGAACCACGACGGCGATGCCGCCGAGAACGATCAGGAGATTGCGACTGCGCATGATATGTGTGTGGAGGCTCCTATAGATCGGCGACTGCGCTGCGAGGATCGAAGATGCCCAGTGCTACGCGCAGGGCAACGACTGCGTCCACATACGAAACCCGCGCATCGACTAAATCGGTTTGCGCCTGAACGGAGGTTTGCTGTGCCTGGAAGACGTCGGCGAGCGCGATGACCCCGTTGCGATACTGGAGTTGCGCGATGCGCGCCGATTCTGCTCCGAGGCTCGCCTCTTCCTTTGCATACGCGAGTTGGGCCTGCGCCGTCTGTGCCGCGCGGTATTGTTGGCGGATGTCGACTTGCGCCTGCGAAACCGCCTGCGCGAGCGCGGCCTGGGCGGAGGCGATCTGCGCGTCGTCGTTGATGCGCTCGGTATGATGCTGACCGTAGTCCACCAACGGCAGGGTGAAGGTACTGGTCAGACCGAGTTGCCAAAAACCGGGACTCCCGCGCGGCACGACCGGGAACGGGAGCGGCGGCAGATGGTTCAATGCGCGCTGCTGGTTTTCGGCAGTGATCTGTGCGTCGAGCGCGTTTTGCAGCGACACCGATTCCGTTGGCGAGTACTGGTTGCCCATGGCCGCCGTGATTTGCAGTGACGGGAAGAACTCGCGAATCCAGCCCTTGCGCGTCTCGCGCGCGGCGAGGAGCGCTTTTCGGGCGGAGATCACGTCCGGACGCGCAGCGACGGCAATGCTCTCCAGCGTGTCGATGCTCCCGCGCGGCAACGGCGGTTCCGGCACGGTCGTGGGAACGGCAAACACCGTGCGCAGCGGCACGCCGACGGTGTGCGCGAGGGCTTCACGCGCATCTTGCGCGTCGGCCTCGGCGGCGACGAGCGTCGAGGCGCTCTTTGCCTGTGCGACGCGTGCGCGCAGGACGTCCACGCCTGCACTGACGCCGGCGCGCGCTTTGATGCGGGCCGCCGCGACCAGACTGTTCTGGTAGCCGAGATCGGATCGGTCCAGCGCGACGAGGCCGTCCTTCTGCGCGACATTGAAGAAGGCGTCGGTCACGGTGCTGGCTATGAGGTCTTCGCTGCGCGCGAGATCCTCACGTGCTTGTGCAAGCGTTGCATTCGCGGCGGCGAGCTGGATCAGGCCGAGACCGCCGCTGTTCAGCGTGTAGGTCGTTCCGACGGAGGCCGTGTTTTGGCTGAAGGCGGCCTGCGGCGTCAAGCCGATCAGCGCGTAGGCCCCGCCGTAGTTGACTTGCTTCTGCATGATGTTCTGCAACGTTCCGGCGACCGTCGGAAACGTCTGACCGCTCTGCACCGCCACCGCATGCGCCTGTGCGGTTACCGCGGCGAACTTCAAAGCGACAGTCGGGTCACGCTCGAGCGCGTAGGAGACCGCGTCCTGCAGCGTCATCGGCGCCTGCGCGCTCGCCACGGCGGGAAGGCTCGCCGTCGTCAGGACGACGGCGAAGGCGAGGAGTGCGGCCCGCATCGCCTCTAGCGCGCGCCTGCGGCCGCGAGCAACGCCCCAACCAGCGGCAAGATGATGGCCGCGAGGGCTGCCGGAACCGCCCCGACTTTCGCCGTCGTGCGCATCGCCAAGTAGATGAGCACCGCTCCCCAGACTTGGAAGACGTTGATCGTGGCGAGGAACGTCGCGAGTTTGACGCCGGCGGAGGGGGCGAGCAGCGCCAGCGACGGCAACGCCTCGCTGACCGAAATCGACGAATTGAAACTCTGGACTCCGCGAAGAAGAACGACGATGGCGAGCACGACGTAGGAGAGCCCGATCGTCGGGACGGCGATGTTTGCCGAAGCGGCCCAAAGACTCGCGAACGATGCCGAGCCCCGCCCGATCGCTTTGAAGATCAGCATCACGACCGTCGCGAGAAGGACGCCGAGCGGGACGGTAATGAATGCGGCCAGCCACGCAAAGCGCAGGACGGTGAGGGTCACCTGGAGTCCCGATTGCTGTTGCTCGGGCGTCATCGCCGCGAGACGAGGATCGGCGGCAACCATTGCAGGCCAACTCGCCGCGATGGCGTGCGCGACGGCCGGCATGATCACGTACGATCCGACCGCTCCGAGCACGATCGAGATGATGAATGCCCACCCCCATGTCGGCGCCGTTCGCAGCCGCTCGAACGCGCTCTTAGGCGAAAGGATGACGTCGATGACGTTTTGGAAACCGCTCGCCGAGGCGCTTGTGCTCGTGTCCATAAACCCCCGAATCTAGTGGAAAAGGTTGGCGCAGGTTTCAGGATCGAGCGGGCGGGCGCCTTCGGAACCGCGCTCGGCCGGGCGCAGGTCGGGCGGCAAATTGCGCAGGATCGCGCGGCGGACGCACTCGAGGCGTTCGAGCCGAAACTGCAGCAGGCGCATTTCGATGATGAGCCGCGCGCGGCGCAGCGCGCGGCGAGCGTACAATTCCTCGGGCGCGGAGATCCCTCGGCTCCCGTGCGGCAAGGCTCGCGTAGAGCGGGGCGTAGCATCGGGCGCGGCGCAAGGTGCCGCGCCGGTTGGGCTCCCACGCGGCAACGTCCGCGTGGGGGCGCGCAGCGAAGTTGACGCCACGCAGTGGCGGAAGCGCAGCGTAGCGCCGGGCGCGGCGCAGGGTGCCGCGCCATAATAGAAGAGGAAGCCGAGGAAGAGCGCCGCAAGGACGCGGATGCGAAGCAACATTTTCCAGTCCCTCCAGCGCATCGTTCACGCAACGCCGCCCGACGACTAGGGCAGTCCCAGGAGCAGATTGAGCCCCGACACGCTGATCGTCCCACAGCCGCCTGCAGAGCCCTACGTCCGCGTCGTGCCCCTCGGCGGCTGCGGCGAGATCGGCCGCAACATGACCGTCGTAGAGACCGGCGAGGACCTGGTGGTCGTCGATTGCGGTCTCATGTTTCCCGACGAGCAGATGTACGGCGTCGACGTCGTCATCAGCGACTTCAGCTACGTGCGCGAGCGCGCGAGCAAGCTTCGCGCCGTGCTCGTCACCCACGGCCATGAGGACCATATCGGCGGAATTCCGTATTTTGTAAAAGAGTTCGCGCAGACGCCGATCGTCGGAACGGCGCTCACCATCGCGCTCATCAAGGCGAAGTCGCGCGAGCACAAACTTGGTGAGGTCGACTTCCGCTTGGTGGTCCCTGGCGAGCGCATCCGGTTCGGCGGCATCGAGGCCGAGTTCATCCACGTGAATCATTCCGTCGCCGGAGCCTGCGCGCTCGCGCTGCGTACGCCGGTTGGCACGATATTCCACACCGGGGACTTCAAGTTCGACCAGACGCCGATCGACGGCCGCCCCGCGGACTACGCTCGCATCGCGCGCGTAGGAGAGGAGGGCGTGCTCTGCATGCTCTCGGACTCCACCAATGCCGAGCGTCCCGGGCACACGCTCTCGGAACGCATCGTCGGCGAAGCCTTCGCCGCGATCTTCGCACGCGCGACCGGCCGCATCATCGTCGCCTCCTTCGCATCGAATGTGCCGCGCATTCAGCAGGTCATCGATCAGACGGAACGTTTCGGCCGCAAGATCGCCTTTCTCGGGCGCTCGCTGCAGAACGTCGTGCACTTCGCAACCGAACTCGGCCATCTGCGCATTCCGCCGGGGCTTTCGATGAAGATCGAGCAACTGGACGGGTATCCGCCCGAGCAGATCGTCGTGATGACCACGGGCTCTCAAGGCGAACCGATGAGCGGGCTCACGCGCATGAGCGTTCGCGACCACAAGCGTCTGCGCATCGTCGCGGGCGACACCGTCGTCGTGAGTGCGACGCCGATTCCCGGGAACGAGAAGTCGGTTTACCGGACGATCAACAACCTCTGCAAACTCGGCGCGACCGTCGTGCATGGAACCGACGGCCGATCGCACGTCTCCGGGCACGGTTCGCAAGAGGAGTTGCTGCTGATGCTCAATCTCGTTCGACCGGAATTCTTCGTTCCCGTTCACGGCGAATATCGCATGCTCGTGCAGCACCGCAAGCTCGCGATGCGAACCGGCGTCGAGACCCAGAACGTCTTCGTTGCGGAGGACGGGGATGTGCTCGAGTTCACGGCGGAGTTCGGCGACAAAGTCGGTAAAACGTATGGCGGCAACGTCCTCGTCGATGGCTCGGGCATCGGCGACGTCGGCGAAGCGGTACTGCGCGATCGGCGCGCGCTTGCCGGCGACGGCATCGTCATGGTGGTCGTCGCGATCGATGCCGAAGAGGCGCGCGTCACGGCGGGCCCGGACATCGTTGCGCGCGGCGTATTCTACCTGCCGGAAGCCGACGGCGTCCTCGACGAACTGCGCTCCACGCTGCGTTCGGCGCTCGACGAGATCTCGGTCGAGGGCATGCGCGACGCCGGCACCGTGAAGGAGCATCTGCGCGATACGCTGGCCAAGGCGATCTTTGCGCGGACGAAGCGGCGTCCGGTCGTGATTCCGCTCGTGATGGAAGTCTAGTGAGTGGCGGCGATCCTCTTCGGCCTACTCGCGGCGGCGTTCTATGGCGCGGCCGACTTCTGCGGCGGCCTCGCGGCGCGCCGAACCGCGGTCTTCGCGGTGACGATCATCTCGCAACTTGCGGGGCTCCTCGCGCTCTTGCTCATCCTCGTCTTCACGCACTGGCGGCTCGCGCCGTCGGACCTGCTCTATGGCGTGCTGGCGGGCATCTGCGCGGGCGGCGGCCTCGCGCTCTTCTACCACGCGCTCGCGGTCGGGCGCATGGGCGTCGTCTCGCCGATCACCGCGGTGCTCGCCTCGGCAGTCCCGGTCATCGCAAGCCTCGCGCACGGCGAGCATCTGCGCCTTACGCAGTTCGGCGGAATGCTGATCGCGCTCGTCGCGATCGTGCTCATCGCGGCTTCCTTTGAAGAAGGCCAAGGCGGCGGAAAACGCGAGATCGCGACCGAGGGCGTCCGCGAGGCACTCGTCGCAGGCGTGGTCATCGGCGGCTTCATCCTATTCTTGAGCCGGGCTCAGCCTGCGTCGGGTCTGGCGATCCTCCTGCCCGCGCGCACGGCGTCGGTGCTCGTGTTGCTCGCAACCGCAGCCGCGCTACGCGGCACCGTGCGGCCGCGCATCGACGTCCTGCCGCTGATCGTCATCTGCGGCGTCCTCGATATGGCCGCCAACGCCTTCTTCGTGCTCTCCGCACGCGCGGGATACGTTTCGATCGCGGCCGTGCTGACCGGACTGTATCCTGCGTCGACCGTGTTGCTCGCGCTGATCCTCTTGCGCGAACGCCTGCAGCGCGTGCAGCAACTCGGCGTCGTGCTCGCGCTCGCGGGCGTCGCGCTCATCGCCGCCTAGAGCGACCTGTCACAATGGGGTCACATGCAGGACATGAAGGCGTCACAATCGTATACTAATATTTCCAAATGAGCGTGTCGCCGACAACCCGGGAGATCCTCGATGCGTTGATCGACTTTCGCGACTTGATAGCATCTCGCTTCGATGTGCACGATCGGCGTTTTGATTCGATCGATAGAAAACTAGAGGAGCACGACCGACGCTTCGACGCGCAGGATCGCTGGCTTCAGACACATGACGCGCAACTTAAGGAACTCGACCGTCGGTTTACCGGAGTCGAAAACCGGCTAGGCGGCGTCGAAACCCAGCTCACGGGCGTCGAAAGCCGGCTCGGCAACGTTGAGACCGAGTTAAAGGGAATCAGCGGAAAATTAGGTCGTCGTCGCCCCAGCAGCTAACTCGAGGCGCACTTTTTTCATCCCGGGCGTAGCGAGCGCGGACGACGATGGTCGGCGCGGTCAAATGAACTCCTGTCGCTGCGACGAAACGGTAGGTCGATGGCACGCGTACGCCGCAGGGGCGGTACGAAGAAGGGGCTCAACCTCGAGGTCGTCGGGATTGTCGCGATCGGCTTCGCCGTCCTTTTTGCCGTCGCGCTCGCCGTGCCGCAGTACTCCGGCCACGCCGGCCGCGACGTCGCCGCGACGCTGCACCATCTTCTCGGCAGCGGCGCGCCGCTCTTTCCACTGCTGATCGCCGTTCTGGGCGCGATCGTTTTCCTCGAGATCAATGTGCCGCGCCTGATCGCGGCCTTCGGAAGCGCCGCGCTGGCGTACTTTCTGCTGATCGATGCGATCCTCGGTGCACGCGGCATTCGCGGCGGCGGAGCGATCGGCGCGACGATGTGGTCTTCGCTGCGCGGGCTCGTCGGCTCGCTCGGTGCGTGGATCGTGCTGGGGATCATCGCCCTCGCGCTGACGCTCTACGTCAGCAATCTCTCGCTGAAAAAGATCATCGGCTGGGTCATGCTCGTCGCCGGCCGCGTCAAGATTCCGCCGCTGCCGAAACTTCCGAAGTTGCACTTGAGCTTGCCCTCGGGGCATGCAAATCTGCGCGATGCCTTCTCGCTGCCCGAGCGCCCGGTCCCGCGCGTCACGACCGGCAGTACCGAAGTCTTCGACGAAGAGGCCGTAAAGGCGCCGGCGGCAGTTCCCGCCGCGCCGCTGCAGCGCTACGTTCCGCCGCGTGCACCGGCGCCACGCATCACGACGGCGGAGGTGATCGTCGGCGAGTACGAGAGCGGCACGGTCGGGGGGCGGGCGTATCGACTGCCCGACCTTTCGATTTTCGATGCGCCGCCCGCGCCCGCGAAAGATGATGCGGATCGCGCGCATTTGCTCGAGGACACGCTAGCGTCGTTCGGCGTCGGTGCGAAGGTTGTGCACGCGGAGCGCGGTCCCTCGGTCACCCGGTACGAGTTGAAGCCCGAGCGCGGGGTGAAGATCTCGCGCATCGCGGCACTCGCCGACGACCTCGCGCTCGCGCTCGCCGCGACCTCGGTGCGGATCGAGGCGCCGATCCCCGGAAAATCCGCCGTCGGGATCGAGGTTCCGAATCAAACGGTCTCGATCGTCTCGGTTCGTGAGATCCTGGATGCGCTTCCGAACCGCGGCCAGGTACCGCCACTGTGGATGGCGCTCGGGAAGGACATCACCGGACGCCCGGTCTTCGGCGATCTCGCGAAGATGCCGCACTTGCTGGTTGCGGGAGCGACCGGCGCCGGCAAGTCGGTATGCTTGAACACGATCATCGCCTCGCTACTCGTGAGCGCGACGCCGGACCAGGTGCAGATGCTGATGATCGATCCCAAACGCGTGGAGTTGCCCGTTTACAACGGCATCCCGCACCTGATCAAGGACGTGATCACCGATCCGCGCCTCGCGGCCGGGGCGCTGCTCGAGATGACCAAGGAGATGGAAACGCGTTACGAGCGCTTTGCGAAGGCGAGCGTGCGCAAGATCGAGGAGTACAACGCGAAGTATCCCGACCAGACCCTTCCGTACGTCGTGATCGTCATCGACGAGTTAGCCGATTTGATGCTCATCGCTCCCACGAAGGTCGAAACCACCATCATGCGCCTCGCGCAACTCGCGCGCGCGACCGGCATTCATCTCGTCGTCGCCACGCAGCGCCCCTCGGTCGACGTCATCACCGGCCTCATCAAAGCGAACATTCCGTCGCGCATCGCCTTCGCGGTCAGTTCGCAGGTCGACTCGCGCGTC
>DATCTQ010000056.1:0-26020 GCA_036567865.1 Candidatus Tyrphobacter sp. | reverse complement strand
GTTCGATCTGCCCGGAATCTGCCGGTCGTGAATGTTCGCCGGCTGTTCTTCAAACTCGTAGTCGTCTTCGTACATCATCGCTCCAAGACCGGGAGGCTAGTGGCCACTAGCGTTTCCTTTTTCGCTTACGCCGCCGCCGGCGCTGACCGCCTACAGCGGCGTCTTGCTCGTCGTTGCCTGGTTCGACGGGATTTGCCGCGGCGCTCTTCGCCGCAGCGTCGCCGCGCGCCGGAAGGGCCGCGGGAGCCCCTTTCGCAGGCACGTCTTCGGTGACGACGTGCTCGGAATCGAGGACCGACAGCGGCTGATGGTAACGGCGCAGCATGTAGATTTGCTGTCCCATCGTGAAGACGTTGTACGACAGCCAGTACAACACCATCGCCGACGGCCAGCGGTAGCGCCACCCGAAGAACCCGAGCATCAGCGGCGAGATCAGCGCCATCATGCGCTGCATCTGCGCCTGCTGCGGGTCCGTCGACGGCACGCTGCCGTAGCGCACGCTGAAGTACATCGATCCCGCATAGAGGACGATGAGCGCGATGTCCGGCAACGCGAGGCTCGGCGCGAAGATCTGCGGCCAATGCGCGGAGAGCACGCTTCCAATCCAGGCAAAGTGCTCGGTATCGAACAGCGCCTTGTGCTGCATGACGACGTAAAAGACGCTGTAGAGAACCGGAAGCTGCACGATCAGCGGCAGGCATCCCGCGAGCGGATTCACGCCGGCCTCGCGGTAGAGCGCCATCGTCTCCTGTTGAATGCGCTGCTGATCGCCCTTGTAGCGTTCTTGGATTTTCTTCAGTTTCGGCGCGATGCGTTGCATGGCGAGCATCGCCTTGAACTGCTTGACGTTCAGACCCCAGAAGGCACCGCGAATCAACGCGGCGAGAATGATCAAGCTCCAGCCGAGGTTGTGAACCACCATGTCGATGTGCTGGACGATCCACCAAATGAAGCCGACGAACGGATCGAGCCAGTGGCCCAGCGCAAATGCAGCGAGAAGGAAGTGCAAGAGCTACCTTTCGGACCGGTGGAAATCGGGAACGGGGTCGAGGCCCCCCGGATGCCATGGATGACACCGCCCGAGCCTCCGCAGCGAAAGCACCCCACCTGCGACGAGCCCGTGCTTCTGGATCGCCTCCGACGCATACTGCGAGCAGCTCGGGTAGAAGCGGCATGACGGCGGCAAGAGCGGCGAGATCAGCCGCCGGTAGAGGGATATCGCGAGCAGCGCGGCCTTGCGCACGATCATGCGGAGAGGGCCGCGAGCAGGTCGCTTTGGATTCGCCGGAAGCCGGCCGCGGCTGCCGCGGGACGCGCCACGACGAGCACCCGCTCGGGCGCTCGGCCCAGCAGCGCTTCGTGCAGCGCCCCGGCGATCCGCCGGCGTACTGTGTTGCGCACGACGGCCTTCCCGACCCGCGTATCTACCGTGATTCCGGCCTGGGCTCGGGGCGCTCCGGGAGCGGCGAGCCGATAGAGCATCAGCGTCGGCTGGGAGCAAAGCCGGCCGCGCCGCCGCAAGGCGGCGAACTCCGCCCGGCGGCGCAGGCTGGCAAAGCTCCTCATCAAACGGTGAGGCGGTGACGCCCTTTCTTCCGGCGGCGGGCAAGCACCCGGCGGCCGTTCTTCGTGCTCATCCGCTCGCGGAACCCGTGGACGCGCTTGCGGCGCCGGTTGTGCGGCTGGTACGTCCGCTTCATGCTCTCTCCTGAACTCCTGATAAAAGCGCGACCGCTCTTCTCTTAATGGCAGCGGGGCGCGTGCAAGTATACCGGGGCTCGGCTTCGGGCGTCAAGCGAGGAACGCGGATCTCGGGCGGCTTTCCACATCTGTGGACAAGCCTGTGGACATGTGCCCGGTATGCGCCTGCCGGTATACGCCTCCAGCCCTTGCTACGACTGGCAGTTCGCGCGTTTTCCGTGTCGCCGGATCACTCATTTTCGCAAGCGTGAAAAGGCCGGAAAACCGTGGTTATACACGTTGTGGATAAGTGCATAAGGTCGTGGATGATTCCCGCAGGAGCGCCGCCCCATTAAGCCAATGCGACGAGCCCTTGCGCGACTGCAATGCCGGGGCATTTGTGGGTGCGAAGGATACTACGTTGCGGCGGGAGATGCAGGGCATGGCGTTTGCGGTCGGTTCCTCGGACATTTCGACGGAGTTCTGGCAAACGGTACTGGGGGCGCTGGAATGCAAGTTCTCCAAGCCGGTCTTCGAGATGTGGATAAAACCGATGCGCGTCGTTTCCCTCGAAGACGCAGACCTCACCGTCGCCGTGCAAAACGCATTTGCGCTCAATTGGGCGGAGAATCGATTGAAGGACGGCATCACCGAGGTGATCCGCGAGTTGCTCCAAGTCCCGATCGAGTTGCACTTCGTCGTCGTCGAAGGCACGCAGGCTGCGCCCTCCCCGGCTCATACGCTGAAGCCCGGCGGCGAGCTTCGCGTCGGGAATCTCAACGGCCGCTACACGTTCGAAGAGTTCGTGGTCGGCGCGTCCAACCGATTCGCGCACGCGGCCGCGCAAGCGGTCGCTTGGACGCCTGCAAAGGCGTACAATCCGCTCTTTCTCTACGGCGGGGTCGGGCTCGGGAAGACGCACCTCATGCACGCGATCGGCCATCGCGTTCTGCTCGACAATCCGAGTGCCAACGTGCTGTACGTGTCGTGCGAAAAATTTACGAACGATTTCATCATCGCGCTGCAAAACAATCAAACGCCGCAATTCCGTAACCGCTATCGTCAAGTCGACGTCCTCCTCATCGACGACGTGCAGTTCCTCGCCGGCAAGGAGACGACGCAAGAAGAATTCTTTCACACGTTCAACGCGCTGCACGACTCCGGCCGGCAACTCGTCATCTCCTCCGATCGACCGCCGAAAGACATTCAGACGCTCGAGGCCCGTCTCCGGTCACGTTTCGAATGGGGCCTGCAGACGGACATTCAGGCGCCGGACATCGAAACGCGCGAAGCGATTCTTCGCAAGAAAGCGCAGAGCGAGAACATTCCAGTTCCCGACGAGGTGACGTCGTTCATCGCCAAAGTGATTCCCTCCAACATCCGAGAGCTGGAAGGCGCGCTGATTCGCGTCGTCGCCTATGCCTCGCTCACGAAAGCGAAGATCACGCCGGATCTCGCTGCCGAAGTCCTCAAGAGTGCGGTCGCGCAAGTTCCACTGCAGCGCGTCACCATCGCCAAGATCAAGGAGACCGTGGCGAGCGCCCACGGCCTGACGGTCAAGGAAATGGACAACGGCCGGCGCGATCAGCGGTTGGCGGGACCGCGCCAAATCGCGATGTACATCGCGACCGCACTCACGGATTACTCCCTCCCGCTCATCGCCCGCGATTTCGGCAAAAAGGATCACACGACCATCATGTACGCCCGCGATAAGATCAAGGATCAGATGGAGCGCGACGAAGCGTATCGGAATAAGATCGTGCAGTTAATGTCCTTGTGCCAAAATTAATAAAGGAGCCCCAGGTTGATGAACAAGGTGCTCCTGCGGCCGTGGACAACAGCCGGCGGTGAAGGCACGGTGGAGATGTCTATAAACGATCGCTGTTCCTCCACATGTTATCCTTGGCGTAAAGGCGCCCCACGACAGTGGAATCGACACTTTCCCACAGAATACACCGCTCTACTACTACGACTACTACTCTTTATTATCTCCCTACGGACGACGACACGCTTGAAGATCGGTGGAAGATGAAGTTTACGTGTAACACCAAGGACATCGCCTCCGCGGTTGGTGCGGCGAGCAAGGTGGTCAATGCGCACACCACCGTTCCGATTCTTTCCAACGTGTTGTTACAGTCGGAAGACGGGCGCGTCCTCGCGCGAGCGACGGATCTCGAGTTGACCGTCGAACTCGCGTTTCGTGCGGAGGTCAGCGAGCCCGGAGCCGTCACGGTGCCTGCCAAGTTGTTCTCGAGTTACCTCGGCAACTTGCCTGCGGCGCAGCTGGAACTGAACGGGACGCCGACGCGCGCCAGCGTGAGATGTGAACGGAGCAATTACGACTTTCACGCGCTACCGGCGGAGGAGTACCCGCCGTTGCCGGCCGCGGCGCGCGGATCGCACTTCACGATCTGCGCAAAGCGCTTTCGGGATGCGATTGATGCGACGATCTTCGCGGCGTCGGGTGAAGAGGCGCGCGGGGCGGTCCTGATGGGTACGCTGCTGGAAGTCGACGGTAACGCCATCTCGTTGATTGCGACGGACGGCTACCGCCTGGCGAAGCATAGAACCGCGCTCGACGACGGCATCTCGGGGCAGGAGCGATACATCGTCCCGTCGCGTGCACTCGCGGAGGTCGCGCGCAATCTCGGGGGCGCGGAGAAGATTGCGATCAACGCGCTCGGCGCCGCGAACAATCAACTGCAACTGACCGCGGGCGACGTTTCCATCACCGTGCGATTGGTCGACGGCCAATATCCGAACTACCAACAGGTGATTCCGGCAAAGTTTGATCGCTCGGTGACGGTCAACACCGCGACGCTCATCGGGGGCTTACGGCGCGCCGAACTGGTCGCCGGCGATCGCGCGTCGATGGTGCAGCTTGCCATCGCGAACCAGATGCTTGTCGTTACCGCCAGCTCGGACATCTCGGGCAATGCCTACGAAGAAATCGAGATCGAACAGCAAGGCGAAGATCTCACCATCGCATTCAACGCGCGGTACCTCATCGATATCCTCAACCACGTCAGGGGACCGCGCACCGTGATGGAATTTCTCGGGCCGCTGTCGCCCGCGGCAATCCGGCCGCACGAATCGGAGGGCGGAAGCGAACAGCTCTTCGTGTTGATGCCGTTGCGGCAGTGAGGCTGGAGCGGCTCGCGCTCTCGAACATCCGCAACTACACCCTTCTCGATCTCGAGCCGCAAAACGGCCTCAACGTCTTCATCGGCGCCAATGCCCAGGGGAAGAGCAATCTGCTCGAGGCGATCGCCGTGCTCGGGATCGGCAAATCGTTTCGAAGCGGGCGGGATGCGGATATGATCCGGGACGGCTGCGAGCGCGGTACGATTCGCGGTGAGGCGGTGCGGCGGGAAGGCCGCGTGCAAGTCGGCTGCAGCATCGCCAAAAGCCCGAGCGGGACGCGGAAGACGTTCACCCGCGCGGGCAGGAACGTCCGGTACGCGCAATTTCTCGGCGCGCTCACCGTCGTGACGTTCGTTCCCGCCGACCTCGCGCTCGTGAGTGGAACGCCCGGAGAGCGGCGCGCATTTCTCAACACGGCGCTTGCGCAGCAAGATGCCGCCTATTACCGCGCGCTCGCGCGCTATCAGTCGGCGCTGCGCCAAAAGGGCGCGCTGCTGCGCGGGGAGGACGCCCCCGACGACGAGTTGCTCGGTGTCTACGATCGCACGCTTGCGGAGAGCGGCGCGATAGTGGTGCTCGCACGACAGGTCTTCGTCGAGGCGCTCGCGCGCGAAGCTGCGATCGCGCACGAGCGCTGGTCGGGTCGCGGCGAGCGACTCGAACTCCGCTACGCCCCCAACGTCGCCTTCGAGGCCGCGAACGAGGAGGCGATCCGCGCGGCGCTCACGTCTCGGTTGCGCGAAGTCGCCCGAACGGAACGCCGGCGCCGTATGCCGCTCGCGGGACCGCACCGCGACGATCTGCTCGCGGGCCTCGACGGGCGCCCGCTTTCGAACTTCGGCTCCCAGGGGCAGCAGCGGACGGCGGTGCTCGCGCTCAAGATTGCCGAATACTTGGTCATGCGAGATCGTGCGGGTGAGGCCCCGCTCCTATTGCTGGACGACGTGCTCTCCGAACTGGACGAGCAGCGTGCGGCAGCCTTTCTCGGCGGCGTCGGTGACTACGAGCAGGCCTACGTGACCGCGACGCATCGCCCGCCTCGCCTTCCGGTGCAGAGCGCGATCTTCGTCGTCGAGGCTGCGCACGTTCGGCGCGAAGGTTCCATCGCATGTTGAAGCCGCTCGGCGAAGCGCTCGCGGGTTGGTCCGTGCGCGACGACGGCCGCGCCGATCCGCTCTCGGCGGTCGCGGCCTGCTGGCCCGATATCGTCGGTCGCGAAGTCGCGCGCAACTCGCAGCCCATTAATCTCGCCGGCGAAACGCTGATCGTGGCGACGCGATCGAGCGCGTGGAGCGAGCAGTTGAGCTTCCTCGCCGAGGGCATCCTCGCATCGTTACACGAGCGATTCGGGTTGAAGCAATTGCAGCGCTTGCGGTTTCGCGCGGGACGCCTCGTGCGCTCGGCGCCGGCACGCGTCACGCGGGGCATCACACCCGCACCGCGCCGTGCGCCGCGCATGCGGGCGGATGCCGCTTCGCTCGAAGAGGCCGTGGCGCGCTTTCGTTCGGACGTCGATCGCACTCGGCGGGCGAAAACGGGTGCCGGGTGGAAAGAGTGCTGTGGATGCGCGACCCTCGTCGCGCCCGACTCCGGCGCGCTCTGCACGGCCTGTGCCGTCGCGGCGGCGCAGGAGCGGGAGCAGTTCGTCGCGCGATTACTCTTCGAGGTTCCATGGCTTGGATACGCGGGTGTTTCGGCGCTCGTGGGAAGTCTGAGCCCGCAAGAGTACGAGGCAATTCGTGCGCGCCTGTTGGCACGCTGGTGGGAGACGCTCGTGCGCGCTCGCATGAGCAAGCGCCTCTCGCCGGACGGGCGCGAGCGCCTGATCGCGAGTTCGTTCGTGATCGTGAAGAGCGGCCTCGAACCGGAACGCATCGCACCGGCGACGGTGCGCGACTTGCTCGGCGACGAGCTGTTCGAGCTGATGTATAGAAAGAACATGGGGAATGTCGAGTAGTTACACCGGAGAGCAGATCGAGATCTTGCGCGGCTTGGAGGCCGTACGCAAGCGTCCGAGCATGTACATCGGGAACACGGCGGAGCGCGGGCTGCACCAACTCGTGTACGAAGCGGTCGACAACGCCGTGGACGAGGCGCTTGCCGGTTACGCGCACAACGTCGCGGTGATGCTGCACAAGGACGGCAGCGTTTCGGTCGAGGACGACGGCCGCGGCATTCCCGTCGATATCCATCAGGAGGAGCGGATTCCCGCGGTCGAGGTCGTGATGACCATGCTGCACGCGGGCGGCAAATTCGGCAAGGGCGGCGGGTACAAGGTCTCGGGCGGCTTGCACGGCGTCGGCATCTCCGTCGTCAACGCGCTCTCCGAAGCGATGACCACGCGCGTCAAGCGCGACGGCTTCCTATGGGAGATGAAGTTCTCGCGCGGTGAGACGGTCGAGCGCCTGAAGAAACTCGGCAAGTCGTCGGAGACCGGGACGCTGCAGTGGTTCAAGCCCGACTCCACGGTCTTCGAGGTGCGAGAGTTCCACTGGGACGTGCTTCAGAAGCGCTTGCGCGAGTTGGCGTTCCTGAATCGCGGCCTGGAGATTTCGCTGCGCGACGAGCGCGGCGAGCAGCTCCGCGAGCGCACGTTCAAATACGACGGCGGCATCGTCTCGTTCGTCGAGTGGCTCAATGAGAAGAAGGATCCGCTGCACCCGATCGTTTCGACGCACGCCGAGCGCGACAACGTCGACGTCGAAGTCGCGATGCAGTACACCGATACGTACACCGAGCTGCTGTATTCGTATGCGAATAATATCAACACCATCGAGGGGGGCATGCACCTTCTCGGATTTCGCACGGCAGTCACGAACGCGGTGAACGGTTATGCCCGCAAGCGGGGCGCGTTGAAGGAGGGCGACAATTCGCTCTCCACCGACGACTGCATGGAAGGGCTCACCGCCGTCGTGTCCGTCAAGCTCCAGGAGCCTCAGTTCGAAGGGCAGACGAAGACGAAGCTCGGAAACGTCAAAGTCCGCAGCATCGTCTACGGCTTGGTGAACGAGCGTCTCGAGTTCTTCTTCGAGGAGAACCCGCGCTACGCGCGCGCGATCGTGGAAAAAGTCATGCAGGCGCAGCGTGCGCGCGACGCCGCGAAAAAGGCTCGCGATCTTTCGCGCCGCAAGAACGCGCTCGAGGGATCGGGCTTGCCCGGCAAGCTCGTCGACTGCAAGAACACCGATCCTAGCGAATCCGAGTTGTTCCTCGTCGAAGGCGATTCCGCCGGGGGGACCGCCAAGGGTGGTCGCGATCCGAACACGCAGGCGATCTTGCCGTTGCGCGGCAAGATCCTCAACGTCGAGAAAGCGCGCCTCGACAAAGTGCTCTCCAATGAAGAGATCCGCACGATGATTACGGCGCTCGGAACGGGATTCGGCGACGAGTTCGATCTCGCGAAGCTGCGGTATCATAAGATCATCGTCATGACCGATGCCGACGTGGACGGCTCCCACATCCGCACGCTCTTGCTCACGTTCTTTTACCGGCAGATGCGCCCGCTCGTCGAGGAAGGCCACGTCTTCATCGCGCAGCCGCCGCTGTACGGCATTAGGAAGGGCAAGCAGCAGTGGTGGGCCTTCAGCGAGGCCGAGTTCAAGTCCATCGTCGGCGAGGACGGCAAAGAGTTCGTCGTACAGCAATACAAGGGCTTGGGCGAGATGGACGCCGAGCAACTGGCGCAGACGACGATGGAGAGCGGCAACCGCCGTCTCAAGCAGATCACCGTCGAGGACGCCGTCGAGGCGGAGCAGATCTTCACGGACCTCATGGGGGACAAGGTCGAGGCGCGCAAGCAGTACATTTTCGAGTACGCGAAGAGCGTCAAGAACCTCGACCTGTAGGCCCCGTTTGGGAGGCGGCGGTCCTTCAGGGTCCCCTAGTCCATCGTCGGGTATACTCTTACTGTCGTGCGCAGGCGCATCGTGGTCGCTTTGGCGGCAATCCTCGTCCTGGGCGGCTTCCTCGTCGCTCGGCGCCACGAGGTCGTCCGTTTCGTGCTCACGCACGCAGCCGGCCTCGCGACCGGATATGAGATCACCCTGGCCGACCAGCGGATCGGGTCGTCGCACGCCGCGTTGATCGGCCTGCACGTCTCGCAGGGCGGCGAACCGGTGTTTGACGCGCGGCGCATCGACGTTTGGTACTCTCTGCGCGACCTGTTGCCGGGAAGCGGACGCCGGTTCGGCTTGGTCGGAATCGCCGTCGAGCATCCGGTGCTCTCGATCGTCAAGCGCGCCGATGGGAGCTACAATATCCCGCTGCCCAAAACGGGAGCGAGGTTCCCTGCGTTGCCTGCCGCACCGAACCCGGTGCCCATGCGCTTTTTCGTGCGCGTGAACGATGCGAGCGGCACGGTGCAATTGGAGAGCCCAGCCGGTGCGCACGAACCGCCGCTGGGATTACGCAGTGTGAACGCGCGAGGCACGATCGACGGCGTCGGGCGCACGCACTACACGATACGCGGTGCGTTCGTCGAGCATCAACTTCTCGAGGGATTCGATCTCGTCAAAGACGAGCCGTTTGCCGTGACCGGGACGATCGACGTGCTCCGCGGCTACGCGATGCACCACATGACGGCGCGCGTCTTCCCATTGCAATCGCTCGCGAACTTCCTCATCGACTCGAAAAGCGTCGAGGTGCTCGGCGGTCTTGCGAGCGGCTTCGACGCCCGCCTCTTTGCGATAGGGACGAAGCCGGACGGAACCTTCGACTATCACGCATCGCTCGGCTTCGACATGGACGGTGGGAGCCTCAGGCTGGTCGGCCTCATCTATCCTCTGGAGAACATTCGCGGCCGGCTCGGCCTCTACGATGAAACGTTCTTCGTCCGGGGCCTGAACGCAACGCTCGTCGGCATCCCGCTGCAGGCAGAGGGCGCCATCTACGATTTCTCGCACGCGCAGATTCGGATCGGCGTCACCGGGAACGGCGATATGGCCCAACTCCGCAAGGCGTTCAAATTCTCGGTGCGCCAACCGCTGGCAGGTCCGCTCTCGATGGGGATTCTCGTCGAGGGTTCGCTTGCGGATCCCATCGTCGTCGCGCACGCGACGTCGCCGCGGGTGACCTATCGCGGCATGCCGTTCGATCGTTTGAGTGCGGGCATCCAATACTATCACAGCGTGCTCGCACTCTCACCGCTTCGGTTGCGTTACGGCGGCATCGACACCGTCGGCCGCGGGACGCTGGAGCTGGGCGATCACATTCACGAGCGCATGTTCTTGCGCTTCACGGCGCCGGCGAATCGCCTACCGTACGCGGGCGAACTACTGGGCTCGGAGGCGCTCGTCGGTAACGCCGCGGTCGACGGCAACGACTTGCTGCTGCACGTAGCGGGCGGGCTTGCGGCGCAGCGCGGCGTCGATCGCGCCGCGGCGCTCTTCGATTTCGAGCCGAACGGGACGGCGAACGTCGCGCCGTTCTGGATGCGAGCGGGCCGAGGCGAACTCGCAGGCGGCTTCCGCCTCGATCGCCCCGACGGCACGAGCGCGTTCTGGGTTTCGGGCAGCGATCTTTCGCTGAGCGGCAGCGCGCCCGAGCGCAATGCGCTGCCCGGCGTGACGATACCGCAGATGCCACCGATCTCCGGTGACGTGCGCAGCGTCGGCATCATCGGCGGCGGCAACGCGAGCGCGTTTATCCTCGCGGGCAGCGTCGCCGCCGGGAGAACGAACATCGCCGCGGTTCCCTTCAGCTCGCTGAACGCGAGTTTCGACGGCGGCATCTCGAGCGCGGCGATCTCGCACGTCGACGCGACGGGTCCGTGGGGAAGGTTTGCGGGGAACGGAATGTTCTCCAGCTCGAGGATTCTTGCGCGTGGCCGCTTCGACGGAACGCTCGATGGGCTGCGACCGGTGCTCTCCGGCGTCGCCGCATACGGCGCCGCTCGCGGCGAGGTGGCCGTAGGGCTGGAACCGCAAGGCATCCTCGTCCAGGCGAGCGGATTGCAGATGAGCCGAGCCTCGATCGACGGCGTGCCGATCTCGGAGGCCGACGGCACGCTCGTGGTCGGCGACGGGATGATTCAGGTGTACGCCGCGCATGTCCGCGCGGCGGGCGGTGACGCCGTTGCCGCGGGGAGCTATCGCTTCGCCGCACCGTCGAGAAGGGCGCCGCAAGCCGACGCACTCGCCTTCGTCGCACACGGCGTCGACGTGGAGGCGCTGCGCGGAATGGGCCTGCCGCTCGATTCGGGCCGCCTAGCGGCTGCCGGAGACATCCGGGCGGGCGCACCGCTGCCGTCGTTCAACGGCGACGTCAGCCTCCAAGGCGGTCGCGCGCGCGGCTACCCCGTCGAAGGGAGCGCCGCGATCGCGCTGAGCGGCAGCACGCTCGCGCTCGATCACGTCGTCGCGGGCGTGGCGGGCGTCTACGGCTTTGCGAGCGGACGCGTCGGCGCGCTGCTCTCGGGATCTCCGACGTACGATCTGCACGACGTCGTGCCGGCCGCCGACATCGGCTCGGCGCTTCACGCGCTCGGCGAACCATCCTTCATGACGCAGGGAACCGTCGACGCCGACCTCACCATTCGCGGAGCGGGCTGGGCCCCCAGCGTCAGCGGCATCGTCGGCGTACCCGCCGGAAGCGTCAACGGTCTTCCATTCCTCGACGGCAGCGCGCGCATCGCAGCCGGCGTGGACGGCGTCAGCGTGGGCGATGGAAGCGTGCTCGTCGGTAGCACGCGTGCCGACTTCGGTGCGATCGCGCAGCCCGGCCACAATGCCATGCAGCTGCGATCGGGTTCGGCGACGCTTTCCGACTTCAACAACTTTTTCGATACGGGCGACACGCTAGCAGGGAAAGGCTCGATCGCGTTCTCTTTGCTTTCGGCCGGCTCCAGGCTCACGACCACAGGCAACGTCGACGTACGCGGCTTCCGATTTCGAAGCTTGCCGATCGGCGATACCCGTGCGGTCTGGTCGAGCCGGCGTAATCTCGTTTCAGGAAGTCTGACCGTCGGCGGCTCCGAGGGTCTCCTTCGAGCGCAAGGCTCGGTCGTGCTTTCTCCGGGAGCGCGTTGGCAGTTGACCGTCGAGCGCTCGCGATACCGGCTGAGCGCGTCCGTGGAGAATCTGGATCTGGGGCTTTGGGTTGCCGCCGTCGGGTTTCCGCAAGTGCCCATCACCGGGCGGGCGTTCGGCGATGCGACGATGATCGGTACCTATCCCGCGCTTGCGCTGCACGGTTCGGCACGGCTGCGCAACGGAACGCTGGGGCGCTTCCCGATCGATGCGTTCGACATCGCGTTCGGTTCGCAGGGGAGGCGCTTCGTCGTCGAGAGCGCGGAGCTGCATGGGCCCGGCATTACCGCGCGCGCGAACGGAAGCGTAGGCTTGCAGCGCAGCGATCCGATCGATCTTCGCGTCGAGGCGGCAACGAACGATCTCCCGGCCTTCCTCGCAAACCTGACGAAGGCGCAGGTTCCCGTCAGCGGAGCGTTCCAGGGGAACGTGCACCTCGGCGGCGTTCTGGCTGCGCCCCTCTTCGATGCATCGTTCAGCGCGCAGAACGTGCACGTCGTCGGCGTGCCGATCTCGACGCTCTTCGGCTCCGTTCGGCTTCACGCGAATCGCCTGGAGTTGCACAACGCGGGCGCGACCTTCACGCACGGCACGGCCACGCTCGCAGGCGACCTCCCGATTCGCCTTCGCCCCTTCGGCTTGCCGCGCAACACGGCCGTGAGTTTCACGCTGGACGCGACCGATGTCGACGCCTCGCTCTTCAACACGCTCTTCGGTCACAACACCGAGCTCGGCGGCTTGATCGGGGCCCACGCGTCGATCGCGGGAACGGTGGGGAACCCCCGGATATCGGGAAGGGTGACGATCGCCAAGGGCGCGTACAAGAGCGATTTCGATCGCGCGCCGATCTCGGCGGCGCAGGGGACGCTCTCGTTCACCGGTTCGTCGCTCTCCCTCCAGCACGTCACCGCAAACCTCGGCTCGGGGAACGTGGCGCTCTCCGGCCATGCCGATTTCTCGGGGCCGTCCGGACCGAGCTTCGACGGCACGATCGTCGCACACGGCGCGCAGTTCAACTCGCCGACGTACGGAACCGCGACGGTCGACGGAACCCTCAATCTCACGCGCTCGACGGGCAATGCGCTGCTCTCTGGCGACGCGACGATGACGAACGCAACGATACCCTTTGCCGCTTTCCTCGGCTCGAGTGGAAACGGGAGCGCGACCGGCCGGTCGTGGCCGCTCGCTTTCGACTTGAAGCTAAAGGCGGGCGCGAACGTGCTCGTTCGCGGCTCCGGATACGGTGCCGGCCTCGATGCCGGAGGAACGGGAAGTGCGACGCTCGGCGGCACGCTCGCGGCGCCGACGCTGGACGGAAGCTTCGCCTCCACCAGAGGAACGCTCACCTATTTCGATCGTTCGTTCCGCGTGCTCAAGGCGGTCGTGACCTTCGCCCCCGCCGACGGCATCGTTCCGACGTTATACGCTGTCGGCACGGCCAATGTCGTGAATCCCGATCCCGACGTCGCGCGCAACCCGTTCGGTTCCGCCGAGATTACCATCACCGTCTCCGGTCCCGTCGATAATCTCAAAGTCGAGTTTGCGTCGGATCCGCCTGGCTACTCGCGGGATCAGATCATCGCGCTGCTTGCACCGTTCGGTGGTTTCGTGAGCGGCATTCAGTTCAATCCATACCAGATAGAAATTCCCGGCGGCGCTGCGGCGGCCGTGAACAATGCACCCGTACCGGGCGGCGTCTTCGTGCAGCGCAACGGCACGCTCACGGTCAGCCAGGAAGCGTTCAGCATCCTCAACGCGCAGTTTGCGTCGGGGCTGCTCGCGCCGATCGAGAACGTGCTCGGCGAAACGCTCGGCGTGAGCGACGTCAACCTCACGCTCGGATACTTTGGAAACGTCGGCATCTCGGTGCGGCGCGTTTTGGGCAAGACGGTCAGCGCGGTCTATTCCTCCACCTTCGGACTGCCGAACCGCCAATCGTTCGGCATCCAAGTCGCGCCGAACGAGTTGAACGCGGCCTCGCTCTCATTTTTCTATCAGACGGGGCAGTCGCGGCTCTTCGAATCGCCGGGAACGGCGTTCGGCCAGGTGCTGCTGCTCGGGCAGCCTCTCGAAGGGCAAAGCGGCTTCAGCTTCACCTTCCAGCACTTCTTTAAATAGCGCTGCACCTTGCGCAGCCGCGCGGGACCCCAGTCGGCCTGCTCTCAGGAAATCCTCAGAGCAGCGCCCCGCAAGGAGCCCGCATGGGCGCCGCGAACACCCGCGACGCGGACCGCTACACGCGCGTATACGCGCGTGACCATTTCCATAGATGACCCGGAACGCTCTGCTTTGAGGTAAACGACGCCTGCATGACCAGTGACCTTCGGCGCGCTCGGCTCACCCCGTCTCGGTTGGTGGGCGGTGCGCTTGCCGTGGCCGTAGCGCTCGTGATCCTTGCGCCGTCGATGGCGCGACCTGCACCCGTGCCGAAGATCGTCTCGGTCGACGTCGAGGGCAACGTGCACGTCCCGACCGCCACGATCATGGCGGTCGTGCAGGCTCGCCCGGGGCAACCGTTCGATCCGCGCGTGGTGCGCGGGGACCTGCAGCGAATCAACGCGCTGGGTTATTTCGCCGCATTGGCGCCACCGCTCGTCCGGCAGCGCCCCGGTGGGATCGCGATCTCGTATCGCGTCGTCGAAAACCCCGTGATCACGAAGATCGTCTTCAGCGGTAACGTGCACGTGCCGAGCGATACGCTCCTCGCGCTGATGGACCTTGCCGTCGGGCAGGTGTTCAACACGAACACGTTCCGTTCGGACGTGCTGAAGATCAACAACTACTACGAGCGCATCGGCTACGGCGGCCAGGTGCCCACGCACGTCAAAGACATCAACCTCGATCCGTCCACCGGCCAACTTGCGTTGCAGATCCAAGAAGGCCTGACGATCCGGCACGTCTTGATCGGCGGAGACCCGCTCCTGCCGCCAACGCTGATCCTCCCGATCCTCAACGTCAGGCCCGGAGTGGAGTATTCGGATGAACTTCGCGACAAGGACGTTCAAGCGCTCAAGCACCTCTACGAGGACAAGTTCCGCCTCGAACTCGGGAACTTCGAGGGCGGCATCGACCCGTCGTCGATCGATCTGAGAGCCGGTACGGCCGACGTCAAATACGACATCTACGTGATGCGCGTTGCCGTCGTGCAGATTACCGGCAACACGCGTACGAAGGACCAGGTGATTCGTCGCGATCTCCGCGTCGTGCCGGGAATGGTCGTAAATACCGACGCGATCAAGGCGGACTACGAGCGGCTCAACCAGACGCAGTATTTTTCGAAGGTCGCGCCGGACATCAAGCCGGGGCCCGATCCGCGCAAACCACAGGACGTCACGCTCGTCTGGCACGTAACGGAGCAACGAACCGCATCGGCGTCGGTCGGCTTCGGTTACTCCGGCGGCCTGACCGGAGAGGGATTGTACGGGACGCTGGGCCTCTCCGACAACAATCTCCATGGTACCGGCAACGCTCTCTCGATCCAGTTCGAGGGCGGCTCGCGCACGAAGCTGGCCCAAATTCAGGGCTCGATTCCATACCTCGGCCACACGCCGCAATCGCAGAAATACAGCCTTACGGGGAGCATTTTTTCGAGCGGCACGACCTACTTCTATCCCATTTACCAGGTGTCGTCGAGCACGATCCCAAGCATCCCCTCGGTCGGCGGGACGCCCGTACCGATTCCGGTGACGCTGTATTCGAACTCGAGCAGCGCCCAGGTCTCAAATGCGATCGCGACGAGCGTTTCCGACTCCAACGGCATCACGGCGCAACTCGGGCGCCGCCTCAACGACTACGTGCAGCTCCTGCTCGGAGCGACCGGCGAAGTGGTGCGTTACGATACCACGGTTCCGTCGCCGTATTATTTCCAATCGTATCAGCCCAACGTATTCGTCGGCCCAACGCCGAACCCACTGAACTCCAGCCTCGCAAACGGCAACGGTTCCTTCGGCATCGCGGCGAGCTCGATCGCGAACGTCAACACCGGGCTTCCATATCGCCTCGATCTCTTGACGTTCGGACTCCGGGCGGTCACGACCGACGATCCGTATAACCCCCGCCGCGGCATCAACGTCTCTCTGAACGACACGATTTCTACCTCTGCGATCGGCTCGAGCTTCCATTTCTCGCAAGCGACGCTGGACTTCGCGAAGTTTTTCCCCGTGCTGCGCTCGGGGACGATCGGCGTGCACTTCGTCGGGGATCTGTCGACGGGCGTCATTCCGCCGAGTTCGCTCTTTACGTTCTCGGATCAACAGATGCGTGGCTACAACCAGGTGTTCTACGGCACCGACGCCGTTCTCGGGCAGATCGAGTTCCGGCAGCCGTTGCTGGCGAGCGGCCAGATGGCGATCGCCGTGTTCGGCGACGAACTCGATTACCATATTCGCGGGGCGCAACCGCTCCTCGACCCGTTTACGAATCGCATCACCGGCTATCCGGCACAATGGAGCTACTTGGGCGACTTCGGCGTAGGCCTGCGTTTCGACGTGCCGCAGTTAGGGTTGCACACCGTGCGCGTCGACTTCGCGCGAGGCTACAATGGCTTCCACACGAGCTTTGGCATAGGCCAGAGCTTCTAAGACCTTACTCCTTCTCACATTGGGTACAATAATGAAGAAACGTTTCTTTCCGACTCTTTTTGCTGCGGCGTTACTAACGACCGCCGTCGCGCCTGCGGCGACGGCGAACGATCTCACCGACGTCGGCTATCTCGACCAATCGGCGCTCGCGTCGCTGCCGGCATTCGTGAGCGTGAACCGGCAGCTCGCGGCCTTCAAGGCGCAGTTGGACCGGCAGTTTGCGGCGGCGATGCGCTCCGCGCCGACGCCCGCAGATCGCCAACGCGTTTCCGCACAGTTCCAGCAACGGTTCAGCGACCAGCAGCGCACGCTGGCCGGCCCGGCTTTCATGCGGGCGCAACTCGCGATTGCGTCGGTTGCGTCTTCGAGGAACCTCTCCGTCATCGTCGACAAACGCATCATCATCTACGGCGGGCAAGATATCACACAGCAGGTGCTGCGGCTCTTGCAAAGCTCGCAATCCATCCTCCCGCTCGGTACGGCGCCGCCGCCCTCCGAGATCGGCTTCGTCGATCAATCGGCCCTCGAGAACTCACCCCAGGTGAAAGCGGCCAGCGACCAAATGACGGCGTTCGCCGAGCAGCAGCGGCGAATCTACGCGCCGCAGTTGGCCCACGCGACGTCGGATGCGCAGCGACAGCAGGTTACGGCCGCGTACAGCGCCGCCATGACGAATCGGCAAAACCAAGTGCTCAAACCGCTGCTCGATCACGTTCAAGACGTGACCGGCCAGGTGGCGCGGCGCAAAGGTCTTCTCCTGGTCATCGATCATGCGGACATCCTATACGGGGGCGCGGACATCACGACGGATGTCCAGAATGCGCTCAGTAAGTAAGGCAGCGGCGTTGATCGCACTCTGCGCGGCCGGTGCTTCGTTGCCGGGGTGCAATCGGCTCGACGTCAATTCGCCGGGTATCCGCGGCATCGCATACGTTCGCCTCGATGCGGTGATGGCGCACGATCCGCTCTATCCGCAGCTCTCGCACATCGACGATGCCATTGCGATGGTCACGTTGGAGGCTGCGGGTCCGCGCGTTCCGCGCAGCGCTGCGGAGATCGCGAGAGAGGACGCGCGGTTGCGCGCGGAGATGGCCGCAGCGCAGCAGCGCACGCAGCGCATCGTCACCCAGAAGCAGCAGGAGTACGCAGCGCATGCCCGCACGGCGATTGCGAAAGCTCTTGCGGCCGCGGGCGTGAGCGGCGCGAACGTGGCGGCCGCCATGGGGCAGGTCTCCGCGCAGCAGGTGCAGGCGGCGCAGGTTCAGGCGGGGCGCGATTACATGGCGTACCAGCAAAGCGTCGTGCAGCAAGGCAACAGCGCGGCCGGCAGCCTCGTGCGGCAACTGCAGAGCGAAGGCTATCAAAAGCTGCAGGCGAAGGCATCGCAGGAGCAGCAAGCGGAAACGGATCTGTCGTTGCGCCTGTCGCAACAAGACGCCGCAAAGCGGCTTTCCATCCAAACGCGGCTTTCGATGCTCGCGCTGGACGATGCGACCCGGCGGCAACTGCAGGCGCAGTTGAACGCGATCACTCAGCGCGAAGCGGCCGCCATTTCCGTGCAGCGGGCAGCCGATCAACGGGCCTTCGCCGCATATCGCGCGCAGGTGACGGCGCAGACCAATGCGGCGATTCGCGCTCAGCTATCGCAGATCCAAAGCGAGACGCAAGCGAAGCTCGTCGGGCGTCGCAACGCCGTAGGCGCGCAGCTGCGCAGTCTCGCGCCGTCACCCAACGCTTCGATCAGCCCGGCCACGCAAGCGCAGATTCGAGCGATCGCGCAACAGTTCCAGCAGCAGTATCAGAACGACGTGCAGAACGTTCTGGCGACGTATGCCGAAACGCGCGATGCGCTGATCGTACAAGATGCGCTTCTGCACGGAGCGGACGCGGCCGCGAACTCCGCCTCAGCACAGGAAACGCAGATTCTGCAACAGCAGCGTCAAGCGCTCTACGAGCAAATCTTTAGCCGCATTCAGCGCGAGGCCGAGCGCCTTGCAAAGGACAGGGGCTTTAGCGTGGTCTTTTCCAACGTAACGGCAGCCGCCGGCGGCTACGACATGACCAATGACCTCATCCATGATATCGAAAGCGAACACGAGTGAATAAGATAACCACCTTCATCGGCCTTTTTACCATCCTTCTTGCGGGCTGTGCGCCGTCGAGCTCGGTCGGTCTCGTCGACACGTCGCGAATCGTGGCCAACTGGTCGCAGTACCAAGGTTACCAGGCGCAGTTGATGATGCAGGAGCAAACGATCGCCCAGAGCCACGTGAGCAACGCGCAGAAGCAGAGCGAGGCGCAGCAGCTCCAGGTGCGATACGGGAGAATCACGCAACAGTTGACCGCCGAGGTGCAAAATGCCGCGTCGCAGGTCGCGCGACAGCGCGGGCTCAAGCTCGTGCTGACGCGTCAGGGCGTCGGATACGGCGGCATCGACATTACCCCGGACGTGGAGAAGATTTTGAATATCACGGAGCGCGCGACGCCCGCTCCGACCTCCTCGTAGCGGAGGCCCGGTGCTGGGCAGCGTCGGCGAACTCGCGAAGCGCGTCGGCGGTCGCGTCGTCGGCGATGCCGGGACGCTAATCGCGCGCATCGCCTCGGTCGACGAGGCCGAAAGCGACGCGCTTACCTTCGCCGTGGACGAGCGCTATTTTGCGGCCGCGCTTCGCAGCAAAGCCGCAGCGGTGCTCGTCGACGCCGCGGTTGCAGGTACGCAAGCATCCCCCAAGCCGCTGATCGTCGTCGAAAACGCGCGCGCGAAGCTCGCGGCGCTGCTGCGCGAGTTACGCCCGCCGCGCCCGCGGGGGCCTTTCCGCCATCCTTCTGCGCTCGTCGGGCCAGGCGCCGACCTCCCTGGAGACGTGTATCTCGACGCACACACATATATCGGAGCGGGCGCGCGGCTCGGTGCCGGCTGCATCGTCGGCGTCGGTGCGTACGTCGGAGCCGGCGCGATTCTCGGCGACCAGACGTGGCTGCATCCGCGGGCGAGCGTCATGGAAGGATGCGTGATCGGCAAACGCGTCGTCCTGCACGCCGGCTGCGTTATCGGCAGCGAAGGCTTCGGCTGGGCGTTCGTCGACGGACGATTGGAAAGGATTCCGCAAATCGGCAACGTCGTGCTCGACGACGACGTCGAGATCGGCGCGAATACGTGCGTCGATCGCGCGCAGACGGGAAGCACGTACATCGGCGCGGGAACGAAGATCGACAACCTCGTGCAGATCGGTCACAACTGCCGCATCGGCCGGCATTGTGCGTTTGCCGCGTTGACCGGGCTCGCCGGTTCGACCGTGGTCGGCGATTACGTCAAAGTCGGCGGCCAAGTCGGCTTCAAGGGGCACATCACGGTCGGCTCTGGTGTAACGATTGCCGGTCAGACCGGCGTCTGGGGCGACGTACCGGACGGCACGATGCTCTCGGGTATGCCGGGACGCGAGCACCGCGAACATCTCAAGACGGAGGTCATGCTCCGAAGGCTGCCCAAACTCATCGCTCGTGTGGAAGCGCTGGAGCGAGAGCGCTCGGACTGAGGGTCCGCATCGGACTGAGGCTACGCAATTGATGCAAACGACGTTGCGGAGCGCCGTTCGTTTTGAAGGCGTCGGTTTGCATACGGGCGCCGACACGCGAATCGATATTCGCCCGGCCGCACCGGATTTCGGGCTGCAGTTTCTTCTCGATGGCGTGCACGTGCCCGCCACGGCCGAATATGTCGTCGACACCTCGCGCGCAACGGTCATCGGGATGGGTGAGCGCCGCGTTTCGACGGTCGAGCACGTACTTTCGGCGCTCGTCGGCTTGGGCGTCACGAATGCCGAGCTGGTGGTCATCGGGCCGGAGGTTCCGATCGTCGACGGCAGCGCACAGGCATTTGCCGACGCGATTGCCTCCGCAGGTATCGAGTCGCAGCACCGGCCGTGCACGATGCTCGAGCTGGACGAGCCGTTCGAGATTCGCGAGCGCGATCGCGCGTTGATTCTCCTCCCCAGCGAACGCCTGCGCGTACGTTTCTTGGCCGATTTTCCTCCGCCGGTCGGCGTGCAGTACTTCGACTGCATGATGGATCCGAAAATCTATCGTACCGAGATCGCACCGGCACGCACCTTCGGCTATCTGCACGAAGTGGAGGCACTACGCGCGCGCGGCCTCGCACGCGGCGGCAGCCTCGAGAACGCGCTCATCTTTTCGCCGGAAGGTGCGATGCAGCCGCTGCGTTGGCCCGATGAGGTCGTGCGCCATAAAGTGCTCGATCTGCTCGGCGATCTGGCGCTGTTGGGTTTCGCGCTGCGATGCGACGTCATCGCCGTCAAGAGCGGCCACGAGTTACACGCTCGCGCAATGCTGGCGCTGCGCGCTCGACATCGGGCGACGCAACCTGCGGGAAGCGCCTGAGGAGCAATCAAGTATGGCCGAGATGGACATTCGGCAGATCATGGAGATCTTGCCGCATCGGTACCCGATGTTGCTGGTGGACCGCATCACCGAACTCGAACCAATGGTTTTCGTACGCGGATATAAAAACATCACGTTCAACGAGCCGGTCTTCCTAGGACACTTTCCGGGGTATCCGGTACTTCCGGGCGTCTATCAGATCGAGGCGATGGCCCAGATGGGTGGGGCCGTCGTCCTGCGCCGTGGAGAGTTCGCGCGGAAGATTCCATATCTCGTGGGCATCGACAACGCGAAGTTCCGTCGCCCGGTCATCCCCGGCTACCGGCTCGACATGGAGATCCGCATGTTGCGCCACAAGCGGAATATCGGGTGGGTCAAGGCGGAGGCGAAGGTCGACGGCCAGATCGCGTGCATTGCCGAGCTGATGTTCTCGATCAACTCCAACGATCGCATGATCGGCGCCGACGCCTCGGTATTCCGATCGTGAGACGTTTGGCGTGATTCACCCGACGGCGATCGTCCATCCCGGCGCGAGCATCGATGAGGGCGTGGAAATCGGGCCGTACTGCATCGTCGGCGAGAACGTTTCGCTCGGCGCACGGACGGTGCTACAAGCTCACGTCGTCGTCAACGGCTGGACGCAGATCGGACGCGACTGCGTCGTCTACCCTTTTGCGACGATCGGCGCGGCGTCGCAGGATCGCAAGTATGCCGGCGAGCGTGCGTTCACGCGAGTGGGGGATCGTACGGTCCTTCGCGAGTACGTGTCGATTCAGCGTGCCACGGGGGAGGACGAAGTGACCGCGGTCGGAGACGACTGCTTCCTGCTCGCCTACGTTCACATCGCGCACAACTGCATTCTCGGCAACGGCGTCACGATGAGCAACCTCGCGCAACTCGCCGGACACGTGGAGATCGGCGATTTCGCGTTGCTCGGTGGTATGGCGGGCGTTCATCAGTTCACGCGCGTGGGGCGTTACGCCATGGTCGGCGGCATGAGTAAGATCAACAAAGACTTGCCGCCGTTCTTTCTCGTCGAAGGCAATCCGGCAAAGCCGTACGGGCTCAACAGCGTCGGCCTTCGGCGCGCGGGTTTCTCGATCGAGGAGCGCAACGAGATCAAGCGCTTCTATAAGCTGCTCTACGAGCCGAAGATGAACGTATCGCGTGCGGTTGAGGCGATGAAGGAAAGCGTGACGACGGAACGGGGGCGCGAGGTCATCGCCTTCCTCGAAGCGCCGTCGCAACGCGGAATCCTGAAGTAGTGGCCTGTAACGCCTGAATGATGGTACGATCTCGCTCGCCTTTTCGCCCGGCTCATCGTCGGCTCATCGGTCACGACGCTACGGCGTCGCTCCCTCTTCGCTCCTCGATCCGAACGAAAATCCGTCGCGATCTCGCACCCCATCCAGCCGTTACAGGCCACTAGGCCTGCCGGGGTCCGTGAGTGTGCGCTACTTCTTTTCTACCGGTGAAGCGTCGGGCGAGCTGAGCGCCGTTCTGCTGATGCGTGCGATCCGCGAACTCGATCCGCGTGCGCAATTCGAGGGAATCGGCTCGCAGCGCATGCGCGAGGAGGGCGCCGCGCTCTGGCGGGATCACACCGGTTGGGCCAGCATGGGACCGTTGGCCGCGATCCCGCGCATCCCCAAGCTGCTGCTGCAGATGTGGCAGACGGCTTTCCACGTGGCGCGCACGAAGCCCGATCTCGTCGTGCTCGTCGATTTCGGCGTCTTCAACATGCGGCTGGCAAAAACGCTGCGCGAGCGGTTGCATTACGCCGGTCCCATTCTCGATATCTTCCCTCCGGGAGCCTGGCTCGACCGCGAAGCCACGGCACGGGCGGTGAGTCGTTGGGTGATTCCGGTCACGGCATTTGCCCATCAGGCGGCGTTCTATCGCGGCCGGGGATTGCCGATTCAGTACTTCGGGCATCCGTTGTTGGACGAGTATGCCGAACGCGCACCGCGGACTGCGCCGCCTCGCGACGGCGGCTGCGTTGCACTGCTTCCCGGAAGCCGCGGCGGCGAACTGCACCGGCACGTTCCGGTGCTGCTGCGCGCCCTTGAGGAGTTGCGGCGTACGCGACCACATCTCCGAGCCGTGCTCGGCGCGGCTGATGCCCGCGCGCGGCGAACGCTGCTGCGCGCCGCGGGCTCGTTCGGAGCGCCCGACTTGCGGGTCGAGATCGGCGTGCGCGCCGCGCTTGCCGACGCGGACGCGGCCTGGGTTTCCTCGGGTACCGCCGTACTCGAAACGGTGCTCCTCGGCGTTCCGGCAATTGCACTGTATGTCGTCGCTCCGAGCGTCGTATGGTACGGACGCCGCATGCAACAGCAGATCGTCGGCGGCCGCTTCATCACGCTGCCGAACCTCGTCGCGAGCGAGGAGATCGTGCCGGAATACCTGCAGAACGACGCGACGCCGGAGCGCTTGGCGAGAGCTATGGACGACATCCTCGAAGATCCGACGCGGCAGGCAAAGCACTTCGGCGCGCTGCGGGAGGCGCTCGGCGAGCCGGGCGCGCTGAACCGTTGCGCGGCCTTCGCGGTCCAATTGGCCGCGGGAGCCGCGGCATGATTCGGTGCTACCACACGTCGGATCTGCACGATCATCGCGGTTTCAGCCACCGGTTGCTTGCGTTGCGCGCGCAGCGCCCCGGGTTGCTTTTCGATTGCGGCGACTCCCTGCGCGGAAGCCAAACAGTCTATCGTCGCCGCGAGCCGGTCCTCTCGGAGATCGACCGCGCAGGCTACGACGCGCAGGCCATCGGGAATCGCGAGTTCCACTATCTCTTTGCGTTCCTCGCAGCGCGCGCGAGGCGGATGCAGCACCCGCTTCTCTGCACCAACTTGATCGATCTCAAAGGGAGGCGGCTCCCCTTCGTACCGTCGCTCGTGCTGCGCTCGGACGAAGCGCTCGGTGCCCCACGCGTGCATCTGCTCGGCCTGTTGATCATGCAGTATCCCGTCGGCAGCAGATGGGAGCGCCTCTTCGGCTGGCGCTTTCTCCCACCCGAAGAAGCCGTCGCGCCGTATGCGCAAAGCATGCCGGAAGGCGATGCGCTGATCGTGCTTTCGCATATCGGGCTGCGCCTGGATCGAGCGCTCGCGGCAGCGGTGCCGCGCATCGATCTCATCCTGGGCGGTCACAGCCACGACACGCTCTTCAAACCGGAGTACTCCGGCGAGGTGCCGATCGTCCATGCCGGGCCTTACGGGCGGTATGTCTCCCGCACCGAGCTCGAATACGACGCGGGGCGCGGACGCTATGCGGTCTCGCGCTTCGATCTGCTGCCGCTGCTGGGAGCGCCGTGACGCGCATCCTCTTCGTGAGCAACGGTCACGGCGAGGCGGCAATCGCGGACCGGATCGCCGCCGAGCTTCACGCGCTCGCGCCGGCGATCGAGAGCGATCACGTGGCCCTCGTCGGCGACGTGCGCTCGCAGTTCGCACGCGCGGTCGGGCCGCGCAAGGAGATGCCGAGTGGTGGGTTGATCGCCATGGGCAACGTCGCGAACCTGCTGCGCGATCTGCGCGCAGGCTTGTTTGGCCTGAGCCTTTCGCATTGGCGTTTTCTTCGCACCGCACGTGACTACGCGGCGGTCGTCGCCGTCGGCGACGCATTCGCGTTGTGGATGGCGCTGCGCGTACGCGCGCCGGTTGTCTACGTCGGGACTGCCAAGAGCATCTATGTTGCGCCCTACGGTCGCGGCGAGGAGCGCCTGATGCGACGGGCGCGTGCGGTTTTCGTGCGCGACGAAGCGACGGCGGCGCGCCTGCGCGCCCACGGCGTCGCGGCGCAGGCGCCGGGCAATGCGATCGTCGACCTCTTCGCCGAGGAGCGCGATCCGGCGTTCGCCGGGGCCGCGAGCGGCTTCGAGAGCATCGTCGCGCTTCTTCCCGGCAGTCGTGCGCATGCATACGACGACGCCGTCTTTCTCGTCGACGTCTTCGCCGATGTGGCACGCGACCTACCGATGCTCGGTGCCGTGCTGTCGATCGCCCCGGGCATCGAATGGACGCGCATGGCGCGCACGCTCCGTGCGGCGGGTCGCGTCGTGAGCCGGACGCCGCTGCCGGCGGTGCCGTTCGAAGTTTTGGAGGGCGAACGCGCGATTCTCCGCGCATGGAGCGGCGATATCGGCCCGTTGCTGCACCGCTCGTCGCTCGTTCTCGGTCAGGCGGGTACCGCGAACGAGGCGGCCGCGGCGGCGGGTCTGCCGATCTTCGCATTCGATCGCGGCATCGGTCGCAAGCACGCATGGTACCGCCGGCGTCAAGAGCGTCTTCTCGGTGAGGCCCTCATCGTGCTGCGTGAGGATCGGGGAGCGGCCGTCGCCGAGGTGCGAGCGATGCTCGAAGATCCGCAACGGCGAGCGCGACTGGGCGAGAGCGGTAGGGAACGGATGGGGCCACCCGGGGGATCGCGCCGGATCGCGGAGCGCGTCGCAGCGATTGCCTCGGGAGCCCGCTGAGGAATGCGCGCGTTCACGGCCTCGGCCTTTGCATTGGTGAATGCGGTCGTGCCGCTCTTTCCGGCGTTCATCATGTTGGCGCCCGTCCAGCCACCGGGGATTTCGCTGCTCCCGCCGCAGGTGGCGGCCGGATTCCTTGCGCTCGTCGGCGCGCTCGGACTCGTCTTCGCCGTCCGGCTCGTGCTACCGCCGCGCGAGGCGCCTCCGACGCTCGCGCCGCTGCTCGCATGGCTTGGTGCCGGTGTGTTCGCTGCGTTACTCGGATTCGATCCGCGTGCCGGTCTCGTTTTCCTTGCGATCTTCGCACTCGGCATCGTGTGGCATCTTTCCACGTTGCGCTACTACCACGAAGCGGCGATCGCTCGAACGATCGTCTGGTCGATGCTCGTGAGTTGCACGCTCGCATCGAGCGCCGCGATCGTCATGACGCTGCTGCGCTGGCCGACGGCACAATACGTGATCGCTCACGGGCGCGCCGTCGGCACGTTCGTTCTGCCGGGTGAGCTAGCCGGGTATTTGGTCGTACTGTTGCCGTTCGCGTACGGCGTTGCGGTCACGACAAAAAGCAGTGCGTTGCGCGGCATTGCGGCCTCCGCGATGCTTGCCGGCGCAATCGCAATGGTGCTCACGTTTTCGCGAACGGGTTGGATGGGGCTTGCGACCGCCATCGCCCTGCTGGTGGCGGCGCGAGCGCGAGCGCGGCGCGCCGGCGCGCT
>DATCTQ010000055.1:0-8900 GCA_036567865.1 Candidatus Tyrphobacter sp. | reverse complement strand
CCCGAATGCGTGGGACTCGGGGACGCGTGCCATGTTTGCCTTCATTCGCGATCGCCGCGAGGGCTACGCTCGGGTCTGCTTCTCGGTGCTGCCGGCGTGGTACGCCACCGACACCTACGTGCGGTACTACATCGTCGACCTACCACTTCAAAAAATCGACGACATCACGGACCCGGCATGCTTTGCGCCGGGCACCTTGCTCGTGACCGATGCGAGTCACACCGTTCGTCGGCCCGGATTCAAGCGGCTGACCACGATTACGGACGTCAACGGGGATCCGTTTGCGGTGGTCACGGCGCGGCCGGTCGCACGAGCGCCCTAGCCGGACCGCACGAACGCGCTCCAGAACCAGCAGCCCCACAATCCGACTAGTACCGAGTAAACGATGAGAGCCATGCCCCAGCGTGGCAAGCGTTCGCGCACGGCGAGCATCATCAGCGCGATGAGGAACGGCTCGAAGTCGAGCGCGTGGCGCATCCCAAACTGCGCGAAGCCGTTGACGTAGTACAGGAAGTTCGGAAGCGCGACCAGGAGCGCCGCGGCCCATAGTGCCCAGACGAGGCGTGCCGGACGACTGGCAAAGAAGGCGAGGATGAGCGCGGGGCTCGTCCACGTGAGCGCGACGCCGCTCATGCCGGGCACCACCCATGGATAGGTGCGGATCCACGACGGCCCCTGCACGAAAAACGACTGGAGTTGATAGCCAAGATATTGTAGCCGAAAAGGTGAGCCCGTCGGCATGCCGACTTGGTCTTGGTGATACCATGCCGTGTAGCCGATATCGCTCCACGTTCCCCAGCGCGCTTCGTTATACAGCGCCCAGAGCACCGCGATGGGAACCAGGATGCCGCCGAACGAGAGGAGGGCGCGGCGCGCGCGCGGCGACACCACAAATGGGCGATCCGGATCGGTCGCGAGCAGGTACGCGTACACCGGCAGCGCGAGCAGCAGCGTAAAGCGTGACTCGGCGGCGCATGCCGCCCAGAGCGCAACGAGCCAGCCGCGCCGCTTCCCGGATAACTCCACGAGCGCGAGCAGCGTGAAGCATGCCGCAGAGACGTGCGCGATGAACCAGACGTCCCCCAGCATTGCGCACCATAAGAGATCGGTCCCGGCCAGCAAGAAGGCGCAGAGCCACGCATTCGTCGCCGGCGAAAGCCCATAGCGCTCGCCCAACTCCCATGCCGCACCGATCGCAACGGCGGCGAGCATGACGGCGAGCAGCGTTTGGTTCGCATCGTGGAAGATTGCGACGACCGGCAACAGGAGCAGCGCCGGCAACGGTGCTTCGATGACGTAGTAGTGCCCGTGGTAGAAGAGCGCGTCGATGTACGGGCCGGGCCAGTCGATCCACGCGTGTCCTTCGAGAAGGGCGCGAGCGAGCAGGACGTAGTTGTCGTACGGCGTCGAACGCCCGCGCGAGAGAATCAAGGTCACGACGAAGGCGACGGCACCCGCGATGACCGCGCGCGGAATGCGCCTCATCGCGGGAGCAGCCGGTAGATCGCCGTTCCGCGCGCGACGGCGGCGAGCCGATACCCGGGAACGCGGTCGGAGGAGTTGCCCACCGCAAAGACCGGGCGCGTCGCCGACCAGCGCGGCACGTCGCTCGCGACGTCACCCAGCCACGCCGACTCGACGATGCGGTGACCCAACGAGCGCTCCACGTATGCTGCGTAGGCGAGCGGCGGCGCATTCTCCCAATCGGCGACCAGCACGGCATTACGCGGCGTGACGCGCTGCACGTCGGAAATCAGCGCGCGTGCGCGCTCGTCGGTCGCCTGGCTGAATATCCATCGGTTTTCGATCAGCAGTGCGAGAGCGATTCCGACGAGGATCAGCGCGGGCAACGCCCTTGCACGTGGAACGCGCTGCGCCAGCCACGCCGCCGCGTCGCCGCTGAAGATTGCGGCGATGATGAAGGAAGGCAGAAAATACCGGTCCGGATCCGACTCCGGCGGAAAACCGAGACCGAATGGAATGCAGAGAATCCCGAAGAGTACGAGCGCCGTCGTTCGCACCCGATCGCGCAACGCGCTTGCGACGACTCCGGCGACGGCCACGACGATGCCGAGCGGCGTCATTTCGTTCACGACCTGCACGATATACGGCGCCAGACCGGCGCCGTACGTCCGTTGCGAAAAGATCGCGTGCAAGCCGCCGGAGACGTCGAAGTCGCCGCCGCCGGTGAGCGCAGCGAAGCCGCTCCATGACGCGGGATGATCGTAGTCCCAAAACGCTCCTCCGGCCGGTAATCCGAGAGACCGCGTCGGATCGAGAGCGTGTGCGCTGACGTATGCGCTGCGCAGCGGCAGATACGGATACCAAACCGCCGCCGCCGCGAAAGCGAGCAGCGCAGCGGCCGCGGGTTCCCAGCCTTCCAGCGTGTGGAGGCGCGCGACGAGCAGCAGCAACAGCCCCGGAAGCAACAGGGCAACGAGTGGATGGATCGCAAGCCCGATGCCCCACACGAGCGCCCCGAGGTACAGATCGCCGCGTCGCTCCGTTCTATACCATCGCAATGCGAAGAAGATGGTCGCCGCGATCGCGCACGCGGCCAGGGCATGCACCTCCGCGCGCGTCCCGCGCGTCCAAGCGATCGAACCGAAGGCGAAAAGCCACGCGCATCCAACCGCGATCCATGGGTTACCCACCTCGTCGTCGACCGTGCGCGCCACGAACCACGCCGTGGCGCTCATCGCGAGCGCGCTCATCAGGCTCATGCGCAGCGCGACGGATCCAAACGCCAGCAGATGAGAGAAGACGAAACCCAACACCACGTACGCCGGGAATCCGGTGGGGTGCGCGATGCCGAGAATCCACGGCACCGTGTCCATCTCCCCCGTGTCCCAAAACCACACGTCGCGCCGCGCGCTCGCGACGTAGATGCAGAGCGGAAGCAGCCACGCCAGAATACGGAGTGCCCGCTCCTTCACAAAGGGGGGCCCGCGCGGCGGAGTCCGCGTGGGGGCGCGCAGTGAAGTTTCCGGTGCGAAGTGCCGGAAGCAAAACGGAGCGCCAGGCGCTGCGCAACGTGCAGCGCCATTTTATAAGAACGTCGAACGGGGCAGCATCGCGGGGAAGCGATAATCACCGAACGTGATCCGCTCGCGCGCAATGCTGCCGGCGACGACCGCGCTCACCGAGGCCGACGCGACCATCCAATGGCCTCCGAACGGGCCGAACTCGATCCTCCCTGAACCGCTCGCGGCCGAACCGCTCGAGTGAAAATCGATCGCGCGAGGCAAAAACGTTTCACCGTCGATCGTCACGCGATCGACGGTGAATCCGGTGGCCGAGCGTATCAGCGGCATCGCCTGGTAGACGTAATCGAGGTGACTGCCGTCGCGAATCGCATCGAGGAAAAGCAATGCATACGCATCGGCGCGCGGTGCGAGCGAGGACACGGCGTACGCGTCCGCGCGGCGCGAGATGCGCACGATCTTGTGGCGTAGCGGGACACCGTTGAGTTCCAGGGTCTCGTCGCGAACCTCGATGCCGCTGCGATAGATCCGATGGCGCTGCTCGATGTCGGAAGGCCCAGCCTGCGAGACGCTGTACGTGAAGATCTCCGCCTTCGGCACCGCCAGATTCGCGAGCGCCGATGCGTAACGCGCGAGGACCACCTGCGAATCGAGGGGCGCCGGCAACACGCCCGGCAATGCCGCAAGCAGGAGCAATGCAGCGAACTTCATGACTCGAGAACGGCATCGCGAATCGCGCGAATGGCCGCGCTCGCGCCATCCGCCTTACGCCCCCCGCCTTGCGCCTGCGCCGCCTGCCCGCCCCCCTTTCCATCGACCAGCGGCGTCGCGAGCTTCACGAGGTTGCCCGCGTGCACGCCCGATTTGACGAGATCCTCGCTTGCGGTGACGAGGAGGCTCACGCCATCGCCGTCCACGCCGGCGAGCGCGATGACGCCGCTGCGCAGGCGGGTGCGAATGGCTTGGCTCAAATGGCGAAGCGCATCGGCCGTCGCCTCCGGAACGACGGCGCCGACGAAGGTGCGGTCGCCTTTGCGCTCCGCGGCTGCAACGTACTCTTGTGCGTCCGCCGCGGCGAGGCGCGCGCGCAACTGCCCGACCGCAGTCTGCAGGTCCTTCACGTCGCGCTGAAGACTGGAGACGCGCTCGCCCAACTTGTCGGGCGTCGTTGCGAGCGAGGCCGCCAGATTGCCGACGAGCGTTTGTTGGCGCTCGACGAACGATTCCGCAGAGGCCGAGACGCACGACTCGATCCGCCGAATGCCGCTTCCGATCGAAAATTCGCTCAGGATGACGAAGAGACCCAGTTCGCCGGTCGAGCGCGAGTGCGTTCCACCGCAGAACTCGATCGAGGGGCCGGCCTGCACGACGCGCACGCGCTCCCCGTACTTCTCGCCGAACATCCAGATTGCGCCGGTCGACTTCGCCTCCTCGACCGGCAACTCGCGCGTGACGAGCACGGAATCGTCGCGGATCATCTCGTTGACGCGTTGCGCGACCGCGAGCCGTTGCTCTTGCGTCAGGCTTCCGGACGTCCAGCGGAAATCAAAGCGCATTTTATCGAAGCCGACCCACGATCCGGCCTGCGCGACGTCCTCTCCGAGCACGTCCTTCAGCGCGCGCTGCAGGAGATGCGCCGACGTGTGGTGGCGCCGAATCTCGCGCCGCCACCAATCGTGCACGACGCTGCGAACCTGCTCGCCGACCGCCGCCTCGCCCGATACGACGACGCCATAGTGCGCGATCGCGTCACCGAGATACTGCGTATCCTGCACGTCGAAAGCGAGGTTATCGGACAGGATCGTGCCTCGATCGCCGATCTGCCCGCCGCGTTCGGCATAAAACGAACTCCGATCCAGGACGATCGCGCCGCGCTCGCCCGCGGCCAATCGGTCGACGGACTTCTCGTCGCGCAGCAGCGCGACGATCTCGCCCTCGCTTTCGAGCCCTTCGTACCCGGTGAAGTCGCTGGTGATCGCCGGTAACTCGGCGAGCGTCACGACCGCACGTTTTTTCTCGGCGTCGCGGCGCGCGCGCTCGCGCTGTTTCTCCATCTCGGCATGGAAGGCGGCTTCGTCGATTGCGACACCGCGCTCGCCCGCGATCTCGCGCGTCAGTTCCATCGGAAAACCGTACGTGTCGTGCAGCGTGAAGACATCCATGCCCGGTAGACGTGTGGCCCCCTTTTCACGCGCGTCGTCGAGCAGCCGATCGAGCATCGCCATTCCTCGCTCCAGCGTCCGTTCGAAGCTCGCCTCTTCCTGCGCGAGCGCTCGCTCGATACGCTCCTGGTGCGCGCGCAACTCCGGGTAGCCCGGCGAGAGCGACGCAACGACGGCTGGAACGAGCGCGCTCAAGAAACCGCTGGGATAGCCGAGAAGCCGGCCGTTGCGCACCGCGCGGCGAATCAGGAAACGCAGCACGTACCCGCGATCAGTGTTCGACGGGAAGATGCCGTCGTTGATGAGGAAGGTGACGGCACGCGCGTGATCGGCGATAACGTTGCGCCGGACGTCCCGGTCGTCCCGAACGGAGTCCCGAAGGGGCGAGGCCGAGGAACTGCCGTCAGGAAGCGCCGCGATCAAATCCGTAAAGAGATCGGTCTCGTACATCGAGACCTTGCCGTTGCAGATCGCGAGCATGCGCTCGAGCCCCGCGCCGGTGTCGATGGCTTTGCGTGGAAGGTCGGAGAGATGCCCGTCGGTGCCGCGGTTGAACTCCTGGAAGACGACGTTCCAAAACTCGATGTACCGATCGCCCTTGTTCGGGCCGGTATCCGCAGGAGAACTCGCGTTCTCGGGGCCGCTGTCGTAGAACAACTCCGTCGACGGTCCGCACGGGCCCGTCGGCCCCATCGTCCAGAAGTTTTCCTCCTCACAGCGTGTGATGCGCGACGATTCGAGCCCGATCTCCTCACGCCAGATGCGCTCAGCTTCTTCGTCGCCGGTATGCACGGTCACGTACAGCTTCGCGGGGTCGAGCTCGAGCACGCGCGTCGAGAACTCCCACGCGTACGCGATCGCCTCGCGCTTGTAGTAATCGCCGAAGCTGAAATTCCCTAACATCTCGAGGAATGTCCCGTGCCGCCCGGTGCGCCCGACGTTCTCGATGTCGCTTTTCGCGCCGGCGACGCGCAAGCAGCGCTGCACGGTCACGGCACGCGGCGCGGGCGCGGGCCGATCTCCGAGGAAGACGGGGACGAACTGCTCCATACCGGCGATCGTGAAGAGCGTCGTCGACATCTCGTCGGGGATCAGGCTCGCCGAAGGCAGATGCACGTGCCCTTTGGACACGAAGAAATCGACGAAGGCCTGGCGCAATTCCTGACTTCTCATGGGGGTTACGCGTCCAGACTTATCGCGACGGTATCCGAGTCTCCTACCCGGCGGTACGCGGATGGGCGGCGCCTGTCGCAGCTACTCCTTCAGCACCGCGCGGAGTTTGTCGAGCGCTTTTGCCTGGAGGCGCGAAACGTGCATCTGAGAGACGTTGAGGCGCTGGGCGATCTCCGTCTGCGAGATCGACTCGAAGAAGCGAAGGTAAATGATCACGCGTTCGCGCCCGGAGAGCACCGCGAAGGCACGCTCGAGGTTTGCCCGGTCTTCGAGCGTCTCGAGGCCCGAGTCGGTCATTCCGACGGTGTCGGCAAGGGTCTGCGAGCGGCGGTCGCCGTCGCTGGAAATCTCGGAATCGAGCGAGAGCAGGTTGTAGGCTTGCCCCAGTTCCTGCGCTTCGAGGATTTCCTCTTCACCGGCGCCGAGGTCTTGCGAGAGTTCGACGACCGTCGGGCTGCGGCCGAGCTGGACGGCGAGCTTCTCGCTCGCACGGTTCACCGCGAGGTTGAGTTCTTGCAGGCGGCGGGGAACCTTCACCGCCCATCCCTTGTCCCGGAAGTAGCGCTTGATCTCGCCCACGATGGTCGGCGTCGCGTACGTGGTGAACTCGACGCCGCGATCCAGCTCGAAGCGGTCGATGGCTTTGAGCAAACCGACGGTTCCGACCTGGACGAGATCGTCGAGCGGTTCGCCTCGATTAGCGAACTTCAAGGCCAGGAAGCGCACCAGGTTCAGGTGCGCGACGACCAGCTCGTTGCGCTCGCGCTCATACGCCGGATCCTGGCGGTCGGGCGCCGCGTCGTGGCGCTGCCGTGCTTTGGAAAAGCTCGCAAAGAGCAACCGCGTCCGCTCGCGCGCTGAGCGAACCTCGTGCCTTTGCTCCCGCATTTACGCCGGCAGGCGCTTGAACATGACGAGGTCCGATCCGCCCTCCGCGCGTGCGTCGTAATCCACGGTATCCATCAACGCACGAATCAGGAAGACCCCCAGGCTGCTCGCCGCAGATTCGTCGACGCTGGCGACGTCGATAACCTCAGGCTGCTCGGGGACGCCGAAGTTGCGAACGCGGATTCGCAACCCGTCGGCAAGGCTCTCGCAAATGATGTCGATGCGGCTTCCGCCGCGCGCGATGGAGCTGACGAGCGCCTCGGCAACGGCCAGTTTCACGTCCTCGATCTCCTCGATCGAGAACTGCAACCGCGACGCGACCGCCGAAACCGCGAGCCGAGCGATGGAAACCCACTCCGCCTTAGCCGGAATGCGTAACTCGACGACGTCGGTCACCGCCTCACGCGATGCCGGTTGGTTCACACGAGCGCTTTCGTCGCCGCATCTTCGTTGTCGAAGATGCCGAAGATCATCACGAGCCCGGTGATGTCGAATATTTTCTTGATTTGCGGATTCGTGCAGACGAGGTTGACCGAACCCCCGTGCTCCCGCACCCGCTTCAATCCGCCGATGAGCACGCCGAGACCGGTCGAATCGATGTACCGAACCTTCTCGAGGTTGATGACGAGATTGTACACGCCACGATCGATGAGATTGCCGATGGCGTCCTTGAGCTTCGGCGATGTGTACACGTCGATTTCCCCGGAGAGGTCGACGATGGAACAGTCGCCTTTGCTTTCACGCACCGTGACCTTGATGTCCAAGAATTCGCTCCTATTCGTCGGGTCTGGAGTGCAGTTCGTCCCCGAAGTTACTGCGTGCGTCCTCGACGACTTGGCGTCCGCGTTCGTAGAGATCGGTCGCATTCGCCTGCCACTGCGATGCGGCTTCTGCGACCCGCTCGCGCACGTCGGTAACTTTCCCGCGCAGGTCGCCGCTTGCGTCCTTTGCGAAGTTCGTCGCTTCTTTCGCTTTGCCGATCAGCATGTCGCGCGCATCGTCGCGCGTTAAGGCGATGGCGACGACCGCGCCGATTGCCGCGCCGACGACGAAGCCGCCAAAAAAGCCGCCACGCGTATCACTTGCCATGGTGTATCAACTCCTCGGACCTGTCCCGTGCGTTCTTTCCCGTAACCAAGCGACGTAAACCGGCACTGAGGCCGGCGAGCGTCGCCCCGACGTTGACGATGGCCGGCGAGAGGGTCTCCCGCACGAGCGTCGTCGTACCCGATATGGATTTTGCGATGCTCTCCAATGACGCGACCGCGCCACCCAGCCTGGCGAGCGTCTCGTCCGCCGTGCCCGCGATCCCCTCGACGTGCTCGAGCGCCTCGGCCACCGGCTGGGCGAGGCCGGCGATCTGGCGGTCCACCTCGTCGAGCGTCGACTGCAGGCGCGAGAAGACGCGAGCGAGCGCGATCATCGCGAAGAAGACCCCCGTGCCGAGGAGGAGGGCGCCGACACCCACGCCCGTGTCGAGCACGCTTGTCCAATCCATGTTAAGGAACCTCTGAAGAAGTCACTGCACCGAGCGCAACGAGCGTTTTCGCCGCAGATCGAGGAGCGAGGAGGGAGCATACTCTAAGCAGTCTGTGACCGACGCAGCGACGATGAGGTGCGGCGAAAACGCCGTTGCCCTTCGGGTTTGCGCCCCGAGGGCCCGTCTGCGTTGTCGCCCGCTCGGTCACAGACC
>DATCTQ010000054.1:0-9474 GCA_036567865.1 Candidatus Tyrphobacter sp. | reverse complement strand
GAGAACGCCGGCGACGGGTCGCAGCGAACATGCAGAATCGGGCCGCCCGCCCGCGCGGCCGAGGTGGGAGAGGACGACGGCGCGCGCCGCACGCTCGCGTAACGCGCGCAGCGTGGGAACGGCGGCGTCGATGCGCGTCGTGTCGGCGACGAACGTGCGATCGCCGTCGCGTCGCAACGGCACGTTGAGATCCTCGCGAACGAGGACGCGCTTGTGTGCGACGTCCAACTCTGCGAGCGTCCGGACCCGGATCACGTGCCGGCGGGGAGCTTTTCGAGGATCATCGCGGTCAGCTCGGCAAGGCGGCACGAATAGCCCCACTCGTTGTCGTACCAGGCCGCGATCTGCACGAGATCGCCGTTCGCGCTCGTAAGCCTCGAGTCGACGATCGCGCTGTACGGAACATGCTTGAAATCGCTCGAAACAAGCTCCTGATCGGTGAAGAGGACGTACTCGCGCAGTTCGTTCTCGCACGCGCGCCGCAGGATCGCGTTGAGCTCGTCTTTGGTCGTCGGTTTCTTCACCTGGGCGACGAGATAGATCATCGAAACCGTCGGCGTCGGCACCCTCAGCGCGAAGCCGTCGAACGTTCCCTCGACCTCGGGGATCGTGAGGAAGAGCGCTTTGGCGGCGCCGGTCGAGGTGGGGATGATGTTCGTCGCCGCGTTACGCGCGCGCCGCCAATCCTTGTGGGGGGCGTCGAGAATGTGTTGGTCGTTCGTGTACGAGTGGATGGTCGTCATGAAACCTTTGACCCAGCCGAGATGATCGACCAGCGGCTTGACCGCCGTTGCCAGGCAGTTCGTCGTACACGAGGCGTTGGAGATCACGTGATGGCGCGCCGGGTCGTAGCGGCTGTCGTTGACGCCGAGCACGATCGTGATGTCCTCGCCTTTGGCCGGCGCGGAGATCACGACCTTGCGCGCGCCGCCGCTGTCGATGTGCGCGCGAGCTTTGGCGGCATCGGTGAAGAGACCGGTCGATTCGACGACGACGTCGACGCCGAGTTGACGCCAAGGCAGTTTGGCGGGATCGCGCTCGGCGAGCACGCGGATGCGGCGGCCGTCGATGATCAGTGTCTCTGCATCGGCGGCGACCTCCGCGGCGTAGACACCGTAGTTACTGTCGTACTTGAAGAGGTGCGCGCACTCGGCGGCACTCGTGAGGTCGTTGACCGCGACGATCTCCACCAGCGGGCGGCGCTCGAAGAGCGCTTTTGCAAAATTTCTCCCGATGCGGCCGAAGCCGTTGATTCCGATACGCATGGCGCAAGATGGTTACCGGGCGGTGTCGCGCTGCCCCTGCCGCAATCGTTCGGCGAACCGGTTGAGCGCGAAAAGACGGCTCGAAACCGTCGGCTTACCGATGGGCGGGCGGCAGCGCCTTCCCAACTCGACGAGCGATTCGCCCGGAAATCGAAGGCGTAGCATCGCAATCTCGCGCAGTGGAGCTGAAAGCCGGCGAAGGCCGCGCTCGCGCTCGATGTATTCGATCGTGCGCCGTTGCGCCGCAGCCGCCTGCGCGGCGCGCTCGAGATTCGCGGCCTCCGTATTGACCAAGCGATGGATGCGGTTCTTCGTTTCTCGCAAGGCGCGGACGTCTTCGAGGGCGAGCACCGCGCCATGTGCGCCGACACGGGCGAGCAGATCGACGATCGTCTCGAAGTCTTTGAAATAGAGCACCGGGCGATTACGGCGGCGGCTGCGCTTGGGGGCCGAGCCGACGGCGCGGAGTATTGCAGTCAGGCGCTGTGCGCGCGCAGTGTCGAGCGCTGCGAACTCCAAATGATAGCCACGCGAGCCGGCGGCGAGCGAGCCGCACGTCATGAATGCGGCGCGAACCTCCATGAGGCAGTCGCAGTGAAGCGTCGGCAAAGCGGCCGGTTGGCGCAGGCGCTGCGGCACCTCGATCGAAAACCGCGGCGCGCGCCGCAACTGCGTCGTCGCGTTCGCGGCGATCGGATAGCGTTTTCGCTCCTCGAGCAGCGACCAAAAGAGCCGCGCAACCGCGTTGCGATGAGTGACGAAGCGGCCACCGCGCACGCCGTAGAAGACAAGCGCCACGAGGAGGGCGCCGCGGCAATGCGTCGCCTCCGGCGGATCGCGGGCGAGAGCGTTGCTCGTGTCCTGCGTGAGCGCGGCGTTCACGCCTCGCGCACCACCTCGAGCTGTTCGTACAAGTCGGCAGGACGAACTGCAGGCGTCACGCGCAGCGGCACCTCGCGAACGCGCACGACCACACGCCGCGTCGCGTAGCAGATCTCGAGCACGTCGCCGGGCTTCACGGCGTAGGCGGGTTTGAGCGGAACGCCGTTCTTGAGAATGCGTCCGTGCTCCAACGCCTCGTGCGCCTCGCTTCGCCGCTTCGCGAGACGGGCGACCTTCAAGAACTTGTCGAGCCTCACGGTCGCCCGCTCTTGACAGATTGCGATATATCGCATAGAGTCGCGATATGAGAGATAGATCGTGGCGTGAAGACCCTTCGTGGAAACCATGGGAACGGTACGGACGGCGCGGGCGTGCTCACGGCAGAAAGCTGCGCCGCGGCATCCTGAAGTTCATCCTGCTCAAGCTGCTAGCCGAACTGCCCCGCCACGGCTACGACTTGATCCGAGCCTTTCACGAGCGCGGCTGGGGCGGCGGGCCCGGCTCCGTCTATCCGCTCCTCTCCTTTCTGGAGGCGTCGGGCTACGTCACGAGCCGCGACGACGGGCAACGGCGCACCTACGAGATCACCGAGAAGGGGCGCAAGCTCTTGGAGGAGCGCGCTGCCGACGTCGCGGCATTCTTCGATGATGCGGCAAAGGAAGAGGAACCGGAGCCGACCGACGAACTGCGCGATGCCCTGGACCGCTTGATCGCGGCGGTCAAACAACTCGACCCGAACTCGAAGCCCGAAACCATCGAGCGCGTGCGCGAGATAGTCGACCACGCGCGTAAGGACATCTATACACTGCTCGCTGGGGAGTAAGCATGGCGCAGACGCAAAGCGCGCGACGCGGAGTCAACATCTTCGACACGTCGCGGCCGCTATGGCTGATCTTCCTCGTTTTTCTCGTTCCGCTGATCTTGAGCAACCTGCTGCAAACCGCGTCCCAGACGCTGGGCAGCGTGTTCCTCGGGCGCATGATCGGCACCGACGCGCTGGCGGCCGTCTCGGCCGTCTTTCCCATCATCTTTCTCTTGTTTGCGTTCCTGATCGGCATCGCGAGCGGCAGCACCGTCCTGATCGGCCAAGCCTTCGGCGCGCGCGACGAGCACCGCGTGAAGAAGATCGCAGGCACCGTGCTGGGGGCGACGTTCGCTTTCGGCGTCCTGGTAGCGATCGTCGGCTCGTTGTTCTCGTCGACGATGCTGCAGCTCCTGGGAACGCCGGCGAACATCATCGCGCAGTCCGATGCCTATGCCCGAGTCGCGTTCCTGATATCGCCGATCATCTTCCCGTATCTCGCATACACGACGTTTCTGCGCGGCACCGGCGATTCGACCACGCCGTTTTACTTTCTCATCCTCAGCACGATCCTCGGCGTCCTCTTTACTCCCGCCTTCATCGCGGGCTGGTTCGGGCTACCGCGCCTCGGCGTCGTGAGCGTCGCCGTCGCGGGGCTGTTGAGCCAAGGCATCTCGTTTCTGGCATTCCTCATCCGCTTGAGCCTGACGAATCACCCGTTGAAGTTCGATCGCGAGACGGCGCGCGACATGCTCGTCGACTGGCGCATCCTTTGGACGGTCCTGCGCATCGGCATCCCCACGGGTATTCAAGTCGTGATGGTGTCGCTCGCAGAGATCGCGGTCATCTCGTTCGTGAACCGCTTCGGCTCCAGCGCGACCGCCGCATACGGCGCCGTGAACCAAGTCGTTTCCTACGTCCAGTTTCCGGCGATGTCCATCGGCATCACGGCATCCATCTTCGGCGCGCAGTGCATCGGCGCGCGGCGCGAGGACATGCTCGGCAGCGTCGTGAGAACGGCCGTTGGGCTCAATTACGTCATCGGCGGCATCTTGATCGCGACTTGCTACGTCTTCGCTTGGCAAATTATCGGGTGGTTCATCGTCGATCCGCACACGTTGGACATCGCTCACGCGCTGCTGATGATCACGCTTTGGTCGTACCTGCTCTTCGGTAACAGCGCCGTGATGAGCGGCGTCATGCGCTCGAGCGGCGCGGTCGTATGGCCGACGATCAACGGGATCTTTGCGATCTGGGGCATCGAGGTGCCCTCGGCCTATATCCTCATGCACTACTTCGGTCTGAACGGCGTGTGGATGGGCTACCCGATCTCGTTCGTCGTCGTCGTGCTGCTGCAGTTCTTCTACTACGAGCGCTTCTGGAAGAGAAGAACGCACGAAAGACTGGTGTGAGGTGAAGCGCTCGCGCAGCCTTGGGGCGCTGGAGACATAAGCAGATGGTCAATTACAACGCGCGGCGGATCATGGGTCGCTGGAAGCAAGGGTTCGCCCTCGATCTGCACACCATTTCTAGCGTCCCGCTTGGGTACAACGAATTCGGGCATATGCAGTTTGAAACCACGCGCACCGAACTGGGGGACCTTCTCTATCGACTCAAGTACGCCTCGGAGATAGCTGCCGTAGACGAGATTGCGAACGCAGCCGCAGATTTCTTTACTCGATGGCGCCCGCCATGTGATATCCTTATACCCGTGCCTCCATCAACTCAACGGAGCCTGCAGCCGGTCCTCTTGATAGCACGCGCGATCAGCGATAGGACGCGGCTACCCTTGAGGGAGTGCATTCGAGCGACAAGGCCAAGCCAGCCGCTCAAGGATGTCTACGGGCTTGAGGAGAGGCTGCGGCTGTTAGAGGGTCTCTATGAAGTTGATCGAGCCACGACAAGTGGGAAGAGGGTCTTGCTGTTTGACGATTTGTATCGTTCCGGGGCAACGCTAAATGCGGCGGCAGAGGCGTTGTACGATACGGGTGAAGCTGCGGAAGTCTTCGCGCTCACGATAACGGAGACGCGGAGCAACCAGTGACGAGGGTATTTGTTGGCGGCTCGCGACGAATCTCAAGGCTAAGCGCATCCGTCTTGAGGAAGCTTGATCGAATCATCGAGAGTCAGTTCTTCGTATTGGTTGGCGACGCCAACGGGGCCGATAGGTCGGTTCAACAGTACCTTTCTACAAAGAACTATCGAAACGTCGAGGTGTTCTGCGCGGGCAGAATATGTCGCAACAATGTAGGCGGCTGGCGAACACGCGAAATTCACGCCACTGCGCCTCGCGGAACTTATGCTTTTTACGCGGCGAAAGACCAAGCCATGGCCGAGGAAGCCGAGTACGGATTCATGCTGTGGGACGGGAAAAGCGTCGGCACACTGCTGAATGTGGCGAGGCTCTTGGAACAGCATAAGAAGGTCGTTTTCTACAGCGCTCCAGAGAGAGATTTCCTGGAATTCCACGATCGCGCGCAATGGCTTAGATTCGTTGAAAAGGACGCGCCGGCACTGAAGGGCGCAATGGAAGATAAAGTCTCAATGGAGCGCGCGGAACGTTACGTCCTTCCAATGAACATGTGAACGGGTTTCATCGCCGCTTCTTCTCTTTGGGCGTCACGCACGTGCCGGTAGCGCGGCAGACGAGCAGCGGCTCCGCTAAGAATTCTGCGGCGCTCGGGGCAATCTCGGGCCGCGTCGCGACGACCTTGTGCGCCTCGAACTCCATACGGCGCGACGTGTTGCCGATCGAGACGATGCGGCCGCTCGCCTCGACGTAATCGCCGGCGCGAACGGGCGCGAGAAACTCGACCTTGTCGTAGCCGGCGAAGAGGCCTTCGTCACCGTCCATGCGGACGAGCAGTTCCGTTGCGACGTCGCCGAAGAGCGCGAGAATTCGCGCGCCGTCGACGAGGTCACCGCCGTAATGTGCGTCCGCGGCGCTCATGCGGATTCGAATCACGGCGCGGTCGTGGGCTGCGTCTTGGCCTGTTGCCATAACTCCTCGAGTTCGTCGAGACTCAGATCGCTCAAGACTTTGTTTTGCGCGACGACGCGCTCCTCCATGTAGGCGAAGCGCCGGCGAAACTTCTCGTTGGCTTGGCGCATCGCGCTCTCGGCGTCAATGCCCAACGTTCGCGCGAGGTTGACCAGCGTGAAGAAGACGTCGCCTAACTCCTCCCGCACGTGCGCGTCGTCTCGCCGGGCGTCCTGAGCCTGTCGAAGGGCGCGCGCCTGCGACAACTCGCCGGCCTCCTCGACGAGTTTGTCGAGCACCCCCTCGACGCTGCGCCAGTCGAATCCGACGCGCGCCGCTTTTTCCTGCATGCGTTGACCGCGCTGCAGCGCACCGAGCTGTGGAGGGATTCCGTCGAGGCGGCTCTTGCGCTGGCGTCCTCTTCGCTCTTGCGCTTTGAGCCGTTCCCAACTGCGCCACTGCGCGTCGACGTCCTCGATCACCGCATCCGCGAAGACGTGCGGGTGGCGCCGTACCATCTTGTTGGCGAGCGCGTCCACGACGTCGGCGATGGTAAAGGCACCGGTCTCCGTCGCCAGTTGTGCGTGAAAGACGATTTGAAGCAGCAGATCCCCAAGTTCGTCGCACAGCGCCTCCGCCGCATGCTCGGCTCCGCCGTCCTCTTCGATCGCCTCGACCACCTCGTAGGTCTCCTCGATGAGATACGGCACGAGCGTGCGGTGCGTCTGCTCGCGATCCCACGGGCAACCGCGGCGCAACCGCGCCATGATCTCGACGAGATCCTCCCACGAGTAGTGCGCGGATTGCGGCGGCAGCGGCACGAGCGGCATCGCGATCGATTCCGAGAGCGTCGCGCGCGGCATGCCGGGAACGATCTTGCTGCGAATGCGCCGGGCGTCGAGCGCGCGCAGCAGCGGCGGCAATCCGGGAAAGTCGGAAAGTGGATTGCCCAACACGCCGATCCCAACGTCGACGCCGCGTTCGCGAACCGCTTCGAGGCGCTCGACGAACGCCGCGATCGCTTCCGTGCTGCCGCGCACGATCAGCGACTCGTCGCTCGCGAGCGCGGCGTCGATCTCGACGCCGGCGGAGCGAAGGTACTCGACCAGTTCGCGTGGCGCGAGCAGTGCGACCGCGCATCCTACCGTGCGCAGCGCGTCGAGGCTTCCGAGCGTCAGCAATGCCGGATCGCCGGGGCCGAGTCCGACGATGCGCGCGATCACGTCACGCGCGACCGCGTCAGTGCGCCGGCGAGGCGGGTGGGCTCGACGTTTGCGGAGCCGGTGCCGCGGTCCCCGGTGCCGGAGCAGCCGGCATCGGCGTCGGGAAGAGTCCGGCGAATCGCTGATCGTTGATGCTGATGTTGGCCTTCTGCTGCAGGCTCTGCAGGAACGGCTGGACGAGCGGCGCCTCTTGCTGCTGCGTCAACGTGAGCCTGATGCGATCGCTCACCGATGCCAGCGTCGCACGCACCGCGGGCTGCTTCGAGGTGACGAGGATGATGTGGAATCCGAACGGCGACCTCACCGGTCTGCTGATTTGACCGACGGGCAGCGAGAACGCGGCCTGGTCGAAGGCTGGCACCATCGCGCCGCGGCGGAAGCATCCGAGACTGCCGCCTTTGGCCTTGCTGCCCGGATCGACGGAATACTGTTGCGCGAGTTGCGCGAACGCGCCGGTACCACCCGTCTTGAGCGCCGCCTCGACGCGGTTCGCGGTCGCAAGATCGGAGACGAGAATGTGGCTCGCGCAAATCTGTGCGGGCTTATCGAATGCCGCGTGGTTCTTGTTGAAGTACGAGGCGATCTCCGCATTGCCGATAGTAATGTTCTTCGCGAGGGCGGCGTCGAGGATGAGCTGCAGTCGCAAAGCGTCGTGGACGTCCTGCTCGGTGAGGCCGCGGGCAGCAAGCATCTCCGACCACTGCGTGCCGGGGTAGTTTGCCTGAAGTTGATTTTCGCGCGCTTGGATCTGGGCATCGGTGATGGAGATGTTGTTGTCTTTGGCATACTGCTCGATAAGGGCTTCCTGCACCATCTGCTGCAGAATGTTTCGCGCGATCGGGCTCGACTCGAGCTTCGCATCGAACTGCGAGCGGCTGATCGCTTGGCCGTTCACGCTCACGACCGAACCGCCGCCCGCGCATGAGGCGAGCGCCGCACCGAGCAGAAACGTAACCGAGCCCGCAATGAGGCGGAGAGCTTTGGACATTGATCACTCCAGGGAGAAAGGTCGGCGCCTCCTGTTCGCGCGGGGGTACCCCCGGCCCTTTTGGCGGCCGCGAGGCGCTAGAGCGCTTCCAGCAGACTGCGGAGGAGCGGCATCCATAGGTCTTCGGGCTGCGCGGGCGGTTGCGCGCGCGGCAGGTCGACGAGCACCTTGCCCTCGCTGAATCGGAAGCGGTTCTTCGTAAGCGATTGGAACCGCGGAATCATTGCGGGTGCGAGGGCAAAGCCCGGCCCGACGCCGAGCGTCAGCCGCTAGGCGTCGACGACCACGCGCGTCACGCGCTTGCGAAGTGCGATGGTGCGCAGGCGCGTTAGCTCGATGAGGCGCTCGAGCGGCAGCGGGAAGGGGCCGAACCGGTCGCGGACACCCGCGGCGATCTCGTCGACTTCCTCTTGCGTACGCGCCTTCGCGAGTTGCTGGTAGACGGCGATCTTTTGCGACACCTGAGCGATGTAATCGTTGGGAATGAAGGCGCTGATCTTGACGTCGATCACGGCTTCCCCGCGCTCCTCCAGCGATGCCGCCATCCCGCGCCGCTCGGCGATCGCGTCGGCGAGCATTTGGCAGTAGGTATCGAAGCCGACCGATGCGATGAAACCAGACTGCGCCGCGCCGAGCAGATTCCCGGCGCCGCGAATCTCGAGATCGCGCATGGCGATCTGCAAACCCGAACCGAGGTGCGTGAACTCGACGATCGCTTCGAGCCGCGCTTGCGCCTCCTCCGAGAGCGCTTTGTGCGCTTGATAGAGGAGGTAACAATACGCCTGTTGATTCGAACGCCCGACGCGCCCGCGCAACTGGTACAGTTGTGCGAGCCCGAAACGGTCGGCATCCTCAACGATCATCGTGTTGACGTTGGGGATGTCGATGCCGTTTTCGATGATCGTCGTTGCCACGAGCACGTCGGTCTTGCCGTCGATGAAATCTTGCATGATCGGCTCGATCTCGCGTTCTCGCATCTGGCCGTGTCCGACCGCAATCCGCGCGCGGGGAACGAGCGTCTGCAGCTTGTTGCGCAGCGCGTAGATGGACTCCACGCGATTGTGCAGGTAGTAGACCTGACCGCTCCGGTCGAGTTCCGTAGCGATCGCGTGCGCGACGACGGCGTCACCGGCCGGAACGACGACGGTTTTCACCGAGAGACGGTTCTTCGGCGGCGTGCGGATGACGGAGAGATCGCGAACGCCCATCAGCGACATGTGCAGCGTTCGTGGAATCGGCGTTGCCGAGAGCGTGAGCGAGTCAACGCTCGCACGATATTCCTTGAGACGCTCCTTGTGCATGACGCCGAAGCGCTGCTCTTCGTCGACGACGAT